>CAZLUZ010000047.1:0-28154 GCA_964562825.1 uncultured Akkermansia sp.
AGAATCTTGAGCAGTGTCGATTTGCCCGCCCCGGTGGGGCCCACCAGCACAGTGCGCTCTCCCCGTTCCACCGAGAAATCGATATTCTCGTAGATGTTGGGACCACCCGGGTAGGCGAAATCGATCCCCTCGAGGACGATCGCCTTCTGCCACCCCCGAGGCGGCTCCGGGATCTGAAAGCGAAAAGGCTTCTTCGGTGCTCTCGGCTTTTCGATTTTTTCTATCCTCTCGATCTCCTTCAACTTGGCCTGGGCCTGCGATGCTTTGGAGGAAACCGAGCGAAATTTGTTGGCAAAATCCTGCAGTTCCTTGATCTGCTTCTGCTGGTTCTTGTAGGCGGCGTTCTGCACCTCGTAGGCCTTATGTCGCTGCTCCTCGAACTCGGTGTAGTTTCCCGTGTAGGACCGCAGCTGCTGGTCCCCGATCTCATAGACGGTCTCGATCAACTCGTCCATGAACTCGCGGTCGTGAGAGATCATGAGGATCGCCCCGGGATAGTTTTTCAAGTAATCCTGAAACCAGAGCAACGACATGAGATCGAGGTGGTTGGTCGGCTCGTCCAGCATGAGCAGGTCCGGTTCCATGACGAGGAGCCGGGCCAGGTGTGCCCGCATGATCCAGCCGCCGCTCATCTCCTTCGCCGGACGCTCGAAATCCTCTTCCCGATATCCCAGCCCACGCAGCATCTTCTTTGCCTTTGCCTCCACCGCGGGATCACTCAGCGCCTCGAACTTCGACTGGGCCTCATAGTATGCGGGGACGTCCACCGTGCCGGCATCCTCCAGTTTCTTCAGGGTCTTCTCCAGTTCCTCGAGTTCGCCGGCACGCCCCATGGCGACGTCGAGCACGGTCACATCCCCCACGTCCTCGCTCTCCTGGGGCAGAAACCCGACCATGGTCCACTCGTCCCGTTCCACCGAACCCCGGTCGGCCTCCTCTTCCTTGAGGATGATGCGGAAAATTGTCGACTTTCCTGCACCGTTCGGCCCGACGATGGCGACTCGCTCCCCGTAATTGACCTGCAGATTTGCCCCCTCGAAGAGACTCTGCCCCCCGTAAGATTTTTTCAGATCTCGTATCGTCAGCATGTCGTCCCCTACATAATGGAAGCCTCGGGATTCGCAACGTCGTTCCCCGGAACCGGGTCCGGAAATTCGCCGGCCCGCGCCACCATTGACCAAAATCGGCAGTGGAAGGGAGCTGCGGCAGGGCGTAATTTTCCTTGAATGAATCTCCACCTCAACGTGGCCGCCGCGTCGGTCAACCAGGTTCCTCTCGACTGGGCGGGCAACCGGGACCGTCTCGCCGAGGCGATTGCGGCGAGCCGCGAAGCTGGCGCCGCGCTGATTTGTCTCCCGGAACTCAGCATCACCGGCTACGGCTGCGAGGACATGTTCCTCGCCCCGGCGGTGGGCGAGGCCGCCTGGGGCGTGCTCGAGGAACTCAGGCCCCACAGCGCCGGACTCGTGGTCGCCGTGGGATTGCCCGTCTGGTTTCAAAGTTCCGTTTTCAACGCCGTCGCCCTCCTCGTCGACGGCTCCATTGCCGGCGTCGTCTGCAAGCAGAACCTGGCCGGCGACGGGGTCCACTACGAGCCGCGTTGGTTCAAACCCTGGCCCGAGGGAGAGACCGACGTGCTTCACGTGGGAGAGGATACCATTCCCCTCGGCGACCTCGTCTTTGAGATCGACGGCGTCCGTATTGGCTTCGAAATCTGCGAGGACGCCTGGATTGCCGAGCGCCCCGGAGTCCGGCTCTCCCGCCGGGGGGTCGACGTCATCCTGAACCCCAGCGCGAGCCATTTCGCTTTTGGGAAACAGGAGATTCGTCGCCGTTTCGTCCTCGAAGGCTCCCGGGCCTTCGCCTGTTCCTATATCTACGCCAACCTCCTCGGCAACGAATCCGGCCGGATCATCTTCGACGGCGGCACCTCCATCGCCAGCGGCGGAGCCATGGTCGCCACCGGCCCGCGGTTCTCCTACCGAGACGTCAACGTGACGACATGCCCCATCGACATCGGAGTCAGCCGCATGCACCGGGCGCGCCAGGTCAGTCACGTGCCCCTCATGGGGGACCTCCCGGGATCGCCGCTACCGCGGAACCCGGGAATCCTGAACCGGCCGGACTACGCCCCCTGTACGGTGACCCGGGAGGAGCCCCCCTTTTCCAAGGAGGAGGAGTTCGGTCATGCCGTGGCCCTTGGGCTCTTCGATTATCTGAGGAAATCGCGCTCGGGAGGCTTCGTCGTGTCGCTGAGCGGTGGAGCCGATTCCGGAGCCGTGGCCACGCTGGTGAAGGTGATGGTCGACCTGGCCCTCGACGAACTCGGGGAATCGGGATTCCGGGAACGTCTCGGGCACATCCCTTTCGACGACGCCTCCCCCATGGTCACGCTGCTCACCTGCGTCTACCAGGCCACAAAAAATAGCGGAGAAATCACCCGGCGCGCTGCCGGTGAACTGGCCCGCTCCATCGGAGCGCATTATCTGGAGTGGGATATCGAGGACATCGTCGCGGGATACCGGGCCACCGTCGAAAAGAGTGTGGGCCGCCCCCTGACCTGGGAGTCCGACGACGTCACCCTGCAGAACATCCAGTCGCGATCCAGGTCACCCGGGATCTGGATGATGGCCAAGCTGGAGAACAATCTCCTCCTCGCCACGTGCAATCGGTCGGAGGCGGCGGTCGGTTACGCCACCATGGACGGGGATACCAGCGGAGGTCTCAGCCCTCTCTGCGGCATCGACAAGGCCTTTCTCCGCCACTGGCTCCGCTGGGTGGAAAAGCAGGGCGGAAGAGGCATCGCGCCGCTCTCCTCCCTGCGTTGGATCAACGACCAGGAACCGACCGCGGAGCTGCGCCCCCGAGAGGAAAACCAGACCGATGAGGGCGATCTGATGCCCTACCCCATCCTCGACGGCATCGAGCGTCATGCCATCCGCGACAAGAAGCTGCCCGTCGAAGTCTTTCATCTCCTCGAAGCATCGTGGTCCGGAACCTATCCCCGGGACCAGCTGAGGGACTGGGTGATCCGCTTTTTCCAGCTGTGGAGCCGCAACCAGTGGAAACGGGAGCGCTATGCCCCCAGCTTCCATCTCGACGACGAGAATCTGGATCCGCGAACCTGGTGCCGTTTCCCCATCCTCAGCAGCGGTTTCGCCGCCGAACTGGAGGCGCTGCGGAAGCTTTGACGAGAGCGCGCGGAAAGGCCTCTGCGGGGGCCGAGAATTCGAGCCCCGCCGATGAATTGTAGATGAGACTTCGCACTTCCTGACGTTAGGTAGGGGTCATCATGGAAATTTTCTTGTCCGACATTCCGGAGGGCGGGCTGCCCGTCTCCGGAACCATCGCCCCCTCCTTTTTCGGGCTCGACGAGCGGGACAGCATCCGGCCCGCGGGGGATCTCGCCTACGACCTCACTGTCTATCGCTTCGACGACGTCGTCGTTCTGTCCGGGACCGTCTCGGGGGATTTCGAGCTGCAGTGTGTGACCTGTCTCGATTTTTTTCCCTACAAAGCGTCTTTTCCCTCCTGGCAGTCGGAGATCGAGATCGAGGCGGGCATGGCCTCTTTTGACCCCCGCGAAAGTCTGCGCGACGAGATTCTTCTGGCCCTGCCGGTCACACCCCACTGCAACGATTCCCCGGATCGCCCGGACTGTCCCAGGACGGAGCTGCTCTCGCGCCTTCAGGAACGCGATGCGGAGAAGGAAGCCGCTGAGGAGGAATCCCGCAACGAACGGGTCTGGGGCGCCCTCGACCGGTTCGAGGAGAAACCGTAATCCCCGCGCCACATCGCCATGAGTGAGAGAGAAACGGAATCCAGAGACTTCATCCGGCAGATCGTCGCCGACGATCTCGCATCGGGCAAACACCAGCGGATCATCACCCGGTTCCCCCCCGAACCGAACGGCTACCTGCACATCGGCCACGCCAAGTCCATCTGCCTGAACTTCGGAATCGCCCTTGAATACGAGGGCCGTTGTCATCTGCGCTTCGACGACACCAACCCGGCGAAGGAAGACGCGGAGTTTGTCGAATCCATCCAGACAGACGTGCGCTGGCTCGGTTTCGACTGGGGGGAACACCTCTATTTCGCCTCGGACTATTTCGACCAGCTCTACAAGTGGGCGGTTGGCCTGATCGAGTCGGGGAAAGCCTACGTCGATGAACAGACGCCCGAGGAGATCAGCCGCAATCGGGGCAACCTTCAGGAGCCGGGAGTGGAAAGCCCCTTCCGCGACCGACCCGCGGAGGAAAGTCTCGATCTCTTCCGCCGGATGAAAGAGGGGGAATTTCGGGACGGCGAGAAGGTGCTGCGCGCCAGGATCGATATGGCCCATCCCAACCTGAACCTGCGCGACCCGGTGCTCTACCGCATCGCTCGCGCCCACCACCACCGCACCGGGGACGCGTGGTGCATCTACCCGATGTACGATTTCACCCACGGTCAGAGCGACGCGCTCGAACACATCACCCACTCGCTCTGCACCCTCGAATTCGAGCATCATCGCCCTCTCTACGAATGGTTTCTCGACAACCTGTCGGTGCCCTCGCGCCCCCGGCAGATCGAATTCGCCCGGCTCAACCTGACCTACACGGTGATGAGCAAGCGAAAACTGCTCGAACTGGTGAACGGCCGACACGTGACGGGCTGGGACGATCCCCGTATGCCCACCCTTTCCGGAATGAGAAGGCGGGGGTATCCCGCCGAGGCGATCCGGAACTTCTGTCACCAAATCGGGGTGACCAAATACAAGAGCACCCACGACTTTGGCCTTCTCGAGAACGCCGTCCGCCACGTGCTCAATCGCGATGCCCTGCGCTTCATGGCCGTGCTCGACCCGCTCAGGGTGGTGATCTCGAACTACCCCGAGAACGAGGTCGAGGAAATGGAAGCGGTGCGAAACCCGGAGAATCCCGACCTCGGAACCCGCCTCGTCCCTTTCTGCCGCGAACTCTTCATCGAGCGAGCCGACTTCATGGAGGACCCTCCGAAGAAATTTTTCCGCCTCAAACCGGGAGGAGAGGTGCGGCTGCGTTGCGCCTACTTCGTCAAATGCGATGAAGTGATCAAGAACGAGGCGGGCGAGATCGTCGAACTCCGCTGCACCTACGATCCCCGCGACGCGCGGCGGAGAGAATCCCCCGGACGGACGAAAGGTCAAAGGAACCATCCACTGGGTGAGCGCGCGTCACGCCGTCGAAGCCGAGGTCCGCCTCTACGAACGCCTTTTCCGGGTGGAGAATCCCGACGCGGGCGAGGGCTCCTTCCTCGAAAAACTCAATCCCGATTCTCTGGAGGTGGTGAAAACCGCAAAACTCGAACCAGGACTCGCCGAAACCGATCCCGGCCAAGCGGTCCAATTCGAAAGACTCGGCTATTTCTGCGCCGATGCCGACGGGAGCCCCGACAGGCCCGTTTTCAACCGTACCGCGGCATTGCGAGATTCGTGGGCAAAGAACCAGTAACTCCGTCGTCCCCTCCCCCGCGACCGGTCCATTTTCAAAATCTCGCGACATTTATTTGATAAATTTATTATTTTCCATAACTTCCATCAAAGGCAGCGGTACTTTTTCGCTGGCCTCTGTGGTTCATGTCTGTCCCCGCCTCCGATACCCGCTTCTCCCGCCAGGGACGTCCTTTCCGGATCCTCACCCGGAAAACGGGCGAGCCCATCACCCTGCCCGCGACGGAAGGGACCGAGGGTTTCCTCGCCTTCGATGCCGCGGCATCCGCTTTCGGACAGCTACGTCTGATCGATCCGGCGAATCCGATCGAACCGGGCGAATGGAGGCGCCTGATCCGATCGCTGCGACAGCGGAATGATCGTGAGATCCTTCCCGAGATCGTCACTTCGGGACGCGCCGAAGGCAGGTTTTTCCACTTTTCGGCCCTTCCCAACGCCGAACCGGTGGAGCGCTACGTCTCCCGACGGGGGCCCCTTGCGCCAGAACGGGCCGTCGCGCTGGTGGCCCGATTTGCCGAAGCTCTCATCGTTCGTCCTTGGATTCCTCTGGACCGCTATCGCCTGGCTCCCGGTGCCATCTGGATCGCCCGAGATACCCTCTCTCCCCGGCTGATTCTCGGCGAACCAGGCTTCCTTCCCTCGGACTCTCCCGAGGAAGACAACGCCCGCCTGCTCGCGGAACTGAGCCGCTTTCTGGGTGGTGACGTGCCCGTCCTCGAGGGTTTTCGGACGCCAGCAGACATCCTGGACACGACCGGACGCAGTCCCGCCGCGGTTTGCCAGTATTTGAACGAGTACGGGCGGAGCCTCCCTCCGAGCCGCCTCTGGACCGAGCGGGAACAGCCCTTCCCCCTCCTCCGACAGTTGATTCGGCCCCGCGATTGGGGAGAAACTCTCCTGCCTCCCTGCCGTCCCCTTCCGCGGAGCGGCCCATCCTGGCCCCACGTCGCTATTCCCTCCCTCATCGCGATCGTTGCGGCTGCGGCGGTGGCCTCTGCCTTGGTCATGTGGTGGGACCACGGCGGCTCGCAGCCCGATCCTGTCACGGAGTCTGCTGCCGCGCCCGCCGCTGAGACCGCGGAGAACGCTCTGGAAACAGTCCGTGGCGACCTCTCTCCGGCGGCTGAGCAACCGCAGAGAACCGAATCTGCCCTGCTGGAGGAGAAACGATCTGAAATTCCGTCCATACCTGAACCGCCCCGCGCCGTCGCCCTCCGGAACGAGGGGAAAAGGCTCCTCGTCATGCCGGGCCGCGAGGCTGCTGCCTTCGAGCGCTTCGTCCAGGCCGCCGAACTCGGCGATGCCGAGAGTCTGTTTCTCGCGGGAAGGTGCCTCCTCGAGGGCACCGGCTGCCCCGTTCAACCCGAAGCCGCGGCTGCCTATCTCGAGCGGTCCGCGCGGGCCGGGCACGGCCCGGCCTCGACTCTGCTCGGCGCGTGCTGTCTCGCCGGCAACGGCGTGCCCCGCGACGAGACCAGGGCGGTCCGACACCTCCGGGACGGGGTCGATGCCGGCGACCCCGTCGCCTTCTCCATGCTCGGCAGTTGCTTCCTCCAGGCCCGGGGCGTGGAGCGGGATGCGGAACGGGCCGCCGATCTGTTCACCCGCGGGAGCGAACTCGGGGATCCCGCCTCCATGTTCCTCCTGGCCCGTTGCTTCGAAGTGGGCTTCGGGCGCGAGCGCAATCCGGCACAGGCCCGTGACTGGTATCGCCGCTCCGCCGATGCCGGATACGCCGACGCCATCCGGTATCGCCAGCGGGAGGGCTCGCGCCTCGGCGAGACCCCGGACGAGCGCTGAGTGCGAGAGCGGCCGCCAAATTCTGCCCTCCGAACCCCGATCATGGCCGCTTCGGGATGTCATGCCCGCGTTGACTCCTTTGCGCTTGTGGTTAGGGTGGAGCCGCCGATGAAAATCTCCCTCTTTTCCCTGTTCTTCACCGTGCTGACCAGCAGCTTCCTCCTCGCCGACGATCGCCCTAATGTCGTCTTCATCCTCACCGATGACCAACGGGCCGACGCCCTCTCCTGCATGGGACACCCCGCCCTGAAGACGCCCCACATCGACCGGCTCGCCGCGGAGGGAGCCCTTTTCAAGAATCATTTCTGCACCACTTCCCTCTGCTCCCCGAGCCGCGCCTCCATCCTCGGAGGGCTCTACGCCCGCACCCATGGCGTGGTCAACAACTTCACCGACTATCCGCGCGACCTGCCCACCTTCCCCCGTCAACTCCAGGCGGCGGGCTACGCCACCGCCTACATCGGCAAATGGCATATGGGGGAGGAAGACGACAGCAAACGACCCGGTTTCGACCATTTCGTGACCCACCGCGGCCAGGGAAAATACTTCGACAACGAGTTCCGAACCAACGACGGCGAACGCGAGGTCGTTCCCGGCTATTACACCACCGTTGTCACCGATATGGCCATCGACTGGATGCAGCAGCGCGAGTCCGCCGACGATGACCAGCCTTTCCTCCTTTTTCTCGGGCACAAGGCACCCCACAGCTTCTACTACCCCGAGGAAAAATACGCCGACGCCTTCGATCACATCCGTTTCCCTTATCCCGAGTCGGCCTTCGAGTTAGAGGACAACCCGCAGTGGATCACCCAGCGCCTTGACACCTGGCACGGGATCTATGGTCCCCTGTTCGATTGGCGCAAGGATTTCCCGGATCGTTCCGCGGCGGCCATGATCGATTTCGAGAACATGGTGCGCGCCTACCTCGGCACCCTGATGTCGGTGGACGACTCGGTGGGGAGGCTTTACGAGTTCCTCGAGAAGAACGGCGAACTCGACCGCACCCTCTTCATCTTCACCAGCGACAACGGACTGCTCGAGGGCGAACACGGCATGGTCGACAAGCGAACCGCACACGAGGGTTCCATCCGCATCCCCCTGGTGGTTCGTTATCCCGGCCTGATCGACCCCGCCGAACCGAAAGTGATCGAGGCCCAGACCCTGACGCTCGATTTCGCCGCCTCCATTCTCGACATCTGCGGAGTGCCACCCCTGGAAAAAACCCACGGGAAATCCTGGAAAAAACTGGTCGCCGAGGGTGATCCGGACTGGCGCACGAGCTGGTTCTACGAATACAACTACGAGGTCCAGTTCCCCTACACCCCGAATGTCCGGGCACTCCGCACCGATGAATGGGCCTACATGCGGTATCCCCACGGCGACGGTTCGCCCGACCGCCACAAGGCGGAACTCTACCACCTGCCGAGTGATCCCGAACAGGGCAACAACCTGATCGACGATCCCGAGCACGCCGATCTCGTCGCCGAACTGCGAGCTGAACTGGACCGCCTCATCGCCGAGGTGAACGAGGGCAAACCCGATGAGATGCCCCTCGACCAGGGAATCAAGGGCGAATTGCCCGAAGAATCGATCCGGTAGGCCGATCGGACGCGGACCCGCATCCTGTCCCAGCCGGGATGGGCCATCGTCCCGGCGAGCCGCCCGACTCACCCTCCCTCCCGAAAGATGGGCGATGACCTCTTCGATTCATTGGAACCCTCTCCCCGGGCGCGCCCGGCTTCCCCGGAACCCCGTCTCCTCCCCCTGGCGGAGCGCATGCGGCCGCGCAACCTCGACGAGTACGTCGGCCAGAGCCATATTCTGGGCGAGGGCAAACTGCTCCGCCGCGCCGTCGAGGCGGACCGCTTCACCTCGCTGATCTTCTACGGGCCGCCAGGAGTCGGAAAAACCAGCCTCGCCGAATTGATCGCCCAGCGAACTGAATCGCGCTTCATCAACCTATCCGGAGTGGAGAGCAATGTCGGTGAAATCCGCAAAGCCGTGGAGGCGGCCCGTCACTTCCTCCGCACCCGGAACGAGATCACCACCCTTTTCGTCGACGAAATCCACCGCTTCAATAAAGCCCAGCAGGATGTCCTGCTCCCCCACATCGAACGGGGCACGGTGCGCTTCATCGGGGCCACCACGCACAACCCTTTCTTCTACCTGAATAGCCCCCTGGTCTCACGAAGCCAGGTTTTTCAACTGGAACCGCTGTCGGAATCCGATCTGGCCATCCTGCTCCGTTGGGCGGTGGAAGACGAGAAGCGCGGCCTGGGCAAGTGCGGGGTGATCGTGGATCGCGAGGCCGCCGACCACCTGGTGCGCATGTGCGACGGCGATGCCCGCAAGCTTCTGACCTCTCTCGAACTCGCCGTCCTGACCACCGATCCCGACGACGAGACGGGCGAGACCCGCATCACCCTGGACATCGCGGAGGACTCCATCCAGCGCAAGACGATCGTCTACGACGCCGACGGCGATGCCCACCACGATACCATCAGCGCCTTTATCAAATCGATGCGGGGCTGCGATCCCGACGCCACTCTCTACTGGCTGGCCAAGATGCTTCATGCCGGGGAAGACATTCGCTTCATCGCGCGGCGAATCGTCATCGCCGCGAGCGAAGATGTCGGCATGGCCGATTCCAACGCGCTGCGTGTCGCCGTGGCTGCCCAACAGGCGGTGGAGTTCATCGGCATGCCGGAGGCGCGCATCCCTCTGGCCCACGCCGCAGTGTACCTGGCGACCGCGCCCAAGAGCAACCGCGCCTACGTCGGGATCAACGCCGCGATGGACGACGTCGCCAAAGGACGCACCCTCCCCGTGCCGGCTCACCTGCGGACTCGCACACGGAAGAAGCTGGCCATCGACAGCGGCACGATTGAGCCCGGAGATGCCGCCTACCTCTACGGCCACGATTTCGAGGAAGGTTTCGTCCCCCAGGCCTACCTCCCCGAGGGCCGCATCTATTATCGGCCCGGCGAGAACGGCATGGAAAAACGAGTTCGAGAGCGCCTGGAGCACTGGCGTTCCCTTTTCCGCCAGGTTTTCCCCACCACGGACACGCCTCACTCCGGAGGCGCTGCCGGGGAGGAGCAGACCTAGAAAAGTTTGATCGGATCGATGATGCTCGAACTCGGACCTCCCTGCTGGACGCCCTGACCACTGGCCCAGACATCCACCATCTTGCGAATGAACTCGTCGTCGTGGCGCGGCCAGCCGTATAGCTCCTCCCACTTCGACTCCGATCCCAAGCCTACCTCGGACAGAGGGTAAACCTCCTTCCACTTCTTGCCGGCCCTCGGCACCCCGAAATCATAGGGCAACCCGTAATCGCTGTTCACGTCCAGCTTCGAGAGCACCCGGAAAAGAATGTGTCGCACCCACTCGACCTTGTGGTCGTTGGGGGACTTACCGTAGACCGAATGCGACACGAGACAGGCGTAAACCCCGCGAGTTTCCACGACTTCGTCCGAGGCGGTCCGCATGAATTCGTAGTCCTCGGTCTTGATCTGGGCCGGATGATAGCCACCGAATCCCGAGGAGTCGATGATGTCTCCCGCCTCGGCGCCGAAAGGAAGCAAGGCGAGTTGAGCCTTGGCCTCGACCTTGGTATTATCTCCCAGCCCGAGAAAGCGCCGGCGTTCTTCGATCAACATGTCCACGCCAAACTTCTCCAGCGCGGGGTAGGGCACGCCGCCGATCAGCATCACGGCGTCGAGCGTCTCCCGGGGGTTCCGACCCACCAGCATCTCCAGGGCCGCATCCTCGGGGTAGTAGCGCTTCTTCCAGGTCCCCTTGCCTTTCCAGTCCCGCGAGCCGGTGATGAGTTCCTCGAGCAGGGCACAGGTGATCATGCCCCCGGAGCTGACCTGTCCGACGTTCACCGTGGCGCCGGCCTGCAGGAGTCCGGCGAGATCCTTGAAACGCCCCTTGTCCTCAGGCCGACAGACGATGTGAATCTTCTCTTTGTAGAGCGGCAGGATCAGCTTGATCTCATCCGCGATCTGCCGCCAGGCCTCCCTCTTCTTGGGATCGACTTCGTCCTTGAAACGCTCCATGGCAAAGTAGCGAAGATCCGACTGAACCACGGCGAGTTGAACCTCTTTCTCGTAGCGGAGGCGCTTCACGCTGTCGAAACCGCCCTGGGTGGCATAGACATTGACGCGGAATTTCGGGTAGAGAAAACGATTTGGATCGCCGGAAGTCAGTGGGATGCCGTAGGTGGCGCAGAGCTTCGCAATGTCCTCGCCGAATCGCATATACAGGCCCGAACTCGAGCCGGTGGCGATCCCGGGGTTGACCTTGTCGCTGCCCTTGTCGTCGGGATACGGGTGCTTGCTGGAGGGGAAGCCAATATCAAACAAGGACTGGCCGTGAGCCGCCGTCACGGAAAGGATGAGGATGGTAAGGAGAGAGAAGGTTGCGTTCCGCGCTTTCATGGCGCGAACCAACCATGTTTTGGCTGTTAGAGTCAACTTCAAATCCTCAACGATTCCGAAAATCCGAACACGCCAAAAGGAATTCGACTTCTCTTCCGTGCTCCCTTGTGCCTGTCTCCGCTTTTCGTTAGCCTTTTGCCATGTCCGACTTCATTCTCGCTCTCGATCAGGGGACCACGAGTTCGCGAACCCTGCTGTTCGACCGCGCCGGTGAAATCGTGGCCGCTTCTTCACAAGAGTTCGGGCAGATCTTTCCCCGGTCGGGCTGGGTGGAGCACGATCCCGAAGAGATCTGGGAGAGCCAGGGTGCCACGGTGCGCCGCGTCCTTGCCGAGAGCGGAGCCGATCCGAGTCGGATCGCCGGAATCGGCATCACCAACCAGCGGGAAACGACGGTCATCTGGGAGCGGAGCACAGGGCGGCCCATCGCCAATGCGATCGTCTGGCAGGACCGTCGTACCTCCGGCTTCTGCGATGAGATCAAAAAGGATTCCGAACGGGCCGGCTTGATTCGTCAGCGCACCGGTCTGGTGGTCGACGCCTACTTTTCCGCCTCGAAAATCCGGTGGTTGCTCGACCGCGTGCCCCGCGCCAGAGAGAGGGCCGAGGCCGGTGAACTCGCTTTCGGAACCATCGATTCCTGGCTGATCTGGAAATTGACCGGCGGCAGGCTCCACATCACGGACCCGTCGAACGCCTGCCGCACCATGCTCTGCCGTATCGACCGGGCGGAGTGGGATGACGAACTGCTCGACCTTTTCGGGGTGCCCCAGGCCCTCCTCCCCGAGATCCGCGACAGCAGCGAGGTGTATGGAGAGACCGATCCCGACTGGTTCGGGCGCTCCCTGCCCATCGCGGGAATCGCGGGCGACCAGCAGGCCGCTCTCTTCGGTCAGGCGTGTCACTCCCCCGGCATGACGAAGAACACCTACGGCACGGGTTGTTTCCTCGTCATGCACACGGGAAAGGAACCGATAACATCGCATCATCAGCTCCTCACGTCGATCGCCTGGCAGATCGACGGGCAGAGGGAATACGCGCTCGAGGGGAGCATTTTCGCCGCCGGAGCGGTGGTGCAATGGCTCCGCGACCAGTTGGGGATTATCGAGACGGCGGACGAAATCGAATCCCTCGCTGCCTCGACACCGGACTCGGGCGGAGTCTGTCTCGTCCCGGCCTTTACCGGACTGGGAGCACCTCACTGGGACCCCGACGCGAGAGGTGCCATCGTGGGTCTGACCCGGGGCAGTGGCAGGGCTCATCTGGCCCGGGCCGCCCTGGAATCGATCGCGCTTCAGACCTCAGACATTCTGGAGGCCATGAGGGCCGACGCGGGAATCGAAGGGGGAGAATTGCGGGTGGACGGGGGCGCCTCCAGAAACGACTTGCTCATGCAGATCCAGGCCGACCTCGCCGGTATGACGGTGGCGAGAAGCTCTACCTCCGAAACGACCTCGCTGGGCGCCGCACTCCTGGCGGGTCTGGCCACCGGATTCTGGAAGGACCGGGCGGAAACCGCAGGGGTCTGGAAGGCCGGGAAACGCTTTCTCCCCGCAAATCCCCCAGGATTGGCCGGGCTCAGGGAAGGCTGGAAAAGGGCGGTGAGGCAGACCAGAGGTCTCCCCACCTCGTAGACCGCTTGCCCACGTGGGATCAGGAAATCTCCAGTTCCCCCAGTAGCTCGTTGAGCGTCTCCTGAATGCGGAGCTGCTCGGAAATCAACTCGTTGATCTCCTCGTTGAGGTCATCGAGCCGCACCTGGGTGGCGTTGCGCATTTCGAGTATTTGAGGCAGGTAATGCATGATGTCGTCCCCTCGGGGATAAACCCATCCTGACCCATTCAACTTCGTCTGACAAGCGGTAAATCAGAAAATCTAAGAAAGATTGACTATAATCGCGACTGAGATTCCTTGACACCGCTCCAGCCGCCTCTGGCAGAACGTCCTCCCTCTCTCCGGGCTAGGGCAAACGCTGGCGAAACACCACGCAGACCGGGCTGGGCACCTTGATTTCGTGACCGGTGAACTCGAGTTCTCCGGTCTCCGCATCGATGGCAAAGACCGCGACGGAATCGGAGCGCTGTCCCGCGGCGAGGAGGAATTTCCCGTCGGGGCTGATCCCGAAGTTGCGGGGCACCTCGCCCCGAATCGGCTCGTTTTCGATCCGGGTCAGGGTTCCGTCTTCCGGGTCGATGACGAAACACGCGATGGAATCATGGCCGCGATTCGAACCATAAAGAAACCGGCCCGAGGGGTGAACCCGAATCTCGGCGGTCGATCCCGTCTCCTCCGCTCCCGGCGGCAGGGTCGACACCGCCTCCACCAGATCCCAAGTGGTCATGCCCTCCATCCGGAAAACAGCGACGGTCAGGGTCATCTCGTTGATGACGTAGGCGAAAGGTTGGGAGGGATGAATCGCGATGTGACGGGGACCGGAGCCGGGATCGAGCTTGATTTCGGCCGCTTGCTCCAGGACTCCCTCGCCATCGAGCCGATAGAGAAAGACCGAGTCTGTCCCGAGGTCAGCTGCCGCCGCGTGGGTCCCGTCTCCGAAGATCCGGATGGAGTGAGCATGCGGCTCGCGCTGCCGCTTCGGATGGATGCTGCTGCCCTCGTGTTGCACCAGACTGGCGCGGGGGCCAGTGCGCCCGTCTCCGTCCACAGGGAATGCCGCCACGCTGCCCCCGCCGTAATTCGCCACCGCCACGACCGCTCCCGCCGGATGCACCGAGAGATGGCAGGGCCCCCGGCCCCCGGTACTCCGGGCGCTGATCTCTTCGAGACCATCTTCCCCGATACGGTAAGCGACCAGCCCACCGCCCTCCTGTCCGCGAAACTCCGATGATTCGGAAACGGCATAGAGCGTGTTCCCGTCGGGCGACACCGCGAGGAAAGACGGATTCGTCAGCTCGGCCACCGGCACCGCTGCGGAGAGCGCACCACTTTCCCGATTCATCTTCGATCGGTAGATCCCCTGGCTTTCTCCCCGGGTGTAGGTCCCAAAAAACACCTCGATCTCCCCGGCTCTGGGGAACAGGGGGACGGAGACGAGGGCTAGCGCCAGTGCGGCGAGTCGGCGATTCTTCATCGGCGTCTCTCTAGCGCAAAGTTCTGACCGAAGCAAAAACGAGATTGCGTCTGCACGCGGGACCGCTCAGCTGTCGAGCAGGGGCGTCTCGCGGTCTCCCTTCAGGGCCCAGTCCGAGGGATCAAACGACACAGGTTTGCCCTGGCGATAGATATTGATGAGTATCCCGACCGCGGCAAAGGAGATCACCAGCGAGGAACCTCCGTAGCTGACAAAGGGCAACGGCAATCCGGTGTTGGGGAGGATCGAGAGAGACACGCCGATATTGAAAAAAGCCTGCACCGCCAGCAGCGAGCAAATCCCGACCCCGACGATCATCCCAAAACGGTCGGGAGCGTGAAAGGCGATGCTCATGCCCGCACAGACCACACACATGAAGGCGAAAACGACGAGCAGGGTTCCCACCAGGCCCAGTTCTTCGCCGATCATGGGAAAGATGAAATCGGTATGGGCAAAAGGCATGTAGAGCATCTTGAGCCTTCCCTCCCCCAAGCCCCGGCCGGTGAGTCCTCCCGATCCCAGCGCCATCAGAGAGATCCATTGCTGGAACCCGGCATCCAGGCGGTGCTTCTCCGGGTCCAGAAAAGCGGCGATTCGCTCCACCCGATTCGGCGCATAGGCGAGCATGGCGACGAATCCGGCCCCACCCGCGGTGACCAGCCCCAGGAGGTAGGGAACCCGCACCCCGGCGACGAAGAGCACCACCAGAACCGACAGTCCAATCACCGCCGTGGTGCCGATGTCCACTTCGAACAACACCAGCAGAAGGATCGCTCCCACCAGGGACAGGGGGGCGAGAAACCCTCGGTTGAACTGGCGCCCCGAGTCGGGAAACCGCGCATACCAGAAACCCAGAAAAAAAACAATGGCCAACTTGGCCAATTCCGAAGGCTGGAGTTGGATGGGACCTAGCCCGATCCAGCGTCTCTCCCCGTTGATGAGCAGACCGACGCCGGGGACGAAACAGAGCACCAGCAGAACCCCCGTGACGACGACGCAGACCCAGACCCATTTCTTCCAGAACCGGTAATCGATCACCGAGGTCACCCAGCAGGCCAGCCCACCCAGTCCGAGCCAGATGGCCTGCTTTTTGACCTCGCGGTAGACGTTGCCCTCGTCGGCGTGAGCGCTGAACGCGCAGGTGCTCATGAGCATGACGATGCCCATGGCGGAAAGGAACAGCACTCCGGAGAGGAGAATGACGATGCTTCGCCGATTCATGGAAAAGAGGCCGCCGTCGGTTCGGCCCGACCGGCACAATCAGGGCACCTCGGGTATCTCCAGCACCTGTCCCACGCTGAGGAGTTCCGGACGCTCGATGCCGTTGTGCCGGAGAATGACTTCGTGGTGAACGCCAAATTTCCGGGAAATCGCCCAGACGGTATCGTCCTTCTCCACCTTGTATAGCTTCTTTGCTTTGGGGGAGGGCTCGATCGGTGCCACCCCTTTCATCCGATCCGCCGAATCGGACCCTGCCGTTTCCGGACCGGACCTGAGCTGGTCGTATTCCCGCACGATGGCACGTTTTTCCTCCGACTCCACCCCGTTGAGGTCGCTCCATTCCTTAACCGAACCGGCCGCGATATCGTCGACCCGACGAACCTGTACCTCCCCAGACACCGAGTTTCCCGGTCCCTCGGGAAGCGATGCCTCGGGACGGAGAAACCGGTCGCCATCCTCCACCTGGTCCGCCGGAGAGGAGACGATTATCTCCGCAGGCTGGCTTTCGGCAGGCGCCGACTGTGCTTTCGCCACCGAGGCCGGATCGGTCCGGGAGGCCTTGTCGATCATTTTGAAGGCGAGAATACCGCCGATCGCGATGATGTGCAGGATGAGAACCACCGAAAAGACTCGGGTAAGGCGGAGATCCTGGGAGTCGAGATACCAGTCCTGGTCCTCGATTTCCTCCGGGTTGCCCGCGCAGGTCGAGAGGAGCTTACGGAAGAGCCCCTTCCCTCCCTTCTTCTTGTTGATTTTGCGATTCCGCTTTTTGTTTTCCATTTTCGCTTGCTTGGTGTGTGGTGTGGCTGGGTTTTGGTGTGTGGTTTGCTTGGGAAAAAGGTCACTCCCGCAGGGCCGCGACCGCCTCGCGAAAACGGTCGCCCCGCTCCTCGTAGCCGGAGAACATGTCGAAACTCGAGGTGCCCGGAGAGAAGAGAACGATACGGGAATCTCCCCGATTTTCGTAGGCGAGACGCACCGCCTGGTCGAGAGACTCAGCGAGGCGGCAGGGCACGTGGGCTTCCCAGGCCTCGACAATCTTGCCGGCGATTTCGCCGATGCAGATGGCCGAGGCCACCTTTTCTGAAACCACGGGCTGCAGTTCGCGAAAATCGAGCCCCTTTTCCTTGCCTCCCGCAATCAGGGTGACACGGCCCTCCTGCCCGAGCAGAGCGCTCTCCAGCGCGTGCAGATTGGTCGCCTTGGAGTCATTGACGAAACAGACGCCGTCGATGGTGGCCACCACTTCGCACCGGTGAGCGGGCGGACGGTAGCGACCGATCGCCTCGGCGAGACGCTCGCCCCCCGGGGCTCCTGCCTCGGACACGGCAGCGATCGCGGCCATCACGTTCTCCGCATTGTGTCTCCCGTTCAACCGGCTCGCGGCAAAGTCCGCCACGGGCGAGCCGAGCGGTCCGATGATTTTTCCCTCGCGCAGGGAATAGTCGCCCCGGTCGTTGAATCCGCTGAAGGTGATCGTGTTCGGTTTCACCGCAAGCGACTCCCCGAGCCGGATGATCGCGACGTCATCCTCGGTCTGGTTGAGAAAAATGCGGCGTTTCGCCTCCCGGTATTCCTCCAGCGTCTTGTAGCGATCCATGTGGTCCGGCGCGAAGTTGGTCCAGACAGAGATGCGAGGCCGGAAATCCACGATGGTCTCGAGCTGGAAGGAGCTGGTCTCCAGCGCGATCCAGTCGTAGGGCTCGCCGGAGAGGACCACTTCCGAATAGGCGTAGCCATAGTTTCCCGCCGCCACGGAGCGCATTCCGCATTCGTTGAGCAGGTAGGCGATGAGTTCGGTGGTGGTCGTCTTGCCGTTGGTTCCCGTCACCGCAATGACCGGGACGTCACCAAGGCGCCATGCCAGCTCGATCTCACCGATCAACTCCCGGCTGGACTGGCAAAAGGCTCTGCCGATCGGCCACGAGGTCGAAATACCGGGACTGATGACGGCGAGATCGAAGCTTTCCCGGGGGGACAGGGCCGCCTCCCCGGTGATGAGCTCGATCCCCATGCCCCCGAAGCGCTCGCTCGCCGTTTGCAGTTTCCCGGGTTCTCCGCTGTCAAAGGCCGTGACCGCCGCTCCACGGGAGGCGGCGAGCCGCGCCGCGCTGAAGCCGCTGGCGCCCGCTCCGATCACGGCGACTCGTTTGCCCGACAGGTCCATCAGCGAATTTTGAGGGTGGCGATTCCGATGAGGGCGAAAATGATGGAGAGAATCCAGAAGCGGTTGATCACCTTGCTCTCCGCCCAACCCTTCAGCTCGAAATGGTGGTGTAGCGGGGACATGCGGAAGATTCGTTTCCCCGTAGTTTTGTAGCTCACCACCTGCAGGATGACCGAACCGGCCTCCATGACGAAGACCCCTCCGACGACGACGAGGAGGAGTTCCTGCTTGGTGCAGATGGCGATCATTCCCAGCATGCCGCCGATGGCCAGCGAACCGGTGTCGCCCATGAAAACCCGTGCCGGATGGCAGTTGAACCAGAGGAACCCGAGGCAGGCCCCGAAAAGCGCCGTGCAGAAGATGGTGACCTCTCCCACATAGGGGTGGAAGGGGATCTGAAGGTAGGTCGAAGCGAGGGCGTGGCCGCTGGTGTAGGCGAAGATGGCGAATGCGCCCGAGGTGGTCAGGGTGCACCCCGTGGCCAGCCCGTCCAGTCCATCGGTGAGGTTGACCGCATTGGAGCAGGCCACGATGACGATGGGCAGGATGAAGACACTGAGCAGCCCGAGATCGGAGATGACGGGGTGCTTCACGAAAGGAATCCAGAGTTCGCGAATGTGGTGGGAGATCCGGAAACGCTCCCCCGCCGCCGTTTCGAAAGGCTCGGCCCACCCATAGGTCTCGTGATCGTAGAAATAGAGAAACAGAATGGCACCTATGGACACGAGCACTTGCGTTACCAGTTTGACTTTGCCACTGACTCCGGCGGAGTTCTTCTTCGAGACCTTGAGGTAATCGTCGGCAAAACCGAGCAGGCAGGTCACCAGAGCCACCGCGATGAGGACCCAGATCAGGGGATTGTCCATGCGTCCCCAGAGCACGACACCGGCGATGACGCCCCCGACGATGAGGATGCCGCCCATCGTCGGCGTGCCCACTTTTCCCCCGTGCAGTTCGGCCAGCCGATGCACTTCGTCCGCCGTCCGGATGGGCTGACCCGCCTTCAGGGAGATCAGTTTCAGGATGACCCTGGGACCGAAGAGAACCACGATAAGAAAAGCGGTCAGGGCGGCACCCGCGGCGCGGAAGGTCTGATACTTGAAAACGTTGAGGAAATTCAACCACTCGTTGAGATCGCTGTACTCGTGGAGGTAATAGAGCATGTCGTGTTTTGATTATTCGGTTAAGAGCTGAATGACCTTCTCCATGCCGGCGGCGCGACTGCCCTTGACGAGGAGATGGTCCCCCGGCTTCAATTCGGAGCGGAGCAAGGCGGAGGCTTCGTCGCAAGCTCCGAAGTGCCGAACTTCGATGCGCCCCGCCGCACCCTCGGCGATCGGGCGGGCTCGCTCCGAGACCACGACGAGCAGATCGATCCCGCACTCCGCGGCAAACTCACCCACTTCGCGGTGCCCCGATTCCTCGCTTTCGCCGAGTTCTCCCATGAAGCCGAGCACGGCGATTCTCCTCCCCTCGACCCGATTCTCGCTAAGACTCGCCAGCGCAGCCTTCATCGAATCCGGATTCGCGTTGTAAGAGTCGTCGAGAATCGTTATCCCCCGCCAATCGATTGCCTGGAGTCTGCCCGCGGTCATCTCTGCCCCGGAGAGCGCCTCGGCGATCGCCTCCGTGGACAATCCCTGACGGAAGCCCACCGCGGCGGCAAGCAGGGCGTTCATGATCATGTGTCGTCCCGTAACCGGCAACACCACCGGGGCGATAGCTCCGTGAATCCAGAGATCGAAAGCGGCCCGCCCCGTCTCCAGAGATACCCGCTCAGCGCGGATGGGGCTGTCCTCGGCACCCACTCCCACCATCTCGCAGGAGATCACGCCGGACATGTAGGCGAAAAAATCGTCCCCTGCCGGCATCACGCAAAACCCCTCCCGCGAAACGGCACGCGGCAGCATCGATTTCTCCTCGGCGATCGCCTCCCGGGTTTTCATGTGTTCGTTTTTGGCCGTGCCGATGTGGGGTATCACCGCCGCATCCTGACGTGCCACCTCGGCGAGCGGTCCGATCTCGCCCGGATGATTCATCCCCATCTCCCAGACGCCGAAGCGGTGATCGGTTTCCGTTCTAAGGACGGTCAGGGGCAGGCCGATATGATTGTTGAGATTGCTTTTTGTCGCATTCACCGGTCCCAGGCGGGAGAGGACAGCCGCGAGAAAGTCCTTGGTCGTGGTCTTGCCGTTGCTCCCGGTGATTCCCACCGCGGTCAGCCCGGGCAAACGCTGCCTGCGGTAGTTCAGGGCGATCTCCCGGAGGGCTCTACCCGTGTCCCGAACGTGCACGATCCCGCCCCGAAAGCACTCCGTCGCCGGGGGCAGTTCGCTCACGACAAGATTCGAGGCCCCGGCCTCGATCGCTTTCTCGAGAAAATCGTGCCCGTTGAAATTCTCCCCCTTGAGCGCGAGGAAGACGTCTCCCTCCCTCAGACTGCGGGTGTCGGTCGACAGAGAATCGATCGTGGTCGTGGGCACCCCGGCGAGGAGCGTCCCTCCACTCCAATCGGCAAGGTCGATGATGGTCGTCGGAATCATATCGTCTCCTCTCTCGGCCCCGCCTCGGCCCGTGCGGCGATGGCGTTGCGGGCCTCCTGCCGGTCATCGAAGGGGTGCCGCACCCCGTCAATCTCCTGGTAGGTCTCGTGTCCTTTTCCGGCGATGAGGACGATATCGCGGGGCCCGGCCAGGTCGATGGCCCGCCGGATGGCGGTGCGCCGGTCGACGATGACCTCGTGGGCGGAGCCGCGAAAACCGAAACGGGCGTCCTCCAGTATCTGTTCGGGGTCCTCCGTCCGCGGGTTGTCCGAGGTGAGGATGCAGAGATCGCTGCCCGCCTCCGCCGCCGCCGCCATGGGCGCACGCTTGACCCGGTCGCGATCGCCTCCACACCCGAAGACGGTGATGAGTCGGTTTGGATTGAGCTCCCGCAGGGTGCTTACCGCGTTGGTGAGGGCATCAGGGGTGTGGGCGTAATCCACGAAGACACGGTAGTGAATTTTCCTGCCACTGACCGCCTCGAGACGACCGGGGACCTGGGGACAGTGCTCCAGGTTGGCGATCGACTCGCGCAGGTTCAGTCCCACGGCCGGGGCCGCGGCGATCGCGGCGAGGGTGTTGTAGACATTGAAGAGGCCGATCAGCGGTGTCTTCACAAGAAACTGTCGCCCCCGCGTGGAAAGCTTGAAAAGCGTGCCGTCGAAATCGAAGCGAATGTCCGAGGCTCGGTAATCGCAGTTCGCGGACCGTCCGAAACTGATGAACCCGATCCGGGAAAATCCGGGACTCTTCAGCAGGCGGTCACCATACTTGTCGTCGCGGTTCACGATCATCACCCCGGCCTTGCGCGGATCCTGCTCCATCCGATCGGCGAGCAGCTTTTTGGCCAGGTAATAGGCCTCCATGGTGCCGTGGTAGTCGAGGTGGTCCTGGGACAGATTGGTAAAGACTCCCACATCGAAGTGCACGCCGGTGGACCGGTGTTGGGAGAGACCGTGGGAGGACACCTCCATCACTGCCGCCCGGCAATCCTCATCCCTCATCTCTCGCAGGAGTCGCTGAAGGTCCGGGGACTCAGGGGTCGTGTGCGGCGCCTCCTCAGTCCGGTCTCCGATCCGGTATTCGATCGTCCCGATCAAACCG
Organism: uncultured Akkermansia sp.; assembly: GCA_964562825.1. GTDB lineage: Bacteria > Verrucomicrobiota > Verrucomicrobiia > Verrucomicrobiales > DEV007 > Arctic95D-9. Next base: position 21,839 of record CAZLUZ010000047.1, read on the forward strand.
GCCCGCCTCAGACTGCACTGGAGGAGGTGATGGATCAGAAGAGTCGTCGTGGTCTTGCCGTTCGTTCCGGTCACCCCGATCACCGCCATCTCCATGGAGGGATTACCGTAAAAGTTTGCCGCGCAGAGGCCCATCGCCTCGCGGGCATTGTGCACCTGAATCCAGGTTGCCCCGGTGTCGGCGGGATAGGGATGTTCGGAGAGAATCGCGGAAGCCCCGGAGTCGAGAGCATCCCCCACGTACTCGACACCGTCGCGCTCGACGCCCGGCAGGGCGCAGAACAGCGTCCCGGGGGCGGCCTGGCGCGAATCGAAGCAGACGGACTCGATCTCGACGTCGAGGCTGCCCGACAGGGATTTGACCGATACCGAGTTGATGACGCTTTCGAGCTTCATGGCGCGTGTGAGGAGATGAGATTCACCGATGAGTCCCGAGCCGTCAATTCCTCTGGACGGTCCGGCCGGATTCCGAGCACGCGAACCGCCTCCCTCGCGATGGAGAGGAAGGCGGGTGCGGCCACGGTGCCGCCGTAGAGATCGAGGTCCTCCGACTGCGGATCATCGATCACAACGAGACCGAGCAGTTGGGGATCTTCCACGGGAAGAAAACCGACAAAGGAGACCACATAACGGCCCTCCACGTAGCCCACGTCCTCCACGTGCTTCCGGGCCGTGCCAGTCTTGCCGGCGAGAGAATACCCGGGCAGGCGCGCCTGTCGTCCCGTCCCCTCGGTCATCACGCGGGCCAGGCAGCGTTTCAACTGACGGGCGGCATGCTCGCTGATGACCCGCCGGCCCGCACCCTGCGCTCCCCGGATGAGCGGTTGGCCGTCTCCCTCGGAAAAGCCTCGCAACAGAACGGGAGATTGAAATATCCCATCGTTCGCCACCACGTTGCAGGCCGCTGCCATCTGAATCGGAGTGACCATGACCTCGTAGCCGATCGTTTTGGAAGAGAAAGACGGGGCGCTCCATCGATCCACGGGATAAATCGCCCCCGGGTTCTCCGCGGTCAGCGCGATGCCCGTCTTGCGCCCGAAACCGAAGCGATCCATGTATTGGTGAAACCCCGCTTCGCCGAGGGGACGCGCCACCAGGAAAGTGCCGATATTGGATGATTTGGCGAGAACCATCTCGGCGGAAAGTATTCCAAAGGGGGCGTGATCCTTCATCGCGAAGCCATCCAGCTCATAGCTGCCCTGGTGGCAGTTCACCGGTGTGTCCGGGGTAGCCAGCCCCTGGTCGAAAGCTCCGCCGAATGCCACGATCTTGAAGGTGGACCCGGGCTGATACAGATCCGTTACCGCGATGTTGCGCCGGTTGCCCACCCGGCTTTCCAGGTCGAAGTCCGGACGATTGGCCAGGGCGAGCACCTCACCGGTGGCCGGGCGCAGCCAGATCGACGAGATCTTTTCCGGGCGATACTTCGCCACGAGTTCGTCGAGCTGCCGCTCCAGTTCGGCCTGGAGACCCATGTCGATGGTCAGGTGAACGTCCCTTCCGGGCACCGGATCCACGTGCAGCTTCCGATAGGCGTGGATCTGGCGCCGACGCCGATCCCGGTCACAGATGCGGAGGCCGTCGACGCCCCGCATCTCCTCGTCGAAGACCTTCTCGATCCCCTCCCTGCCTCGCTGATCCGCGGCGACAAAACCGATCACATGGGTCAGCGACTGTGGACTGGGATAGATGCGTCGGTGCGATTTCCTGAGGTAGATTCCTCCGATGGCCCGGTCGTCGAGCACCTGCTGCAGTTCCCGGCGAAAGTCGTCGTCGATATTCCGCGCCAGCACGATTTCCCCGCGGTCCTTTGATTTGAGTCGGCGGGCCAGCTCGGGACGCGGGATTCTCGTCACCGGCGAGAGGGTCTCCACGACGTGTTCGAGATACCGGCTCTGCAGTTCCCCGGGGAGGTAGTGGCGCCGCAGATGTCGGGGGTTGCGAGATTCCCGACGGGCCAGGCCGATGCTGGCGAGACCGGGATCTCGGAGATGCGCGCAATCGACCACTAGAGTGAACACCGTCTGGCTGCTGGCCAGCAGTTCGCCATTTCGGTCGAAGATGCGGCCTCTCGGCGCCTCGAGGATCTCCTCGTATTCGTAGTGAGCCCGGGCTCTCTCAGCGAGGCTCTCGCCGCGCCACAGTTCAATCCAGACGAGACGCACGGAGAGGACGCCGAGGAGCGTGACCAGAAAGATGCAGGCCAGGATAATCCGTAGTTGTTGGCGCTTTTCCAATCTCGATGCTGGTCGGTTTGTCATTCATTCGGCCACCGCAATATCGGGCCCCAACACGGGCGAAGCCGCCCCCCGGATCTCGAGCACCCTCTCGGGATCGATCGGTTCGAGATCACTTCCGATCCAGTCGAGACGCTGTCCCAGCTCGATCCGGTCCTTCGCTCCCGCGTTGCGTAGCTCCCACAACTGCATCTCGTGCTCCAGATCGGCTATCACCGACTCCAGCCGGTGAATTTCGTCGCCCTGCTGGACGTGACGGTTCCGGACGAAGACGAAGGCACCGCCCACCACGGCGGCGAAAAGGCAGAAGAACACGATGCGAAGCACCACGGTCGGACGGACCGGATTGCGGTATCGATTTCGCTTCTGCATCGCGGGGCCACCTCACACTTTTCGCGCCACCCGCAGCTTTGCGCTCCGCGCTCTGGAGTTGGCCTCGATCTCGATCTCACTCGGTGAAATCGGCTTTCGATGAGGAAGATCCACGCAGTAATCGGGATTCGACCGCGGCTCGGGCCACTCGGGACGATCGATCTCTTTTTCACTGCGAGCCCGAAGGAACTGCTTGACGATCCGATCCTCCAGCGAGTGGAACGTGATCACCGCGAGGATACCCCCGGGCACCAGGGCGTCGACCGCTTTGCCCAGGGCGACTTCCAGGCAGGGCAACTCCTCGTTCACCGCCATGCGCAGTGCCTGAAAAATGCGGGTCGCGGGGTGAATCCGTCCCTTCCGAGGCACGACCGATTCGACCAGGTCAGCCAACTGCAGGGTCCTCTCCACGGGGCGGTCCTGACGCGCTCTCACGATGGCACGCGCAATCCGTCCCGCCGCTTTCTCCTCTCCGTATTCGCGGAAGATCCGAGCCAATTCATCTTCCGTCGCCCCGTTGACCAGGTCGGCGGCTCGCCCCTCCCGGCTCCGATCCATGCGCATGTCCAGAGGTCCGTCGCGGCGCAGGGAAAAACCCCGCTCGGCCTCGTCCAACTGGTGGGAGGAAACCCCCAGATCGAGCAGAACACCGTCCACCCCATCGACCCCGACGCTCTCCAGCAGCACATCCATGTCCTCGAAGTTCCCGTGCAAGGGGAGGAACTGATCGCCATACTTCTCCAGCTTCGCCGAGGCATAGGCGAGCGCCTCCTCATCCCGGTCTCCGCCGATAACGTGGGCGCCGTTGGCCAGAAGCAACTCGGTATGCCCTCCACCCCCGAGGGTTCCGTCGTAAAACTGCTTGCCCACCGAGGGTCGAAGAGATTCGACAACCTCACGGGCGAGGACCGGCTCGTGGTAAAACTCCATGCGATTGAGTGAATCGAAGCAATCCAATTCCACCAAGCGCCCCCCGTCCCTCAACAACTCCTCCATCTCCGCGTCGCTCGTCAATTCCACCAATCCCGACTCCCCGGGCCGCCCGTAGACAGCCCCCGAACCTTCGGCGATTTCCAACCAGGGTTTGATGGAGATTATCATGCTTCGTCGTTTTGAAAAATCTTTAACCTTAGGAAACAGCTTGACCCTCCTTATAATTACAATAAAAAGAAATCATAACCACATGTTACCATACTATTAAGTACGCTTTGTTGGCAAGCCAAAACCTTAATGTTTCCTGATTTTCACACTTCCCAAACGTTCATCCCGGTCTCCTGGCCGGGATTGGCCTCCCACCCGGAGACGCACGCCCCCGGGAGTCGCCTGGCTGGGGAACCGGGACCCGCTGTTCAGCGAGAAAATTCCGCCGGAACGAATTTCGGGTCACGGTTCCGTGGGAGTCGGCGCCGACAGATACCCCATTGACTCCATCCACGCCGCCGCCAGATCGGGCCAGTGCCGCACTTCCTCCGCCGTGTTGGCGAGGCCGAAGCCGTGGACTCCCTTCCCGTAGATGTGCAGTTCCGCCTCGCGATCCTTTCTTCGCATCGCCAGGTAGAAGAGCGCGGAACCCTCGACCCACTTCCGGTCGCCGTGGGCCACCACGATGAAGACCGGCGGGGTGTTCTCCGTCACCTCGACATCCTCGGCGAGACGATCCGGATCAGATTCACCCTGCAGGTAGGCCGGGTAGACCAGGATGCCGAAATCGGGCACCGGATTCACCGCATCCCATCGCGGGTCCACGGGATAGGTGCGGGTCCCGTCCGAGGTCAGCGCCATGACGGACAGATGCCCCCCGGCGCTGAATCCGAGAATCCCCACCCGCCCGGGATCGACCTTCCCATCTTCCCGCGACCGGATCATGCCGATGGCTCTCTGAACGTCCTGAAGGGGTGCCTGATGCTTCGGCAGGCCTTCCCGTCGCGGCACCCGGTATTTGAGCAATCCGGCATTCACCCCGATCCCGTTGAGCCAGGTGCAGACCTCCTTCCCCTCGTGCGCATAAGCCAACACATGGTAGCCGCCCCCGGGACAGACCAGCACCGCCGCCCCGGTGTTGTTCCCTTCCGGCGCCGGGTACCAGGTCAAGGTGGGAGTGGACACGTGGGAGACGATTTCGATGCGGTTCTCTCCTCGCAGGGTCACCGCTTCGGCGGGCAGGGAGACGCCGGCTTCGCCTGGCACCTCTTCCGCCCAGAGAGGAATCGGTGCCGAAGGCTCGGCCTTTGCCGGACAAACCAGAACCAGGGTGAGAAGAAGCAGCGTGGGTGATTGCATGGAAGTCATTGGATCAGAGAAACCCCTCAAATTCCGCCAGGATACCTCAAGCCGCAAATCACCGCTGGATTTCGGCGTGAATTTGATGTCTGTTCCTTCGAATCCCGTGCGATGAGACTCCCCTGGCTCAAGTTCCTCTCGGCGGCCATTGCCGTCTCGCTCTCCGCCGATCCGCTGATCGCCCAGGTCACCGGCGATGCGGCAGGGCAGTCCGGAGCGCTCGCTCCCTCCGATGCCACGGCGAGTCTCACCGGCAGCTACCGGATGAATCGGAATTATGCGGCTTCTCAACACGAGATGGCGCTGCAGCGGGCTCGCGAGATCAAGCAGTTGAAAGAACAGATCGCTTCTCAACCCTACTATCCCCCCTCTTATCCTCAGGCCTCGACCACGGGGCCCGCATCCCTGACCTCGGGCTCGTCCCTCTCCGACGTCATCCGCGTCCGGGTGCAGGAACCTGAACCGTCTCTCGATGACCCCGCCGAAGGTCCGACCGCCGAATCCAGCCCCTTTCGCACGCGGGAGGAGATCGCCGCGGCCGAGCAGGCGGGTCTTCAGGCCATGCAGCGCGCCACCTATGCTCCCCCGGCACCCGAACGGCAGGGTTTTTTCTCGCGAAGGACTCGGGGCGATCAGACCAACCCCTACGGAAATGATTCCCCTTCGCCCCGGGGGACGGGTTCATCCTCTCCTCCACCGAACAGCCGGGGCGCTGATGCTCCCGTACCGGAGTTCGCCACTGGCGACGAAGCGTCCGCCGAAACCGATCGGGTGTCTCCCCCGCCGGCACCCCCGGCCGAAGACGGAGGCTCGCGCAGAGGGGGATTGTTCTCCCGGCTTCTCGGCAATGGCACGGAATCCCCCCCATCCCCCCCCAGCCCACGGGCGGACGCACCGCCCTCCCCTCCTCCGGCGGATCCCTCGGGGGACGAACCAGAGATGTGGTCACCCCAGACGGATGCCTCGGGGCTGGACCTCCCATCTTCCGACCCGCCTCCGATCTTTCGTCCCGAGTCCGATGCCGCCACCGGCGCGATGGCTTTCATCCAGGGTAGCGACGTCTACGCCACCACCGGAGAGGGCAGGGTACCGCTCCGGCCCGGGACCGCTGTGACCGTGGTTACCCGGGGCACCGACCGATCGCTCATTCTGTTGCCTGACGGACGCAGGGCCATGGTTCCCAATAGCGTCCTCCAGCAATAGGACGCACCGGCACGGCTCCCCCTGGATCCCGCAGGGGAGTTCCCGGTCAGTCGTTTTCCTCCGCCCTCGACGGCATTTCGATGAGGCAGCCGATCGCCTTCGTCTCCGCGACTTCGACCTCCCGCCCTGCCAGGACCGCGTCGAGGGCCAGGCGCAGATCGCGTCTCCGGGGTTGTCTCCGGCGATCGCCAAAATCCGTGTAGCGATCGTCGATCCGGCCGCGGT
>CAZLUZ010000048.1:0-27934 GCA_964562825.1 uncultured Akkermansia sp.
ATCGCCTGAAGGGCCGCCCCGCCTTCGAGCCGCCAATTCCTTACCGCGCGGCATCCCATTTGCCTGACCTGCTGCTTCGAAACGCAACACAGACGCAGACGTTCCGAATTCCGAACAGCACCGTCACACGCATCGGCAGCCTGCAGCCGGCATGAATCACGATCTGTTTTCGCGATTTGCGCCACTTCACGGCCTGTGCCGGCCGGGCGGCGAAAAAGGCGAACATGGACGAACTCCTGTCAGGCTGGGCGGACGCCGCCCTCACCACCCTCGGTTTCTTCTGGATGGCGTTCTGGGCCTTCTGCCTGGGCTACCTCATCAGCAGTTCGATCCGGGTATTCGTCACCCGCGAACGCATGCGCCGCACGATGGGACGCGCCGGCGCCGGCAGCGTCGCCCTGGCGACCTTCTTCGGCTTCATTTCCAGTTCGTGCAGCTTCGCGGCTCTGGCGACTTCAAAGTCTCTGTTTCAGAAAGGGGCGGGCCTCGTCCCGGCGCTCGCGTTCCTCCTCGCCTCAACGAACCTCGTCATCGAACTCGGCATCCTGATCTCCATGTTCCTCAGCTGGCAGTTCGTGGCCGCCGAATACATCGGCGGAGATCGAAGCCTACTACGCGCGAGAAGCGCCGGAAGCGTCCACGAAGATCTCGTGCCCGGACCCGCCGAATACGTGAGTTGGCTGGGCCTCGATCCGTCTCACGCCGATCCGATCTCCATTCTGTCGGTTTCCGGCGGCAATCGCGTGACCGACAACCTTGAGCTCATCCAGTCGCCGGGGACTCTTCGCACGATCTCCCGAAACGTGTCGAGGCTCAGGCGATCCACACGAGCTTTCCAGGGCTGGAAGAAATCGGGATAGCGCTCGGCAATCAATTCCACCACAGCCAGCGGGGACATTCCGCGGCGAGCCTCCGTATCTCGAAAAACACCGCCGCGAGCCTTCCTGATGTAGCGTCGAAGACCGGCCTCGTCATCGAGAATCATGCGGCGCCGTTCGTCCAGAAGCTCCCGTCCCAGCGACGAACCGTGGTCGAAGGTGGGCGCGATCTCGATTCCGAAGCCCAAAGGCAAGCCTTCTCGGTCCCGCTGAGTCGGCTTGAGGAGAATCCCCCAGTTTTCGTGATGACGATCGGTGTTTCCGACCAAGGCGTCCAGGACCAGATAGCCTACGATTCGCGAAGAAGCGACCTCTCGCCGACGCTCGTTTGGAAACCAGCGCTCGAGCGCGGCCACGATGTTCTCGAAGTTGTGGTCGGCCTGGCCGCGCATCTTGTCCTTGTCGTAGCCCTCGATGGTTCCGGCCAGGACTTCGTTTCCGTGAACCAGCACCTCGTATTCTGCGAGAAAGGACCGCACGGCACAGCCTTCCTGACCTTCGAACTGCGCCAGTTCGGCGTGGTGGGTCGGCAATCCCAGCATTCGGGCGATCTCCGAAGCGACCTTCTCCGCCCAAAAAATGCTCGCCGGTATTCGGACGGGCCTGCTTGAAGAGCCAACGTTCGCCGTCGCGGCGGAACCAGAACTTCGGCTTGCTCCCCATGTCTTCGATCTGGCCCCGGGACGTGACCTGGAGGATGGGATAGGGCTCATCCATGCCTGACAAAGCCGCTCCGGAAAAGCATCGCCTCGCCCAAATCCCGACCGGTCTCCATCAGCGAGAACCGCCCAGCCACAGGGCGCTGTACCAATTCCAGAGCGCCTCCCCGGCGAATATCCAGAGGAAAGCCCCCAGGGCGAGGTAGGGACCGAAGGGCAATTTGCTCTCGCGGGAGAGCACCTTCTGCACGCTTCCGATCAGAGCCCCGATCAGACATCCCGCCATCAAGGTCAGGAGAACCGCCTTCCACCCGAGGAAGGCACCGATCATAGCGAGAAACTTCACGTCGCCGAATCCCATGGCCTCGCGCGGGATGACGGCGCGAGAGCATTTCCCCGTGACCCTCCGCACTTCTTCCAGAGGGATGGACTCACCGTCCACCTCAAATTTCTCCCCGAACACCCGGAACCCATCGCGCACCACGCGCGGTTCCCCGTCGAAGGCGAGTTCGGTCACCTCCATGTCCATCCGGTCCCAGGATCGATAGAAGACGTCTCCCCACTCGTAGGTCGTCTCGGGTCCGAGGGAGATCAGGATAGGCTGGTCCTCACCGCCCGGTTGGGAGATCGAAAACTCCACCGGAGCGGAAAACTCGTGCCGAATCTGACCGAAAAGCAGTTTCCCCAGCATGACCACCGCCCAGAGAATGGCGAAGCCCAGAGCGGCACCCCGCACGCTGGCGAGAAGCCCCTGCCACCAGCCCTCCGCACCGTGCAGCGCGGGAACCAGCATGCTGAACAGCAGTCCCGCCCCCAGCCCGCCGAGGGTCAGCGAGTCCGGAATAATCAGGTGATCGATGTCGATGAAGGTCGAACCGATCAACACAGCGGCCGCAACCCACAGGGCAACCACCCCCAGAATGCCCGTCTCGACGAAATACAGTTGCCAGATGGCGAGGAAACAGATGGCGGTCAACCCCTCGACGAGGAAATACCGAAAGGGAATCTCCTCCCGGCACCAACGGCATTTCCCGCGCAGCATCACCCAGGTGACCAATGGGATATTGAGCCAGGCCGGAATGGTCTTACCGCAGTGAGGACAGAACGATCGAGTGGGCCGATCCACCCTCATCCCCCGAGGCAGACGGTAGATCACCACGTTGAGAAAAGAACCAATGCAGGCTCCCATGGCGATAGCGACCGCCGGCAAGAAAAACTGTAGAGCAACGGAAACAGACATGGGGTGAAAATTTCAATAAAAGCAAAGTTTATTGTTTTTTTAAAAAATGTCCAAAGGTTTGTTTCGACGCTGTAAGTCGGCTACTCCGGTCGTTTTCCGCCGGTCCTCTTCCTCCCCCTTCCTCAAACACGTGCCACGGATCCCGTCGAACACGGACGGAAAAGACGTATTTTCTTGACGGAAACGCTTCGACATCCATGCACTTCACCACCAGACCTATCCCCCGTCGCACCCTCCTCCGCGGAGCGGGTGCCGCTCTGTCTCTTCCCTTTCTGGAGGGCATGCTCCCCGCGGGCAAGGCCGCCGCGGCAGTGACCAATCCCCGCAGGTTCCTTTCCGTTCACGTCGCTCTGGGCATGTATCCGGGGGAATTTTTTCCCAAAGAGTTCGGCAGCGACTATGCCTTGCCCCGCCTCCTGCGGCCCTTGGCGAAACACCGAAACGATTTCACGGTTTTCAGCGATATGGAGCACCCGGAGGTGAAGGGCGGTCACCGGGGGATTGTCACTTTTCTCACCGGAACCGACGTCTACGGGGTCCCGGGCTACGATTTCCGCAATACCGTTTCGCTGGACCAGGTCTTCGCGGAGACGGTGGGTGCCGAGACGCGTTTTTCCTCCCTCCAGTTGGCGACTTCGGGCAACAGGTCCCCGTCCAGCTGGGACATCGCCTGGACCCGGGATGGCATTGCCCTCCCTCCCCTGAGCAAACCACGCGATGTTTTCGAAAAGCTCTTCGGAGCCGCCGAGCACACCGATGCCACGCAGCGCAGGCTGGCCTACCAGCGCCGGACCAGCCTGCTCGACCGGGTGCTCGATCAAGCGCAATCGCTGGACCGGCGGCTGGGCAAGGCCGATCAGGAAAAGCTCGACGAATACCTGACCGCGGTTCGTGAGGTGGAGGGGCGCATCGAGAAAGCGGAGGCCTGGGCCAACCGGCCCAAACCCCGGGTGGATCGGCCAGCCCCAAAATTCAACTCGAACCAGGATATCGACCTGTTCGAGAACATGGCTCTGATGTACGAGCTGATCGCCCTCGCCTTCGTCACCGATTCGACCCGCAGCGTCGTGCTCCAGATTCCGGCCAACAACACCGTCTACAAGCAGATCGACGGGGTGACGCAGGGATACCACGCCCTTTCTCATCACGGCAAGGAGGAGAAAAAGATCGAGCAACTCCTCAAGATCGAGGAGCAGCACACCCGCCATTTCGCGGGATTCCTCGACAGGATGACTCAGTCCAGCGAAAAGGAAACCCGTCTCCTCGACAACACCACGGTTCTTTTCGGTTCCGGACTGGGCAACGCCTCCTCCCATTCAAACAAGAACCTGCCCGTGCTTCTCGCCGGTGGAGGCTACCGGTGCCACGGCCAGCACGTCGGGTTCCCCGATGACAAGGTGCCGCCACTCTCGAACCTCTTCGTCAGCATCCTCCAGAATCTCGGGGTGGAGGCGGATTATTTCTCCGGCAGCACCGGCAATCTGAACAACCTGGTGTAAGGGCATGAACCTGACGAGAACGCCGTGGGTCACCCTCGGGCTGGCCCTGGGACTCGCCGGAGCTACCTCCGTCCCCGGGTCGCCGTCCGTCGACCATCCCCACTGGTCGGGCGAGCAGGTCCTGGATTTCCTCGATCGGCACTGCTACGAGTGCCACGATTCCCTGACGACCAAGGGCGATTTCGATATCGAGCCTCTCTACGAAGCGGTGGAGATCGCGAACGCCAAACAGGCCGTGGTCTGGGATCACGTGCTCGATCAACTCAATCTCGGCGAGATGCCGCCACCGGACAAGCCCCAACCGGAGGCGGCTGACACGCTGGCCGTGGTGGACTGGATCACGAGCCGGCTTCACGACTTCCACACCCGCAACCTCGATGGGGAGAGTCATCCGGGACTTCGGCGCATCAACCAGACCGAATATCGCAACGCCATCCGCGACCTGCTCGGGGTAGACTTCGAGCCGGGAGAGCGATTCCCCGCCGATGAGACAAAGGAGGGCTTCGACAAGGTGGGTCCGGCTCTCCGCATCTCCACCCCGCTTTTTGCCCGCTACCTCAAGGCCGCCGAAGACATCGCCGAGAAAGCCGTCGTCACCGGGCCGAAACCCGCCCGCCAGGCGCAGAAGTCGTCGGGGAAAAAAATTGACTGCGAACTCGGGCTCCGTCGAGACGGGGGCGGTATCGAGATCGCGTCAAACCGCGAGGCGCGGGCCCGGGTCTTCCCGGTGGAACCGGTCGGTTACGAGGGGGAGTATCGGGTCCGTTTTCACGTCACTCCGGTGCGTTCGAAGGGCAAGAAGCTCACCGTCAGGCTGAAGACGGGTCTCGCCGACAAGGAACTGACGATCCCGCTCAAGCAGGTCGATGCGTTTTCGCTCACGGAGCCGACCGAGTTCGAGACGATGGTATCGATCCCGGCCGGCGAGACCGTGCACCTGTCCTTTGCCAACGGTGCCGGAATCCCAACGACGGGACAGCAGAGGAAATACAAAGGACCCGCGGTGGTCATCGATTGGATCGAGGTGGACGGGCCCATCGTGGCAGAGTGGCCGCCTCCGGGGCACCGCCGGCTTTTCGCCGAGGGCACGGGCAACCGGGATCGGGCAGATGCTCGGGCCATCCTCACCTCCTTCGCCCACCGCGCTTTTCGGCGTTCTCCCACGGAGGAAATGCTCGCTCCGCTGGTGGCAACCTACGATGATGAGATCGCCCGCGGCGAGACCTTTCCCGTGGCCATCCGCTCCGCGGTCAAACTGGCGCTGTGCTCGCCCCACTTTCTCTTCGTGGGCGACCGGGGAGGCGAGGCCGACGACGACCGCAAGTTGCGGGACTTCGCCCTGGCGGAACGGCTTGCCTTCTTCCTCTGGAGCAGTGTTCCCGACGAGCCTCTTCTTGCCGCCGCCGCCGCGGGCCGGCTTTCCTCAGACCGCGCCGTCCTGCGACGCGAGGCGGATCGCATGATTGCCGATCCCAAATTCGACGCCTTTCTCGAGAGCTTCGTGGGGCAATGGCTGCGGGTCCGCGAAGTGGGGGCGATGCAGCCCGACCCCCGGCTTTTTCCCACCTACGACGAAGCTCTCGGTGAAGCCATGCGGGAGGAAACGCGACGCTTTATCGGTCACCTCATCGAGGAAGACCTCCCCATCGACTTCGTTCTCAACTCCGACTTCACCTTTCTCAACGAGCGACTGGCGCGCCACTACGGTATCGCCGGGGTGAAGGGCGACCAATTCCGACGCGTGTCCCTGCAACCCCAACATCGGCGCGGTGGCGTTCTGGGACATGCCAGCATCCTCAACGTGACCTCGAATGGCACCAACACCTCTCCCGTGGTCCGGGGCATCTTCGTGTTGGAGAATATCCTGGGCACACCGCCGCCGGAGCCTCCGCCGGACGTAGAGCCGATCGAGCCCGACACCCGGGGCGCCACCACGATCCGGGAGCAACTGGCCAAGCATCGCGAATCGGTGACCTGTTTTGATTGCCACCAGCGCATCGATCCCCTGGGCCTGGCCCTGGAGGGATTCGATCCCATCGGGGCGTGGCGGACTCACTACAAGCTACCGGGAAACCAGCCACGCCAGGGCAAACCGGTCGACACGTCCGCGACGACTCGCGATGGGCAGAAGCTGGCCGGGGCGGATGACCTGCGGAAATACCTCATGGGCCGCCGCGATTTCTTCGCCAAGGGTTTGGCGGAGAAACTGATCATCTACTCGACCGGTAGAGAGCCACACTTTCTCGACCGTGAGGCAGCCGCGCAATTGGTCATGGCCGAGAAGGGAGAAACGTTACCGGGCTTCCGCACCCTCCTGCTCGATCTGGTGCAGAGCGAGGCTTTTCGTCGAAGGTAGCGGCGGAGGATTGCTTACCATCAGCGACTTCGAAAAAAGGTAGCCTGTTTACCGCCACGCGGCCGGCCATTCCCGCTCATCAACCCGTCCTCGGGTACGACCATGCCTACTACCTGCGCTCGACATAGACATAGTAGGCCCCGACCAGGCTTTGCCCCCGTTCGTCGAGAAACCAAGTATAGAGCCTCGTCCTTCCGGCGGGAAGCTGTGTGGTAAAGGTGACGTGGGTTGCCCCCTCCTCGACCCGCCGAGTCTGTCCCGGCCTTTCCCCAAGCCGGATTCTCGCCACGGCAATGGGCATGGGTTCTCCCTCGAGGAGCACGTCGGTCGCGACCGGCGTCGCCTCGAGACCGGCCGACAAGGGGATGTCGGCATCCCTCGGCCAGCGGCGCAGCTCGAACTCGTATTCCCCCGGCTCGGCGACCTCGATCTCCCACCACCCGTTCTTTCGATCGGCACGACGCACCTGCTGCTGCTGGTCGATAAAGACATCGAGCCACTCGCAGGCCGTCAGCAGAACCGGATTCTCTGCCTCGTGGCCGATCACCACGGGCTGGGGCTCGTTCGCCATCTCCCCCACCTCGCTCCACCAAGCATCCAGGTGCGCCCTCATCCTGGCGACGACTTCGGGATGCTCGTCAATGACGTTGTTTCTTTGCAGGGAGTCGACGGACAGGTCATAGAGTTCGCGATCCTCGAGAAGCCGCCAGCGTTTCCACAACACGGCGGCTCCCTCCCGCCGCATCCGCGAGGGACTGTCCGGCGCGGGATAGTCGAATCCGATCGGCATCCGACTGTAGTTGATGATCAGCATCCGATCCTCGGGGACGGACTCCTCTCCCCGCAACACGGGACCCAGGTTCATCCCATCAGTCGGGGTTCCGCTCTCGATTCCGGCGAGGGCGAGCAGACTGGGAAACAGGTCCTGCACCTGGGTCAGGCCCCCAATGTCGCGCCCACCGTCGAGACCGCCTCCGGGATATCGGATGAAACAGGGCACCCGGTGTCCGCCCTCCCAGAGCTGGGTCTTCCGCCCCCACATCCCGGCGTTGTAGTAGTCGGCCCCCATGGTGGAACCGTTGTCGGTCAAAAAGATGACGATCGTTTCGTCCCGGATCCCCTTCTCCCGGAGAAATCGCTCCAGTCTCCCCATGTTGTCGTCGATGTTCTTGATCATGGCGAGGAACTTGGGCAGGTCATCCCGTTTCCGGGGCGTCATCTTGCGCAATTTCCCGCTTTCCTCGGCGGCGGCGACCACTTGCTCCATCGCCTCGAGTTCCTCCGCCGGGAGCCAGTAGGGGGTGTGGGGAGCGTTGGTGGGCAGATAGACCAAAAACGGCTCTCCTCGCTCCGCCTGCTTTCCCATCCACGCCATCGCCTCGGTGAAGAACACATCCGTGCAATACCCCCGGTACCGGGTGAGGAACCCGTTGCGCCGGTAGGTGTCGTCGAAATAGTCGTTGTCCCAGACATCCGGGACGGAATTGATGTGGCTCGACGGGAACCAGAGCCGCTCCTCAAAACCGCGATCCCCGGGCCGGTAGGGATAGGTATCGCCAAGGTGCCATTTCCCGAAAATCCCGGTCTGGTAGCCTGCTCCCCGGAACTCGTCGGCCAGGGTGGGGAGTTCGGCGCGGAGCAGGGTCCTCCCGCTGCTCACGTTGATGGCCCCGTTGCGCGCCGCATCCCTGCCGGTGAGGAATTGACCCCGGGTCGGGGTGCACATCGGGGCGACGTGGAAGTCGGTCAGGCGAACGCTATCCCCGTGCAGATCGTCCAGGTGAGGGGTCGTAAAGATGGGATTGCCGTGGCAGGACAGGTCCCCGTAGCCCTGGTCATCAGTCATCACCACGATGACGTTGGGCCGCTCCCCGCTTCGGGCCGGTGAGACAGCACCGAGGAGAATCGCCCATGCGAGAAGATGGAAAAGGGCTTTTTGCACGGAGGAAGACGGGCGCCCTTCCCGGCGGTGGTGGGAGAAGATCATTTCGCCGGCGGTTCCGAGGTGAGTTGGGTGAGCGCTTCGCGAACCCTTTCCGTCTCGACCTCATCCATGATGAGAAAGCGGTCGCGCCCCGTGTGTTTCTCCTCTGGCTGGCCTCGCGGAGGCGGCTGGAAGAAGGACATGCCGTCGGGAGTGATGGTGACCTGCCCCCGGGGCGAAAGGCGGAAATACTCTCGATCGGGATAGACCGCGTGGAGCACGGCGGTGAGATCCCAGGTGGGGCGATCGTGAGGTTTCTCCGGCGCATAGGCGAGATAGGATTCCTTGATGGGATGAGGACGGGCATTCTCGAAGTCCTCCATGATGCTCTGCCAGGGATAGGTCGCCGCGATGCCGATCTCGAACCCGCTCCAGACGATCGGTGTGGGCCACTTCTCCGCCACGACCCGCGCCGGGGGGATGTGTTTGAAGACGTTGTATTCCCGGTAGCGATTGTTGTGCCGGATGGTCTGGAAAGAACCCGCCATCACCACCAGTTTCCGGACCTTCTCCCGGATCAAAGCCTCGCCCGAGAGGGGAGAAATCTCGTCCGGCCCCGATTCGACGAGGGCGGCAAAATTGGTGAAGAAGCCCACCTGCACCATGGTGACCGATTGATCCGGCTGCCCGGCGAGGATCTCGCGAAGCAGGGCCACCGCCTTCGGGGCGTCTTCACCGCTTTTCAGATCGTGAGGGTAGTCGTCGGCGAGACCGTTGAACTTGCCCAGTTCGGGGGTGACCCCATCCTCCACCACCCCGATGGGAACGTCCGGCCGGCCGTAGAAGGTGTTGAGGGCATCGATGAAGGCCGCCGATTTGGGATGGTCTTTGGTCGAGGTCACCGCGAGCAACTCACAGGCGCCCCGGCGCTCCAGGGTGTGAATCACGGCGAGAGCGAGGGCGTCGTCGACATCGTTGCCCATATCGGTGTCGAAGATCAGTTTCACGGGTCGATCCTCGGGTCGCGGGAAAGCGGCCGGTGGCTGCACCACGAACTGAACCAGAGCCTCCAGCACCCGGGCTCGCTGCTTTTCGTTCATCTTGAGAAAGCGATCCCTCGTCTTCGGCCCGGTGGGTTCATCGGGCAGGGATTGTTCGATCTCCTCCTCCGGTCTCTCCCATCGCTTGTCCCTGGCCTCGAATTCGGTGATCGCCTCCTCCGAAACCGTGACCCGCCCCGGTCCGGACAGATCGAAAAAGCCGCGATCGGGGAAGACGGAAAAGAGCACACTGGTCAGGTCCCAGGTGGGTCTGTGGTGATCCGGGCCGCCGTAGAGCAGGTAAGCCTCCCTGATGATATGATGCTCGACGTAATTGAGGTCCTCCTCGATGACCCGGGCGGGAAAGCGGGCCGCGATCCCGATCTCGAATCCGCTCCACACCACGGGAACGGAGCCCGGCCACTCCTCCGCCAGCACCCGCATCGCGGGGAGGTCCGTGACCACGTTGGCCTCGGCGTGCTGTGTCTTGTCCTCGATGGTCTGGAAGGCACCCGCCATCACGGAGAGGTGGTCCACCTTTCGCTCGATCAAGTCTCGCCCTCCCTCGGATTGGAGAAGCTGGGCGATGTTCGAGGCCGTTCCCACTTGGATGATGGCCACCGAGCCATCTTCGGCCGCCTCGAGAGTGCGCCGCAGCAGGGCCAGCGCGTCCTCGGGTTCGGCCGTCACCCCGATGTCGTGGGGATAACGCAAAGCACCGTCTTTACCCTTTTCCTTCACCAACGGCAGATACTTGCTTTCCCGTGGCGGGCCCTCGGTTCCGTATCCGATCGGCAGGTCTGGCCGACCGTAGAAGGTGTTCACCGCATCGACGAAGGAGGGAGCCAGGTCGTTTCGCTTCGAGATGGTCACCGCCAGGAGTTCACAATGTCCCCGGTCGGCCAGCGCATGCAACATGGCGAGGGCGAGGGCGTCGTCGACATCGCCGCTGATGTCGGTATCGAAAATGACCGGGACCGGCTCAGCGCGCAACGGGCCCGCGACAAAGACGGTCGAGAGCAGAGCGACGGCGAGCCCACGAAAGAGAGTGCGGGGAAGCGACGGCGCGCGATCGCAGGAAAACACCTTGAATCGGGATGCGATCCCGGGGAGGAACGGAAAATGGATGGGAAATTTCATTTTGCTAAAACGTTTTAGCCTGAGGCACCGTTCTGTCGAGACAAATCATTCACGCAATCGCGATACGTGTTTTCTTCGTGCCACTTCCCCGGCGAACCCCCATCACCTGCCCAAGAGTTTCTCGATCTCATCTCGCGAAGGCATCGCGCTCTGTGCGCCGAGTTTTGCCGTGGCCAGAGCCCCGGCTGCGTTGGCGAAGCGGATCGCCTCGGGCATGAGGTGCCCCTCTCCCAACGCCACCGCGAGAGCCCCGGCAAAGGTATCGCCGGCCCCCACCGTATCGGTCACGGAGACGGAAAAGGCCGGGACTTCCCAGGATTCCCCCCGGACATTCCGACAGGCTGTCGGCGCCGCTCCCCGAGTGGTGATGAGGTGATTGCACAGCGCCAGGGCGCGATCTCCGAGCCCACGGGCCTCGGTCTCGTTGACCACCAGCACATCGCAGGGAATCGCGGCATCTAGAAACTCGTCGGTCCAGGGGCTGGGGTTCACGATGACCGTGGCGCCCCTCTGCCGCCCCAGTTGAGCGGCCCTTTGCACCGTCTCCAGGGGGCACTCCAACTGCAGCAGCACGACATCGACCTGCTCCAGCGAATCGTAAGCGGCGGCGACGTCATCGGGCCGAAAACCGGCGTTGGCTCCGGCTTCCACCACGATCAGGTTCTCTCCCCCTTGCGCGGAGAGAATGACGGCCGATCCGGTGGGCCAACCCTGCTTTTGCGAAATCCGGGGTCGAACTCCGTTCTTTTCCAGGGCGGCGAGATAGGCCTCGCCGTCGGCATCGCATCCCACCGCACCCGCCAGGGTGACGACGCCGCCAGCCCGGGCCGCGGCGACGGCCTGGTTGGCTCCCTTGCCCCCGAAATGCCGCACCACCCCCCGGCTCGACACGGTTTCCCCGGCAACGGGAATGTGTTCGACCAGGTAGTTGTGGTCGATATTCAGCGAACCGAAGACAGCGATCTGCGGGGGGGAGGAATTCATCTCGATCGAAAGCGCGCCGCCATCAGGCGAAAACGCGGGAAAAGATTGCCCCGGATCGCCTCCATGAGGACGGCGATCACGATGACGACGCCGGTGATGATGTGTTTGGCCCACTCCGAGGCCCCGACCTGGGCGAGGCCGGCCTCCAGAGTCAGAATGATCATGGCTCCGAGAAAACTGTTGATCACCGAGCCCCGCCCCCCCATCAGGCTGGTGCCGCCGATCACGACCGCCGCGATGGCCGAGAGTTCCAGGCCGTTGCCGGCATCGGCATTCGCTCCACCGAGGCGGGCAGCGAAAAAGACAGAGGCCAGACCGACGAGCAAGCCGGTGACGCCGAACACGCTGATCCTCTTCCACTGGGTGGGCACGCCCGCCAGCCGGACCGCCGACTCGTTGGTTCCGATCGCGATGAGATGCCGGCCATAAACCGTCCGCGTCAGCACCAGTTGCAGGAACACGGCGACCAGCAGGGCCAACACGAAGGAGACGGGCAATCCGTTGTCCCCGAGCCGGGCCACGAAAGGTTCCAACCTGGTGCCGACGGTAACCGTTTCCGCGGCCGTGACCAGCATGGCGAGACCGAACGCGATTTTCAGGGTGCCCAGGGTGACGATGAAGGAGGGAATCCGCAGCCAGACGCTGAGAGCCCCGTTGAACAGCCCCATCGCCCCACCCGTGGCCAGCGCCGCCGCGATGGCGAGCGGCAGGGGGGAGTCGGTCCGGGCGAGCAGAACCGACAATACCGATCCCGAAAGCGCGAGCACGGATCCGACCGAGAGATCGATTCCCCCGATGATCAAAACGAGGGTCATGCCACAACAGATCAAGGCCAGGGGAGGCACCTGACCCGCGATGGTGGTCAGCGTCCGCACCGTGAGAAAGCTCTGACTGATGGCCCCGAAAAAGAGCACGATGGCCAACCAGATGGCAAACATCGGGGCGTAGTCGGCGAGAAAGCGTTTCCAGTTCATGGTTGATCCGTCGGGTTGAATCCGGCAAAGGCGGCCTCGGTCAATCGTTCCTGGGACCACTCGTCGGGCGAGAATTCTCCGGTGATCCTTCCCCGGGACATCACCAGGATGCGGTGGCAGATCTTCATCAATTCGAGAAAATCGCTGGAGACCACCACGACCGTTTTTTCGGCGGCCGCAATCTCGTCGAGGAGTTCGTAGATCGCCTCTTTTGCCGCGACATCGACACCGCGGGTCGGCTCGTCGAAGAGAAATACCTCGGAATCCCGGAGGAGCCAGCGCGCTATCACCACCTTCTGCTGGTTCCCGCCGCTCAACTCTCCCACGGCACGATCGATTCCCTCGTGTTTCAGCCCGAGTCGCCGACCTGCCTGCTCCGCCGCCCGGCCCAGTTCTTTCTCCCGCAGCCATCCGGCGGTCGCGTGGCGGCCGAGCACATTGAGGGTGATGTTGGCCTCGATCGATTTGTCGAGGAGGAGACCATCCGATTTGCGATCTTCCGGAATGAACGCCATCCCTCGACTCACGCTGGTCGCCGGATTCCGGGGTCTCGCTCCGCAGACTTCTCCCGATGCGACGGGATCCGCGCCGAAGATCGCACGAAGGGTCTCCGTCCGCCCTGCCCCGATCAGTCCGGCGATGCCGAGGATCTCGCCCCGGCGAACCTCGAAAGAGACATCCTGCACCAGGGGGCCCGCGGACAACTTCCGGACGGTCAGACCGACGCCGGCTCTGCCGGCGATTTCCCCGCTTCGGCCTCGCTCGGCGATCTCGGCACCGGACATCTCCCGGATCAGTTGACCGGTCTCGACCCGGCCCGCCGGATGCGTCGCTATCCGCCTGCCATCCCTGAGGACGGTGACGCGATCGGCGATTTGCGCGATTTCCTCCATGCGATGGCTGATGTAGATAATCGCCACGCCTTCGGCCCTGAGCCGGCCGATATTCTCGAACAGGGTCGCGATCTCGGGCCCCGTCAGGGCGGAACTCGGTTCATCCAGGATGAGGAGACGGGCGCGTTGTTCCAGGGCGCCGGCGATTTCGACCAGTTGTTGCTGCCCCACGCCGAGCCGGGAAGCGGGCGTCGCGGGATCGAGTTCCTCCAGCCCCACCCGGGAAAGGGCCGCCGAGGCCGCCCCTTCGAGTTGTCGTCGCCGGATCCAGCCGGCCCTCTGGGGAATCCGTTGGAAAAAGAGATTCTCCGCCACCGTCAGCGTGGGAATGATGTTGAGTTCCTGAAATACCATCACGACACCCTGTCCGATGGCATCCTGCCTGGAACGGGGACGGTACGGTCTCCCGTCGAGAAGGACTCGCCCCGAATCGAAGGGGATCAGGCCGGTCAATATCTTCGCCAGGGTCGACTTCCCCGCCCCGTTCGATCCCAGCAGGGCGTGCACCTCGCCGGCCTCGATTTGGATGTCGAAGTCGATGAGGACCCGGTTCGTCCCGTAGGATTGGTTGAGATCCTGGACTTCGATCATGGTTGCACGATCAGGTCCACGGGGGTCTCCCGGTCTTCCGGCCGGGCTTCGCCCGCGAGAATGTCCAGGGCGGCCTCGATGCCGAACACGGCGAGATCGCCGGCGTGCTGGTCCGCGGTGGCCGCGATCGCCCCGCTCTCGATCAGGGGCCGCACCGCACCGATGTTGTCGAATCCGGCCACCAGCACCTCGCCCTCCAGACCCGCCGCCCTGACCGCCTGAACCGCCCCGAGGGCCATCGAATCATTGGCGCAAAGGAGGGCTTTGACCTCGGGGTGCTCGCCGAGTATGGCGGCGGCCACGGTGTTGCCCTTCGCCATTTCCCAACTTCCCGACTGGCTGCTCACGATCTCGAGCCCGGCCGCCTCCACCGCATCCTCGAATCCCCGCCGGCGCTGGATCGCGTTGTATGCGGTGGGAATGCCCTCGATGATGGCGACCCGATCCCCGGCTTGCAACCTCTCTGCCACCGCCTCGCCGACCATTCGGGCCCCGGTCCGGTTGTTCGGCCCCGCAAAGGGGATGTCGAGATCGAATTGCCCCAGGACCTCCTCGTCGAGTTTGTTGTCGATATTGACGACGATGATCCCGGCGTCGACCGCCCGTTTCAACACGGGGGCAAGCGCCTTCGAGTCGGCCGGTGCGATCACGATGGCGTCGACGCCGCGCGAGATCATCTGTTCCACCAGATTCACCTGCGCGGTCAGATCCGTCTCGTTGCGAATGCCGTTCGAGATCAGCTCGTAGGCGTCCGGATTCTTGGCCTGGTGGGCTTCCGCCCCGTCGGCCATCGTCTTGAAAAACTCGTTGGCCAGGGATTTCATGATGAGGGCGACGACGGGCTTCTCCGGGTCGCCCCCCCTCTCCGCACACCCCTGAAATGCCGCCGTCAGGCAAACCGCTCCTAGGAAAAGACAGAAAATCTTGTTCATGGCTAAAACGTTTTAGCCATTCGAGGGCTCCTGTCGAGCAAATAGCACGACGCGATCGGTTTGGCTCGCTTGACACGGGGATGCCGTCAAGCTAGCGAGAGAGGATGGATTCCCCGACACCGACCACCCTGAAGGCGCTGGCGGAACATCTCGGGGTGTCCCCCGCCTCAGTTTCCCTGTGCCTCAACGGACGGGCCCGGGACGCCCGGATCTCGCCGGAAACGGAGAAACGGATTCTCGAGGCCGCTGCCGCATTCGAGTTCCTGCCCAACCAGGTGGCACGCAATCTTCGCTCGGGCAGGACGGGTCAGGTCGGGGTGATCGTTCCCGACATCGCCAACCCGTTCTTTGCCGAATTTCTCCAGGCCGTGGAGCGTCCTCTGAGGGACCGGGAATACGCCGTCCTCATCGGAGATTCCCGCGAATCGCCCACGACGGAGACCGAGGTGATCCAGAGCATGCTCAGCCGCAAGGTTGACGGACTGATACTCGCTCCGGTGGGTCCGATGAATGCGGGGGTCGAACTCCTCGTCGCCCGGGGCGTCCCCCTCGTTCTCTTCGACCGATGGTTCGAGGAGGCCTCGGGTTTGCCGCGAATCTCGGCGGATCACCGGGAGGATTCGCGGAAGGCGACGCTCCATCTGATCGAGCGGGGCCACCGGGAGATTCTCTGCCTCCGCGGCAATCCGGAGAGCCGGGCCGACCGGGAACGGGTTCTCGGTCATCGGGACGCCCTGCGGGAACACGGAATCGAATTTCGCCCCGAGCGGCTGGTCGGCGAGTCCTACGACCGGGCGGAGGCGGCCGCTGCGGTCAGCCGCTTTTTCCGGACCGAACCCTCCGGCGTGACGGCCTGCCTCTCCCTCGGAGGCCAGAACACGCTGGGCTTGCTCGATGCCTGCCGGGCCATGCGCCTCTCGATCCCGGAGGGCCTCTCCGTGGTGGCTTTCGACGAACAACCCTGGTCCGCCCACGTCGACCCACCGATGACGACGCTGGCCCAACCGGTCGCCGAAATGGCCGAGGCCGCCGCCCGGGAATTGGAGGGCCTCATGACCAAGCCCGACGGAGGTCCCTCGCCCCCCTCCATCACCGATTTCCGCAGCCACCTCGTCGAGCGACAATCGGAGGGCCGCAAGTGAAATCGCGGCGAGGGCTCCCGCATGGCGCAGGTTGTTCCCGGGGAACGGCGATCTAGGTCTCCACCAGAATGCCCGCGCATTTCATCCCATCCAGCGCCGCGCTGACGATGCCACCGGCGAAGCCGGCCCCCTCGCCGCAGGGAATCAGGTTGATCACATCGGGGTGCCGCAGCGTCTCCGCGTCGCGCGGTATGCGCACCGGCGAACTGGTGCGCGACTCCACACCCACAAGCACGGCTTCGTCGGTGAGGTATCCCCGCATTTTGCCCCCGAATTCGCGCAATCCCTCCGCCATGCGGGAAACGATCCCGGCGGGCAACAAGCGGTCTATGCGATCCGGCGCAATGCCGCGGTGGTAACTGCTTCCCGGCAGGGAAGCGCTATCCCTCTCCCGCAGGAAATCGGTGACCCGTTGAGCCGGTGCCACCTGGGGCGGACGGTCTCCCGTCCCGTGGGCGGCCCGCTCCAACTCCTCCTGGAACACGATGCCGCCGAGAACGCCGTGAGCCTTCCGAAAGCTTTCCAGATCCTCAGGCTCCACGGTGACGACGAGCCCGCTGTTGGCGTAGGGCGAATCCCGCTTGGACAGGCTCATCCCGTTCACCACGAGCAGCCCAGGCTCGGTGGTGGCGGGAACGATGAAGCCACCGGGACACATGCAGAAAGAATGCACTCCCCGGCCCCGGATCTTGGTGGCGAGCCGGTAACTCGCCGCGGGGAGGAGACGGGGCCGCTCCGTCTCCCGAGAGTAGTGATACTGGAGCGAATCGATCAGCGGCTGGGGATGCTCGATGCGGACGCCGACGGCAAAGGGTTTCGGCTCCAGCCGGATACCCTCGCGATCGAGCAGCCGATAGATGTCCCGGGCGGAATGTCCCGTCGCCAGAATGACGGCATCTCCCTCGATCTCATCTCCGTCGTTCACCACCAGCGCGTGGATGCGATCGCCGCGGCGCACGATTCCGGTGACCCGGGACTGGAATCGAACCTCGCCGCCGGCTTCGATGATGCTGGCGCGGATGGATTTGACCACGTTCGGCAGCAGATTCGAGCCAATGTGGGGATGAGAGTCGACGAGGATGCGCGGCGGCGCCCCGTGGGCGACCAGGGTTTCGTAGACCTCCCGCACCGGGCCGCGTTTGGTGGCGCGGGTGTAGAGTTTGCCGTCGGAGAACGTTCCCGCTCCCCCCTCGCCGAAGCAGTAATTCGACTCCGGATCCACTTCGCCGCGACGCATGATGGGCCCGAGGTCAAAACGCCGGGCCGAGGCATCCTTGCCCCGCTCCAGGATGACCGGTCTCCATCCGATCTGGAGACAGCGCAGGGCGGCAAAGAGGCCCGCCGGGCCGCAGCCGACGATCAGGGCGGTTTTCGCGCCATCGGGCACCCGGGGATACCGCGCCACGAGAGGAGGTTCCGACGGGAGCGGCGCGTCGATCCCCACCTCGAGACGGAGCTGAACCTTGATCCGACTCTTCCGCGCATCGATGGAGTGTTTGCGCAGCCGCATCTCGCGAATGCGCGCCTCGGCCACCCCCAGCTTACGCGACACCGCGCGTCGCCAAGCCGGCTCGCGCTCGGATTGCTCCAGCGGCAAAATGATGTCCACGGATGTCGGCGGGGGTGCACTCATGAACCGAGCGGAAGCTCTCTTCGGCCAAAAGGGATATCCGGTAGTGCCGGATCACCCTTCATCACCCGGGTAGAGAAAGCCGGTCAGGGGGCTGGTGGCGGAGGCTCGGCCGCTTTTCTCCGGCATGCCGCATTCATAAGCGGCGCGCCCCGCCTCCACGGCCTTGCGGAAGGCCACCGCCATGCCCCGGGGATCTCCGGCGACCGCGATGGCGGTGTTCACCAGCACGGCATCGGCGCCGAGCTCGAGCGCCTCGGCGGCGTGGCTGGGTGCTCCGATCCCGGCGTCAACCACCACCGGCACGGTGGCCTGTTCGATGATGATCCCGATCTGGTGGCGGGCCTCGATGCCGAGATTCGAGCCGATTGGCGACCCCAGGGGCATCACCGTCGCGGTGCCCACCTCCTCGAGCCGCTTCGCCAGCACCGGGTCCGCATTGATGTAGGGGAGCACGGTGAAGCCCTCGGCGACCAGTTGCTCTGCGGCTTTCAGGGTCTCGATGGGATCCGGCAACAGGTAGGTGGGGTCGGGATGGATCTCGAGCTTGATCCACTTGGGCAGACCGGCAGTGACGGCGAGACGGGCGAAGCGCACCGCCTCATCGGCATTCATCGCTCCCGAAGTATTGGGAAGGATGAGGTAGCGCTCCGGGTCGATGAAGTCGAGAATGTTCGCGAAAGGATCGCCCCCACCGGACAAGTCCGCCCTGCGCAGGGCCACGGTGACGATCTCGGTCCCCGATGCCTCCAGAGCCTCCTTCATCGCTTCGTTCGACGAAAACTTACCCGTTCCCACCAGGAGCCGGGAAGAGAAAGTGCGGTCACCGATGATAAGTTGTTCAGACACGCGCAGAACCTACTAGGCCAGACCGGGTAATCAACGGTTATCCGGATGGGAACAAAGAAAGCCCCTCGGGGAAAATCCCTGAGAGGCTTCTAAGTGCAATCAGGTCACCACGACCCGTTCACAACAACAACCAAGCAATAAAACTTCGGGTGAACCAAAGCCACCCAAAGCTCATGACAAAAACGCTAGCAATTTCTCCCCATCTGTCGACAGATTTTTCACTTTTGCGACGCTTTTTCGCGATCTTTCTCACATTTGCGCCCGCCACCCATCGGCGTTTGCCCCCTTTCGTGTGGCGAAATTGGGGGTGAACCCGAAAAAAACCTCACCTCCTCAACAAAATTCGATCTCTGTTGTCTAAGTTCGCGCATATGGGTTCCGCGGTGCCCGACCGGGATCGGCGCTGCCACCCTTACCAAAAGACACCGCGAATCGTAATTTTTTTCATGAAGCAATCGTTCCGCTTTGTCCTTCCCTTCCTGGCCATGGCGGCCACTTTGCCCGCTCTGCAGGCTGTGGAGATCTCTCTGGCCGACGAAATCGTCGTGGTCAGTCTCAGGTCTGACGATTTCCAGAATAGTCGGAACATAAGACAATTGGAGCAACTGCTGACTCAGGCGGAAAAAGATCGGGCCCGTGCGGTGGTCTTCGATCTGAACGTGAAGGGAACCATCCCCTGGTCATCGCTGGAGCGCATTCTCGAAGGTTTGTCGGACCTCACGGTGCCGACGATATCCTATGTCAACTCCACGGCCACGGGTGCCGGCGCCTTGGTCGCGGTAGGCAGCGACACGATCTACATGGATGCCGGCGGGATCATCGGGGGAGCCGGTATCCAGCTCTCCGACACCGAAAACGAGCAGGCTCAGCAGCGGGAATTGTCCCAGCAGCTTTCTCTCCTCAAAGCCAGGGCGAGAAGTCTCGCCCGCATCCGCGGACACCGGCCGGAGATTGTGGAAGCCTTTATCGACAGCGAAGCGGAAGTTCGCTACGGCGATGACATCATCTCGCGATCCGGCGAAGTCCTCACCCTGACCGCGACCGAGGCCACCCGGGAGATCGAGGGCACTCCCCTCCTGGCCCGCGGGATCGCTCGATCGATCGAAGACGTGCTCGAGCGGGAAAAATTAAACGGGGAAACCCGCCGGCTCAGCCCGCTCGAATTCGCCCAAATCCAGAGCCGGGCGCGCCTCCAGACCGACGAACCCAGCGAGACGAGCGAGGGAGAGATTGCGCCGGCCAGTGACGCCGACGAGGAGGGACTTTTCTCCCGCCGAACCGGAGAGAGTTACCGCGGCAAGATCGTCGTGCTCGAGGTCGGGCAGGACGCTCTGTCCAGCGGCAAGGCCCGGTTCGATTTCATGGATCGCACGCTGAAAAAGGCCCAGCTCGACGGGGCCACCGCAGTCATCTTCGATATCGACACCCCGGGTGGTTTTGCCTGGTATACCCAGGGCCTTCTCCTCAACAGCCTGCAGGACATCACCGTGCCCACCTACGCGTTCGTGAACACCAGGGCCGAGTCCGCCGGCGCTATCGTCGCCCTGGGCACGGATCATATCTACATGCGCCCCGCCGCCTCGATCGGGTCGGCTTTGATTGTCACCTCCACTGGCGGCGACCTCAACAGCGCCATGGAGAGCAAGCAGACGCAGATGATCATCAGCGTGGTCCGCAACATCGCCGAGTTGAAAGGGCACAATCCCGACATCGCCGAGGCCTTCGTTTCCCGAGACAAGGAGGTCAGAATCGGCGGCACCGTGATTCACGAAGCCGGAGAAGTGCTCAATCTGAACACCATCGATGCCACCGAAGTCATCGACGGCCGTCCCGTCCTCGCCGAGGGAGTCGCCGACAGCATCGAGCAGATTGTGGCCAAGGAAAATCTCGAGGGCGAGATCATCGCGGCGGAGGTTCTTGGCATGGAGGGATTTGCCCACTGGATTCAGAAATTTGCCTTCCTCCTCATCATCATCGGCATAGCCGGCGCCTATCTCGAATTGCAGACACCCGGGTTTGCCCTGCCCGGGATCGTCTCGGTTCTGGCCTTCAGCCTCTTCTTTTTCGGCAACTACATGGCGGGGAACCTTGCCGGCTACGAACTCGCCGTGCTGTTCATCCTGGGACTCGTCCTCATCGCCGTCGAGATCTTCCTCTTTCCCGGCCTCATCATCCCCTCCTTCGTCGGCGGTCTCCTCGTCCTGCTCTCGCTCGGGCTCGCCATGGTCGATCGGGTGGACCTGGAGTACAAATGGGACGGACTGCCCGGAGCGGAGAGTTGGGCGACCCTGCTCAAGGGCTCTTTCATGTCGATGGCTCTCGGACTGACCGGAGGCATCGTGCTCATCCTCTTTCTCATGCGCTTTTTGCCTCGGTCGCGCATCGCCAGCCCCTTCGTGCTGAAGGCGGCGGTGCCGGAGGGCGCCTCGATCGACGGCCAGATCGCGATCGGTTCCAATCCTGAGGTGCGGGACCGGATTTCCTATCTGGGATGGGAGGGAACCACCACCACGGACCTGCGGCCCGCGGGCAAAGGACGATTTCGTGGAGAGACCCTCGATGTCATCTCGGACGGGGAATTCATCCCCCGGGGCTCAACAGTTTCCGTGGTCCGCCACGAGGGGAGCCGAATCGTGGTGCAAAACGTAACGCCTTTACTTGATGCAACTATCGAAGAAAGCTGAATACGCAGTGCGAGCGGTGGCGATTCTCGGAGCCCGAACCCGCGAGCGATCCATCCAGGCTCACGAGATGGCTCAGATCGGTGACATCCCCCAGAAATTTCTCGAACAGATCCTCCTCGTGCTCAAGAAGGCGGGCATCGCGTCGAGCAAACGCGGCGTCGGTGGTGGCTATCGTATCTCGCGCGATCCCCGTCTGATCACGGTGGCCGAGGTGATCGCCTGTGTCGACGGGGAGATCAACCCCCTGCCAGCCAACCGGACAGACGCCGACTTTCCCGGGGCAGCAGGCATCCGGAATTGCTTCTCCACGGCGAGCAAATCGTTCGTCGAACAGCTGGAAAAGACCACGTTCGAGGACCTCCTGGCACACGAACACGGAGATTGTATGGTTGGATTCGGGATCTAGGATCCCTCCAACCATGCCGATTCGTCTCCTCTTCATCGTCGGAGTCTCCGGATTGCTCAGCCAAGTTTGCGGATCGGAGGTCCGCTTTTCCCGCGATATCCGCCCGCTCCTCAGCGATCGGTGCTTCAAGTGTCACGGATTCGACGAGGCCGACCGCAAAGCCGGATTGGGTCTGCACTCCTTCGCGGAGGCCACCCGCAGCCTGGGTGGTTACGCAGCCATCGTGCCCGGTGACCCGGAAGCCAGCGAGTTGCTGCACCGCATCACCTCACCAGATCCGGACGAGATAATGCCGCCTCCGTCGGCGAACAAACCGGCATTCTCTGACGAAGAGGTCGATCTGATCCGGCGCTGGATTCAGCAAGGGGCCCGGTATGAGGAGCACTGGGCTTTTGTCCCGCCCAAGCGCGCGGCCGTTTCGGGGGAATATCATGGGCATCCCGTCGATTTCTTCGTCGACCGCAAACTGGAAGAAATCGGGCTCGCGGCAAATGATTCCGCCGAACCGCCCGTTCTCCTTCGCCGCTTGTCTCTCGATCTTCGCGGATATCCGCCGTCGCTCGAGGAGACCGAGGCCTTCACCACGGCCTTCCGCGAGAATGAGGAAAAGGCGTGGACCTCCTGGGTGGATCGGTTTCTCGCCTCCCCGGCCTACGGCGAAAAATGGGCCCGCGAATGGCTCGATCTGGCCCGCTATGCCGATACCAACGGCTACGAGAAAGATCGGCCCCGCTCGATCTGGCCCTACCGCGACTGGGTCATCGAGGCTCTGAATCGCGACATCCCCTATGACCGCTTCTCCATCGAACAACTCGCCGGAGACATGCTGCCGGGGGCCTCTCCGAGGCAGTGGATCGCCACCGGCTTTCACCGCAACACCATGCTGAACGAGGAGGGAGGTATCGACCCCCTGGAATTTCGTTACCACGCCATGGTCGATCGCGTCGCCACCACGGGAACGGTCTGGATGGGATTGACCACCGGCTGCGCCCAGTGTCACACCCACAAGTTCGACCCGATCACCCACCAGGACTACTTCGCCATGATGGCCCTGCTCGACAATGCCGACGAACCCGAGATCGAGGTTCACGTGCCCGAGATCGCGGCGCGGCGTGGCGCGATCCTGGAGGAGATCGCCCGCCTCGAAGACGAGGCCATCGCGGCGATCCCGGAGGAGGAATTCCGCAAGTTCAGAGATACCCTCGAACTGCCCCCTCCGGTGCGATGGACCGCGCTGAAACCCGCCGAAGCCAGTGCCGAACTGCCGCGGCTGGATATTCTGGACGACGACTCCATCCTCGCTCGCGGCGATTTTCGCAAGCGGGAGGTTTACCGGGTGCGATACCAACGGCCGGATGGATTACCCGGCCCGATTACCGCCCTCCGGCTCGAGGTTCTGCCCCACCCCAGCCTGCCCGCCCGCGGTCCCGGGGTGGCCTACTACGAGGGACGCAAGGGCGACTTCTTCCTCAGCGAGCTGACCGCCCGAGTCGACGGAGAGACGCTGGCCTTCCGCGATGCCTCGACCAGCTTCGGCAAGATTTCCGTGGGCAAAGGCGCGGCCGGCAGCAACGTCTATGATGGTGACGGCTCCACCGGCTGGAGCACATCCACCCGCGAGGGCGAGAGACACGAACTGGTGCTGGTCTTGTCGGAGCCGGTGCCAGTTGGAGCTGTCGAGGTGGAACTTCTCTTCGAAAGACATTTCGTCGCCGCCCTGGGGCGTTTTCGGCTCGGAGTGACAGCGGACCGGGGAGAGGTTCGGGCCTATCCGGGAGACCTGCCGGCGCCCGACGCCGGGGTCCGGGAGTGGAAACTCGCCTACCTCGACCAGAGCCCGGCACCGGACCTCGCCGCCCGAATGAAAAAGATCGCAGCACGGAAGAAAACCCTGCCCCCGGTTCCCACCACCCTGGTGATGCAGGAACGCCCCGCCGATCATCCCAGAGGCACCCTCTTCCGTCACCGCGGGGACTACACCCAGCCCCGCCACGAGGTGGAACCCGCCGTGCCCGCGATCTTTCCTCAGCTACCGGAGAACGAGCCAGCCGATCGCCTCGCCCTGGCCCGCTGGCTGGTCGGTCCGGACAACCCCCTGGCGGCCAGGGTGGCGGTGAACCGCGCCTGGCGCTCGTTTTTCGGACAGGGCATCGTCCCCACCGAGGGGGACTTCGGTTATCAGTCGGAACTCCCCAGCCACCCCGACCTGCTCGACTGGCTCGCCGTCGATTTCCGCGAGAGCGGCTGGTCCAAGAAACGGCTGCATCGCACCATCGTGACGTCCCGCACCTACCGTCGACACACCCGGATCTCGCCGGAGCAGAGAGAGGTCGATCCGGAGAACCGCTACCTGGCTCGGGGACCGCGTTTCCGCATGACTGGGGAAATGATCCGAGACAGCGCCCTGCAGGCGGCGGGCCTGCTCCACCACCAGATCGGCGGACCGAGCGTGCGTCCGCCCCAGCCCGCCAGCGTGACCTCGCTGGCCTGGGGAGATGTCTCGTGGAATCCCTCGGAGGGGAAAGACCGCTATCGGCGCAGTCTCTACACCTTTTCCAAGCGCACCGCACCTTTCGCCGCCTACCTCGCCTTCGACGGGCCCACGGGCGAAACCTGCCTGCCCCGGCGCGAGCGCAGCAACACGCCGCTCCAGGCCTTGACCCTGCTGAATGACGAGATGTTCCTCGAAGCGGCCCGGGGTCTGGCCCAACTCGCCGCCCCCCGACTCGACCGGGCACGCTCGGAACCGCAACAGGGCGACGAGGCAATCGCAGTCAGCTCGCAAGATGCCCTGGAAACCCTCTTTCGGCGTGTCTTGACGCGTCCCCCCACGAGCCGCGAACTGGATCGTCTCACCCACTTTTTCCGGCGGCAGACGGAGCGGATTGCCTCCGGAACCCCATCCGCTGCGGAAATCCTGCCGGGTGAGAAGGAAGCCGACCCGCAGCTCGCCGCGCTGGCGCTGACCGCGCGAGTGATCCTGAACCTCGACGAAGCCATCACCAAGGAATAATCATGAACCCCGGTCTGGAACTGACCAGAAGACACTTCTTTCGCAACTGTGGAGTCGGCCTCGGCCGCATCGCTCTCGCCTCGGCCATGGCGGGGGGATTCCGCAACCTGCTCGCCGCCCCTGTGCCGACCCATTTCACTCCCAGGGCGAAACGGGTCATTTTCCTCTTCATGGCCGGCGCGCCCAGTCAGCTGGAGTTGTTCGAGAACAAACCGAAGCTGCGCGAACTGGCGGGCAAACCGATCCCCCCCTCGGTGATCGCGGGCCAGCGCTACGCCTTCATCCAGCCCGACGCGGCCGTGCTGGCTCCCTGCTTCCCCTTCGCCCGACACGGGGAATCCGGCGCGGAACTCTCCGACCGCCTTCCCCACCTCGCGAAAATCGCGGACCGGATCTCGATCGTGAAGTCGCTCCACACCGACCAATTCAATCACGCCCCCGCCCAACTCTTTCTCAACTCGGGGAGCGGCCTGCCGGGGCGCCCCGCCATGGGCTCGTGGCTCAGCTACGGCATCGGCGCGGAAACCGAGGACCTGCCCTCCTTCGTCGTGCTCCAGAGCGGCGCGAGCCTCAGCGGAGGTGCCGCGCTGTGGGAAGCCGGAAGCCAGCCCCGCCAGCACGCCGGGGGCCCCTTCCGCCAGGGTCGCGAACCGATCCTGCACACCTCGAATCCGCGGGGTGTCGACGACCGCACCCAGCGGGAGTCTCTCGATCTGATCGGCGCCCTGAATCGCGATCACCTCGCCCGCATCGGCGACCCGGAGATCGCCACCCGGATCGAGGCCTACGAGATGGCGTGGAGGATGCAGTCCGCCGCTCCGGAGTTGACCGATCTCTCCTCCGAATCGCCTGGCACCCTGGGGCGCTATGGTCTGGGACAGGGCGAAAAAGACAATCCCTTCGCTCGCAACTGCCTCCTCGCCCGCCGTCTCGTGGAGCGCGGGGTGCGCATGGTTCAGGTTTACCACGGCGGTTGGGATCACCACTCCCAGGTGGAGAAGGGCGTCCGCAACCAGGCCCGGCAGACGGACCAGGCGAGCGCGGCGCTGGTGGCCGACCTGGAGGAGCGCGGTCTGCTGGATGACACCATCGTGATCTGGGGGGGCGAATTCGGGAGGACTCCCATGGTCGAAGCCAGCGCCGCCCTGGGCAGATCCATGGGGCGGGATCATCACCCCCAGGCCTTCACCATGTGGATGGCGGGCGGGGGCATCGCAGCGGGCCGGACCATCGGGCAAACCGACGAATTGGGATTTCACGTCGTCGAGGACAAAATTCACGTTCACGACCTGCACGCCACCCTGCTCCACCTGCTGGGCATCGATCACACCCGGCTCACCTTCCGGTTCCAGGGGCGGGATTTCCGACTCACCGATGTGCACGGGCATGTCGTGAAAAAACTGCTCGCCTGACCGGTCCACGGCCCATGGGAGACCTCCTCGTCCGGCTCTACGACCTGCCTCCTCTCGGGCCGACGCTGGCGGTGACGGACCGGGAGGGGGTTGAGATTCGACGCGCCCTGGCCCTGGAGAGGCGGCGCGTCTGCCGGTGGGTGGAGGACGCGTTCAACGAGCGCTGGGCCAGCGAGGTGGAGATGGCTTTCGGGGCGCAGCCGGTCCGCTGCCTGATCGCGATTGGCGAGGGGGGTGCGCTGGCGGGATTTGCCTGCCACGACGTCACGTTCCGCGGCTTTTTCGGCCCGATCGGTGTCCACCCCGATTTTCGGGGACGCGGGGTGGGGAAGGCACTCTGCCTGCGCGGTCTCCACGCGATGTGGGAGGAGGGTTTCGCCTACGCGATCGTCGGCGATGCGGGGGAGCCGGATTTTTTCATCCGCATTGCCGGAGCCCTGGAAATTCCCGACTCGACTCCGGGCGCCTACCGGGGGCGGCTGCGGTAGTCCGGTGATCGTGAGACTGTTGGCGAAACGTGGTCCCAAAAGCGCCGGGGTCTACCTCCTTTTTCGTCGGAACAGGACGACGAACCCGAGACCCAGGGCCAGGATGGCGAACCCGGAGGGCTCAGGGACACTGGTGAGCACCTGGATGTTGTCGTAGTAGATTTCTCCACTGTTGCCGCTGACCCATCCCAGGGAAAGCTCATCGAAGGTCAAGAGACTGCCGATGGAGGTTCCGGGGTCCATGCCGCCGATGGTTTGAAAGTTGGATTCGGCCAAGGGATTTCCGTTGAAGCTTCCGCTCATACGCACTTCGGTCGCCGAGACTTTGGTGAGGCGGACCGTGAGGGACTGAGCCGTTGTTCCGCTGGCGATGGTGTCGAACCGGCCTGAATTGTTATCGGAATCGGTGAAGTACGTTCCCCCGTTGACTGCGGCAGAAGGATTGAAATTGATACCGAATTCGGAAGACGCGCTTCTGAGGAGGACGGTGGAGCCAAAATTGTCGTCCAGAAGCGCTCCAAAGCGATAATCGAGGGAGACTTCGACGTAGTCATCGATACCTGAAAGGGTCACCGATTGATTGAGCGTTCGCTCCATGGTTCGGTTGTTGGAGCTCGTGCTCAGGAGGATGGCGTTGCCGGTCAGGCCGAAGGGGGTGCCGTCTTCAATCGTGATCGTGGCGCCACCGGTTGAGTTGGTGTAACCGGGATTGGTTCCACTGGAAAACGTGTCGTCCAACAGGAGACCTCCCTGAGCAGATGAAAGGAAAAGAGAGGCGGCAACAAGCAAGAAGGGCCAAGCGGGTTTCATCATCGGTGCGAATTTTGTTGGGGTGGGTTCAGCCCGTTGTGGTCTTGGCGGGGACTCGGGTCCGGGCTACAGGGCCACGAAAACCGAGGCGAATCCACGAATTCTGGACCCTGATCACCGGGTGCATCTGAGGTCCCCTTGAAGGAGGTTTGAGGAAAGTCATTTGCCTTTTCAAGGCAAAAATAGAGGGTGCTGCCAGAGGAATCCCGCGAATCGTCGCCGCCTTTGCCAGAAGGTGGACAGGGCCAGATGGGCCACACTCTGGCGAGTGCGGCTACAGAAGCAGCGTAACCGCCTTCGCCAGAAGGTGGACAGGGCCAGATGGGCCACACTCCGGCGAGTGCGGCTACAGAAGCAGCGTAACCGCCTTCGTAAGAAGGTGGACAGGGC
>CAZLUZ010000049.1:0-27881 GCA_964562825.1 uncultured Akkermansia sp.
CACCGGGATTTCGAGGACGGTACCATTCCGATCGACGGTGAGAAGAACCTCTGGTGCGCGGCTCTCGGCCCGTCCCTTGCCTGCGGCGATCGCGTAGCTGATCTCGTTCCAGTTGACGACGGGATCGTGGTCGACGAACAGGTCCGTCACGCTCCATCGGGCACGGACCTGGTATTGAACGGTCAGGTCCTGGATTGGGAACGCTGCCGCTGAGCTCCGCTCCCTCCACGGTGCAGGAGCGCGCTGCCGATTTGGCGCTTGTGGGATTCAACGGGTGACCACATCGGTGATGCGCTCATCCCACTCCATCCGGGCGACCCGATCCAGGTCGCCGTCTGCGCCGATGGCATAAACCTGGAGAGTGGCCCCTTGCGCCGCCGTGACGATGAGAAAAGTGCCGTCGGGGGAGAGTGCCATACCCCACGGGACGGGGTCGGATGGGGTGAGTCCGAGAAACTCGACCCGTCCGTCGGCGAGCACGCGATAGCGCGCCACGGAGTGGGCGACCTCATCGTTTCCCCGAATCCCGGCGAAGAGATGGCCTCCATCCGGTGTGATCACGATGTCCGACGACGAAACCCTCTGCCTCGGAGGGATCGCGTCGCAGCGTTGCAGCAAGTCGAGGGTGCCGTCGGTTTTGATCGCGAAGACGGTGACGCCCAGATGTTGTTCGTTGGAGAAATAGACTCGCGGGCTGGTGGGATGATAGGCGATGTGTCGGGGGCCCGTGCCCGCGGGAGGCTCTGCATCGCGGGGATCGAGGGCCGTCAATTGCCCCGTGTCGCCGTCGAAGGCATACTGATAGAGGGCGTTGCTCTCCTTCACGTAGGGGATGTAGACAAAGCGGTTGTCCGGCGAGGGCAAAACGGCGTGAGCGTTGCGCAATCCCTCGTCGAGGGCCTCGACTCGTTCAGTCGGTCGACCCGCCGGGTCAAGTTGGTAGACGTCGACCTGTCCTTCCCGATAGTTGACCCCGAGAAGAAATCTTTCGTTCCGATCGAGACTCAGGTAGGAGTAACCATGAGCGAAACGGAACGGCTCGTGACTGGCGTAGGCACCATCCTCGGCCAGCACCACGGCGGCACCGTCGGCCCCCGCTCCGTTTCCACCGCTGGCGGCGATGTAGAGCAGCGGCAGATCCGGATGCCGGGTGATGCTGCGCCCGGCAAAACCGAGATCGACCTGCTGCCTCTCCTCGAGCACCAGACCGGAACCGCTCGGCTCGGCCCGGATCACCCAGAGGCTTTTCGCGTTGCTGCTGGGGGCGTAGATGTGAAAGGGCTCGGCAGCATATCCGAGAGTTAGGGAAAGGAGGCCGCAGGTCACCAGGAATTGAGAAACCACTTTCATTCGTGAGGAGCGCAAGGGAGGAGTGTTGCTTTTGGGGAGACCGTCTGTCTTTTCGAGCGCAGAAATAATGCATCCAACCTCGGGGTCAAGGGCCGCGATCTCCCCTCGATCAGGGAAATCCGCGCCGGGTTAGTGCCGAAAAAAAAACGGAAATCTCCTTTCGGGATGCGTGGTGGCCTCTTAAGTATCGCCGCAAAAAGATGACTCTCCGATCGCTAATCTTACCCGCCTTCCTCGGTGTCTGCTTCCCCGTCTGGGGAGCCAACGCAATCACGCCGATTCACCTCGTCCAGGGAAAAACGGACCTCGCCGATGGGACCAGGATCGGGTTTTCCGGTGCCGCGGATGAGTCCCCGATGCTGGGACGCGAAGTCGCAGTGGAGGCGATCGTCACCGCGGTGTTTCAGGGGGAAGGAAGTCTGGGTGGTTTTTACCTCCAGGAGGAAGATGCGGAAACCGACAGCGACCCCCTCAGTTCCGAAGGAATCTTCGTGGCGAGCGATTTTGTGGTCGAGCCGGGCCACCTCGCGCGGGTGCTTGGCGTGGTCACCGAATTTGAGGGGGAAACACGGATCGATGCCTCCGATGTCGCGATTCTCTCCACGGATCGTCCTCTGCCGCGCCCCGTGGAACTCAGCCTGCCGACCTCTGCCGCATTGATCAATCGAGACGGCGGTTTCGTCGCCAATCTGGAGGCGCTCGAAGGCATGCGGGTTCGCATCGCCCAACCACTCACCGTCAGCGGGCTTCATCACTTGGCAAGGTTCGGCACGATGAAGGTCAGTGCCGGGGGCAGGCTTTTCCAGTTTACCCAGATTCATCGGCCCGATGCAGACGACTACCGAGAGCACCGCAAGAAAAACGCAATGCGAAGCCTGTTGTTCGACGATGGCCTGGATACGCAGAATCCCGATCCCATCCCGGTTCCCGGTCTCGGCGCGAAGGGATTCCTCGCCGCCGACACGTCGATCCGGGTCGGCGACACCTACACCGATACCGTCGGTGTGCTCGGTTTCGGTGAGGACCAGCAGTCTTCGCAGGAAGAACCGGATTTTCGGATCCACGCGCCCCGGGCGATTCTGGGGCAAGGGAATTCCCGGTCCGGCCCGCCCGCCGTGGGTGGTTCCCTCCGCATCGCTTCCTTCAACATCCTGAACTTTTTCACCACCTTGCGTTCGGACGATCGCGCGGCGGTGGGTCCCGATCCCGAGGCGGGCGAAGGGCCGCGAGGCGCGGAAACTCACCCCCGCGGCGGAGCCAAGCCTGGAGCCGGACCACTCGATGAATACCGCCGTCAGTCCGACAAACTTTCCCTGGCGATCCGGCAACTCGACGCCGACGTGATCGCCCTCAGCGAGTTGGAGAACGATTTCCTCCAGGGGGGAATCAGTCCCGTTCCCCAGAGTGCACAGACCCCGCGCGATATTCCCATCCAGGCCCTGGTCGATGCGATCAACGCCGGGACCTCGAATGGCCGCCGCTACGACTGGGTGCGCCCCCGGATCGAGGGAGAGCCGGTCGAATTCCTGGGAGGGGATGTCATCTCGGTGGGATTCCTCTACGATACCCGCACCGTGGTCACCCGGGGAGACGCGGCCGTTTTGCAACATTTCCAAGGCCGGAGCTTCGTCGACCCCCTCGTCACGGGCGAAGCGCGAAATCGGGCCGCGTTCGCCCAGACCTTTGTCGAGAGATCCACGGGTGAATCGGTCACCGTGGTGGCGAATCACTTCAAATCCAAGGGGGCGCCCCGTGGCGACGGAACGGTGCATCCGGAGGATGAGAACTCGGGCGATGGGCAGAGCTACTGGAATGGCACGCGCACCGAGGGGGCTCGGGTCCTCCTCGACTGGCTCGCCTCGGATCCCACCGGTTCGGGAAATCGGGACATTCTCATCCTGGGAGACCTCAACAGCTACGCCATGGAGGATCCCATCCAGGCCATTATGGGAGGTCCGGACCGCACCCGGGGAACGGCGGATGACTACCGCTACCTTTTGGAGAAGGGCAGCTACACCTTCGTCTACGACGGGCAGAGCGGCTCACTGGATCACGCTCTCGTTTCGCCGAGTCTCGCCCCTCGGGTGACCGGCGCGGCCGTCTGGCACATCAATGCCGATGAACCCGATGTCTTCGACTACAATCTCGACTTCGGCAGGGATCCCTCGCTCTACACCAGAACCCCCTTCCGCAGCTCGGATCACGATCCGATCCTCGTGGGCCTGAAGCCGGGGAAACCCGCTCCCGTCGAGCCCGGGCCATAGGTGCCAAGGGGTGATTGCCAGCCGTTTCGGGTCGACCGGTAGCGGATCCGGGATAAGGATTTGGTGGCGCTTTCGATTATTTCGCTATCTTCTGCGGGATGAAGAACCCGTCCTATGCCCGCTTCCTCCTTCCCCTCGTGATGTCTTTGTTTCTGGTGGCGTGCGGCGCCCCGCCTGAAGAAGCGCCATCCGGCGAGGGAGAGCCGGCCACCGCAACCGCAGAGGTCTCTCCGGAGCCAGCCACCATCGACGAAGCGATCGCTCGCGGCGATATCGAGGCAATCCGGGCGATTCTCGCCGACGATGCGGCCGCGGCCAGCGCTGGTGCCAGACCCGGGATGCCGCCCCTGCACCAGGCCATCCTGCGCAAAAAGCCGGAGATCGCCCTGCTCCTCATCGAGTCCGGCGCCGAGGTCAATGCGGTGGATTCGAGCAAGCGTACCCCTCTCCACATCAGCGTGGACCGGGACCTTCCCGAACTGATCGGTCCGCTCATCAAGGGGGGCGCCG
The DNA here is from genome assembly GCA_964562825.1 of uncultured Akkermansia sp. Classification (GTDB taxonomy): domain Bacteria; phylum Verrucomicrobiota; class Verrucomicrobiia; order Verrucomicrobiales; family DEV007; genus Arctic95D-9. The sequence goes on from CAZLUZ010000049.1 coordinate 4,125, forward strand.
ATCCCGACCTCGGGGATCAAGCCGGGTGGACTCCGCTTCACCTCGCTGGAGCGAAAGATCGAGTCGCGGCCGCTCGGGCACTTCTCCAGCATGGGGCAGACATTTCCCGGATCAGCGATCTCGGCGGCACCCCACTGCACGAGGCTGCCGCCAGCGGAAGCGAGGAGATCATCCGTCTCTACCTCGATGCCGGAGTGGACCCCACGGTGGTCGCCGAAGGGGGAACCGCCCTCGATATCGCCAGGGAATTCGAGAACGAGGCGGCCATCAAATTGCTTACCGTGGCGACCGGAAAGGCCGCCCCGTGAGGCCAGCGCGAGCGTCTCAGATGCTCTCGTAATAGCCCTCCCACCCGGCCCGGGGAGGGGGTCCGGCGAGGAGATCGTTCGCCGCGGGATGGTTGGGGAACGTCTCCGTCCCGGGATCGAACTCCAGGTTCTCATTGAGGTACTGGCAGATTACTCCCAGCAGCAGCACCTTGGTCAGAGGGGCCGCCACGCTGAAGGGCGAATTGGTCGTCCCTAGGCCCAGGCAGGCCCGGGTAAAGCTCTGCAGGTGATCGTATTCCGGGCCGGCCACCTTGATGTCGTCGCGAAACGACAACATTTTTTCGCGCGGGTAGATGCGGGAGACGCTTGCGTGGGAGCCGCGTTGGATGAGGAACGCGCCGTCCTGCCGGTGCAACAGGCTGCCGACCTGGCCCAGGTCGGGGGCCTTTTTCTCGCCCTCGGAACCCGTATCCCAGAATTTTTCGTCGACGTCCGGTTGACTCCCTTCACCATCGTGCCAGACGAGGACGCAGGCGGGACGACCTTCTCCCCGGCTCGGAAAATGCATGGCGAGCCGCGAACTCAGGGGAAAGAGCACGCGGTTGTGGTCGACCAGTTCGATCGCCTCGATTCGGGTCGGCAGTCCGAGTTCCAGATCCTGGTGGGCGAAATCGATGATGTGGGCCCCCCAATCTCCCAGCATGCCGTTGCCGTAGAGCAAGAATCCCCGCCAATTGAAGGGATGGTACAGCGAGTTGAACGGCTTCTTCTCCGCGGGACCGCACCACAGATCCCAGTCCAGCGAAGGAGGCGGCTCCTCGGCGGCCGGGTAGCTGTCGAATCGTTGCTTCGCATCCATGAAGAAAACCGCCGGGCTCTTCCAGGCGTCGATGCGGACGATGTCGCGAATGATCCCCCGCTCGACGAGGTGGCGGAACTGCGATTGCCCCGCCGAGGTGTGACCCTGGTTGCCCATCTGGGTCACCACGCCGTACTTCTCTGCCGCCCGCATCAACAGATCGGCCTCGCGGTAGGAATGGGTGAGCGGTTTTTCCACATAGACATGTTTTCCCCGCTGCATCGCCGCCAGGGTGGCGACGTAGTGGGTGTGGTCGGGGGTGGCCACACTGACCGCGTCGATGTCGTCCCCCATCTTGTCCAGCATCACCCGGAAATCCGCGAACTGCCGCACCCCGGGAAACTTTTTCAGGTTCACCTCCGCCCGGCGAGCGCTGAAATCCACGTCGCAGAAGGCGACCGGCTTGGCGTGGCCTCCCGCGCAGATGCCGGGAACCACGACGGCACCGCGTCCCCCCACCCCGATGCAGCCGAGGTTGATCCGCCCGCTTGGGGGCACGTTTCCGTCGCTGTCGGGCCTGCCCAGGGCCAGGTAGGACGGCATCACGCTGAAGCCGAAGGCCGCCGAACGTCGCAGAAAAGAGCGACGGGACGGCCCGTGAGCGAGCGGCGCCGGATTTTTCATGGCGAGTTCAGGCCCAGAGATCTTCGCCGTACTCCCAGCCGGGGCGAACCGGTTCCTTGACGTAGGCGTTCAGTTCCGGACGATTGTTGATCTTCATCGCCTCGGCATCCCATTCGATTTTGCCGCCGAAGCGCATGGCGAGGACGCCAAGCAGGTGGGTCTCGGTGAAAGGAGCCGCGTAATCGAAATTCGCGCCCGGTTCCGGCCCGTCTCCCTTGATCGCCTGAATCCACTCTCCCACGGGTCCGTTTGCCTTGACCCGGGGATATTTCTCCGGAGGCAGCCCCCCCTTCTTGAAAGCGATCATGTCCTCGCGATTCGTCAGGATGGGATTGTTGGAACGTTCGTCGAGGAAGGCAGTCTTCTTCTCGCCGAAAAAGAAACTGCCAGCGCCCTTCACATTGCCCCAGGACCAGTCCTTGGGCGGCTCGGGCTTTCTGCCGCCGTTGTGCCAGAAGAGGGTGCAGGGTTCCTTGGTTCCTCTCTTGGCGAATTCCCATTTCACCACACTCCAGTCGGCAGCCACGCCCTGAGGGGCGTCGGCCTGCTCGACCAGTTCGGCGGATACCGGGTCGTAAAGGTCGAGAATCCAGACCGGTCCGTCGCCGATATGGGGGAACCAGTCGCCGAGAATCCCGCTGCCGAATTCGTAGAACCCCCGCCAGGTCAGAGGATGAAAGACATCGTTGTAGGGCATCTCCGTCACGACGGGACCGACCCAGAGGTCCCAGTCGATGTGCTCGGGGACCTCCATCGCTGCGGGCGGGTAGGAGTCGAGCTTTCGGAAATACCGGGAACCGTAACCGGGACCCCCATGCCAGCAATGCACCTCGCGCACCTGACCCAGGACGTCGGCATCATACCACTCCCGGAGAGATCGGATCCCGTCGTAGGTGTGGCCTTGGTTCCCCATGACGGTGGTTACCCCATACTTCGCCTTGGCCTTCTTCAGGGTGCGCGCCTCCCAGATATTGTGGGTGAGCGGCTTCTGGGTGAAAACGTGCTTGCCCCGACGCATCGCCTCCATCGTTGCCGGGAAATGGGTGTGGTCCGGCGTGTTGATGCAGACCGCATCGATCTCGTCCCCCATCTTGTCGAGCATCACCCGAAAGTCGCTGAACCGGGCGGCTTTCTCCAGATGAGGAAAGGCCTCGAGATGCTCGCCGAACTTGTTTTCGTCGATGTCGCAGAGCGCCACCGTGTTTTCGCCGCGGGACGGACCGTAGGCCATCTTGGCGATGCCTCCGGCTCCGATGTGGGCGATGTTGAGTCTGCCGTTCGCCGGTCCGCCGGGCTTCCCGATGGCAAAACCGGGCAAGGTGGAGGCTGCGACCGCTGCCGCGGACTGTTTCAGAAAGGAGCGCCTGTTGGTATTTTTCATGCTGATAAGGTCCTGCGGTGTTCGGAGAAGCCAAATTCGAGTCTTTCCAAGGAGCCTTCCGCTTGCAACGCCGCGGCGAGTACATGTTTGCGTCCCCCGACTCTCCGGGTCCTGCTTGTCGGGCCCCGACCCACTCCTCCCTCACCATCGCGGGACCCAAGAGGCATTGACAAGCGGCGCGCGCGGCCCTAGCATGTATACCCACTTCGTCGCGGGGCTCGGGTCGTCGCGGCGTCGTGTGTCACCTGAAAGTTCAACTCCCCGCCCCTTTCCGGGCGGGCCACCTCTTAATACCTTGGAAGACAAATCATCCTCAGACTTGGGCTCCGTCCTCGGATTCCTCACCCTCCGCCTGTGGCTGGCCGTTCGCGCCATCGTCACGGGAATCGAAAAGTTCGCCGGCCAGAAAGCCAGCGAGGTCGCCGTCGTGGTCGATGGAGAACCCAATTCTTATGGCTTGACGTCGAGTGACGCCGAAAAGGTCTACGGGTTCTCCCACTACAGCGGGGTGCCCGCAGCGCTCTACGGCCAATTCGAGAAAGAACCCCTGATTCCGGGTTTTGCGCTGAAATTCTACGATTTCGCGCTCGGACCTCTTCTCATCATCACCGGCCTCACCCTGCTGATCGGCGTTGCCACCCGCATCAGCCTCTTCGCCATGGGGCTCCTTTATACGAGCCTGACCGTGGGTCTCATCCTCCTGAAACAGGATGGCGGGATCGCCTGGCTGGCCATCCACGTCCTCCTCGTGGCCGTAGCGCTTAATAACGTGAGCCACAACCGCTTCCAGGTTTGGGGAAACAAGTTATAATCATTACCACGGGATATGAGTGACGAAAGCAAGATCAAGCGCCGCGATTTTTTGAAGAAAGGTTCCGCCACCGGGGCGGGACTCGTCCTTGGGGCTCCAGCCTTCCTCAGTGCGGAAGCCAGGAACGCTCCGTCGGACGAGCTGCGGGTCGGTTTCATCGGGTGCGGAAAACAGCACGAGGTGCTGTACGATGCGATGAAGGACATTCCGGGCCTTCGCTACGTCGCGGTTTGCGACATCATGAAAAACCGCCTGGGGGGCACCGCTGCCCGGATCCGGAACCACTTCGGCAATTTGCCGGAGCGATATTTCGACGCCGAAGAGATGCTCGCCAAGGAAAATCTCGATGCGGTCTTCGTGTCGACGCCGGATTTCTGGCACGCGCCCCACACGGTGATGGCGCTCGAGGCAGGCTGCCATGTCTACTGCGAGAAAATGATGTCGGACACACTGGAAGGAGCCCGTTCCATGGTCGAGGCCATGGACAGGACGGGTAAACTCCTCCAGATTGGGCACCAGCGCCGGAGCAATCCCCGGTATCTGTTCACCCTCGATTACCTGATCAAAAAGGAGAAAATCTGCGGTCAGATCGTCAACGTGAACGGCCAGTGGAACCGAGCTGTGGGTTCTTCCCAGGATATCAGCGTCAAAGAGTCGATCCTGCCCGACGAGCAGACCCTGCTCAAATATGGGTTCGACCGAGGAGCCGAGGGGAAATTGAGCTTGTCCGACCTTCGTCATCGCTTCCTCAACTGGCGTCTCTATAAGGCCCTCTCCGGCGGTCCTATCTCGGACCTCGGTGCCCACCAGATCGACATTTTCAACTGGTTCCTCGGCGTGTCGCCCAAGTCGGTGATGGCCTCGGGCGGCCGCAACTTTTTCAAGGACAGGGAGCACTTCGACAACGTGATGTGCGTGTTCGAATACGACACCCCTGCAGGAGGTGCCCGCGCCTTCTACCAGGTGCTCACCACAACCAGCGCCGGCGGCGGTTACTTCGAGTCCTTCATGGGGACCGATGGCACCATCGAAATCTCGGAGAGAGCGGCCTACACCAACATCTATCGGGAATCCGGCGCGGAGCGGGATTGGGGTGATCTGGTGGCGCGCGGAATTCTCCGGAAAGTTTCCGCAGGTCAGGCGGCCGGTGGCTCAGACGCGATCGGGGCCTACGAATCGGCTCCGCCCGATCAATACGAGTTGCCTGGAGGTCTGAGCAAGCCGCCCCACCAGCCGCACATCGAGAATTTTGTTGCGGCGGTCCGGGGAGAGGCCAAGCTCACCTGCGATGGTCGCCACGCTCTCGAGTCCGAGGCTCCTATCTACTGGGTGAACCCGGCAGCGGAGAGCAAAGAGACCATTCATTTCACAGACGAACATCTTCACGTATGAAATTGCGCAAATCCACCCTTATTGGGGGCGCCACCGCAGCTGCGGTCGCCCTAACCTCGATGACCCTCTTCACCGCTTGCGGTGGCGGAGGCGACTCTGAGAACGCAACGAGCGACGCGGAGCCCGCCGCTGAGCAGGCCGCATCCGAAACCGCAGCCTCCGGGGACTCTGCACCCTCCGGAGACTCCGGCGGAGGCAAGGTCATTCTCACCACGGAGATCCCGCCTCAGAAAATCGAGGGCACACCCAAGGCGATCAAGGTTGCCGTGTTGGAGCCGGCTCCGCAGTCGGTCCCCAAGTTTGCCGTCCCCGAGGGCACCGTGCTTCTCTCCAAGGGAAAGCCGGTCACCAGTAGTGACGACTTCCCCATCATCGGTGAGTTGGAATTGATCACCGATGGAGAAAAGGACGCCGGTGAAGGGTACTTCGTCGAGTTGATGGACGGTATGCAGTGGGTTCAGATCGATCTCGAGCAGGCCGCCGAGATCAACGCGATCTGGATCTGGCACTACCACAGTCAGGCGCGCGCCTACCATGACGTCGTCGTGCAGGTCTCCAACGATCCCGAGTTCGCGTCCGGCGTGACCACCCTCTTCAACAACGACTTCGACGGGTCTTCCGAATTCGGCAAGGGTGACGATAAGCCTTATGTCGAGACGCGGTTTGGCAAGATTGTCGACGGGAAAGGGACCAAGGCCAGGTACGTGCGCCTCTACAGCGCCGGCAACACCTCGAACAGCGCCAACCACTACATCGAGGTGGAGGTATTCGGCAAGCCCACCACTTGAGGTCAGCGGCTCGTGAATAATGCCGCGCGGCAGACCCTGAGTGGTTGCCGCAAGTTTTACCAACCGGGGGAGCGGATGATGTGGTCATCCCCTCCCCCTTTTCCTTATCCGGGTCTGCGAGCCGGCATCCTGAAGTCTTTCCCGAGATGAACGGCTACCGCCAATTTGCCGCTCCCGTGTTTTTTGTCGGAGGTTTCCTGGTCCTCGTCCTTCACGGCGCCTACCTGCGTTTCGACCGATTGGGAGAGCATCCCTTTCACGCCGACGAGGCAGCCACCGGAGCCCAGACCCTGGCCTACCGCCTGGAGTCCTCGGTCTATCGGTTCGACCCCAGGCATGGTCACGGGCCCATGCTCACCGCACTGGCGGAACCCTGGTGCCGTCTCCAGGGGCAGAGGGACTGGGGATCCCTGGAGGTGCGGGCACTTCGGGAGATCACCGCAGCCAGCGGCCTGCTCGCCTCGCTGGGCCTGTTCGCCCTGGGTGCCGGCTGGGCGCGTGCCCTCTGTGGCGCGGCGTTTGCCACCACCTCTCCGCTTCTCGTCTACTACTCCCGTCATTTCATTCACGAACCCGTCTTCCTGCTCTTCTCCGTTCCCGCTCTCGCGGGACTGTTTCTTCTCCTGAGGAACCGGCGCCCCTGGTTGGGGGCCGCTCTTTTCGGATTCGGTTCGGGTGCCATGGCGGCCACCCGCGAGACCGTGGTGATCGCCCTCTTTGCCTGGACGGTGGCGGGCCTCCTCTTTCTCTGGCGTCAGGCACGGCCTGAACCTACGGGGCGCACCCACCTCGGCACCCTCCGATTTTTCGGCGACGAATTCGTGCGGAGGGGAAAGCCCCTGCTGCTCGCCACCCTGATCTTCCTCTTTGTCGTTTTCTGGTTCTACTCTTCCGGTGGTAGAGAGCCCGCTGGCTTCTTTGCCTTTTTCTCCACCTATTTGACCTACGAGACGGGCGAAGGGCACGACAAACCTCTGGATTACTACCTGGACCTTCTCCTCTACCCGAAAGACCGCGTCGCGCGATGGTGGAGTGAGGCCGGGGTATTTTTGATCGCCCTCTGTGTCTATCTCGACCGAAGCAGGCGGGACTCGGCCGCGGCCGGGCGCTTTCTTTTCGAGGCCGGTATGCTCTGCCTCCTGGTCTTCTCCCTGTTTTCGTACAAAACGCCGTGGCTGGCCTCGCTGGGCTGGCTGCAGATGACTTTTGCCGCCGGATGCGGAGCCGTGGCGCTGGCACGGCGTCTTCCCCGGCGGACCGCCTGGGTCTCGGGTCTTGTTCTGATCGCGGTCGTGGCATGGCAGTCGCTGCAGGCACGGCGGGCCTCGATCCGACTGGCCGCGGATGCACGCAACCCGTACGCCTACGTGCCCACGAGCAGAGACGTCACCGGACTCGGTAACTGGTTGAACGATCTCCGCCAGGCCCTGCCGGCGACCTTGGACGACCCCATCGCCGTGGTCGGCGCAGAGTATTGGCCCCTCCCCTGGTATCTCAGAGATTCGGGCTCCGTAGGCTTCTGGCCGGGGCTGGAACCCGAGATCGCCGCGCTGCCCGTCCTGCTGGTGATGCCCACGGTCTTCGACGAGGTCGCGCCCGCCTTGGAAGATTCCCATACCTTCATTCCCCGAGGTCTGCGGCACGAGTTTCCCCTCATGATGGCGATTCGAAACGATCTGTGGAATGCTTACCAGGAGAGATGAACGCCCCTTCCCCCGACGACCCGACCCCGCTCCATTCTTTCACCGCCGAGGCGATGAACACGGATTTCATCATCCGAATCCATCACGACGACCCGGCCACGGCGCGGCGTATCTCGGGCAATGCTTTCCGCCAACTCGAGGAACTCGAGTCCCGGCTCAGCCGATACCGGCACGACAGCGACGTCACCAGGATCAACCTCCTCCAGGCCGGGGAATCCATGTTGCTGTCCGATGTCACCTATCGGTGCCTGCAACAATCCCTGGAGGCCACGGCAATGACTGCCGGACTCTTTGACGTCACTCTCGGGGCGCAGACCTGGCGTCAGCCGAAGGATACCTCCGCGCCCCCCCGGGGCAAACTGGTGTTGACTCCGAATCGGGCGGAGATCCGATGCGAAGAGGCAGGTCGCGAGATTGACTTCGGCGGTATCGGCAAGGGTTTTGCCCTCGATGAAATGAAGACCACCCTCTGCGACCTCGGGGCCGATCGTGCCCTGATCAGTTGTGGGGGGAGCACCCACCTCGCCATCGGACCCGACCCCTGGACGCTGGAGTTGCGTGGTGACCGCGAAAACCGCAAGATCCGCCTGACCTCGGGTGCCCTGAGCGCCAGCGGGATCGGTATGCAGGGAGAACACGTGGTGCATCCCGACACCGGCAAAGCGCCGACCTATGCCTTTCGCCGGGTTTGGGTGGTCGCGGAACAGGCCGCCTTGGCCGATGCCTTATCCACCGCCTGCCTCATCATGGACGAGGAGACCCTGGACTCGTTCGCGCAGTCCGTTACGGACCGGGGTATCTCGATCTATACCGAGCCGGGTGACGAGGGGCCTATCCGCCGCATCATCTGAGCCGGAGATCGGCAGTCGGTGCGGAGCAAGCCATCCTTTCCGCCGGCCACCGGGGACCCAAATCCCCGGGGACCGGAAGGAAAAGGTTGGCCTCACCGGGCCGTCAGGCCTTGTCCAGGTGGATATCCCAACCCTCGCGGTAGGGCTTGGTGATGAGGGCGTTCGCCTCGTCGTTATTGCTGAAGCGGAGATTCGGACCGTCCCAAGCCAGGCTTTCGCCGGGGAAGCGGAGACAGACGTTGCCCAGCTGCACCGTCTCGGTGAAGGGACCGGCATACTTGAAGTTCGATCCGGGAAAATCGTAGGGCTTGTTGCCGATGGCAGCCTCTCTCCACTCGGTGTGATGTCCGATGGAGGGTTCGATCACCCGGGCCGGCCGGTGGTCGCCGGTCTTCTCCTTGAGAGCCATGGCGAACTCGCGGTAGGCCTCGTCCGGGATGATGCGGGAGGAATCTCCATAGTCTCCCGAGACCAGCAGCTTTTGCTTGGTTCCCACATAGATGTTCCCCGATGTCCTCAGCTCCGCTCCCTCGGCCAATTCTTCGAGACGAGGGTGGCGGCGCTTCTTGCCGTCCTTGTCCTGGTATTCGTTGTCGGTGCCGTCGTACCAGTAGACCACGAAACCGGGGCGATCGCCCTTGGGACCGAAGGTCCATTTCAGGGTCGAGCCCTTGGGAAAGGCGTCGTCGGTAAGCGTGTCGACGTTGATCGCCTCCACGTGGGTGGGAAAGCCGGGATCGAGCGACATGAAAATGGAGTCCATGGTGTGGCAGGCCATGTCGGCAAGGGCGCCGCCGCCGAAGTCGAGGACGCCGCGCCAGTTGAAGGGATGGTAGGGACCACCACGCTTGTTCGATGGCTCCGCCGCGAAGGGGCGCTCGGCCGCTGGCCCGAGCCAACTGTTCCAGTCGAATCCCTCCGGAATGGGGTCGTTCCCCGTAGGACGCGGCATCCCCTGCGGCCAAATCGGGCGGTTAGTGAAACAGTGGATCTCCGTGATGTCGCCGAGGTGACCGCCCTGCACGAACGCTGCGATGGTCCGGTTACCCTCGTTGGCGTGGCCCTGGTTTCCCATCTGGGTAGCCAGTTTGTATTTGTCGGTGGCCTCGGCCAATTGACGCGATTCCCAGACGGTGTGGGTCAGCGGCTTCTGGGTGAAGACATGCTTGCCATAGTTGAGGGCCAGCACCGTGGCCGGATAGTGGGTATGGTCGGGGGTTCCCACCATGACCGCATCGAAGTTGTCCGCCTCTTTCTCGAACATCTCGCGGAAGTCCTGGTAGCCCTTGGCCTGCTTCCACATGCCGGCGAGGTCGCCCTTGCCCTCTTCCTCGAGCTTGGCGATCGTCATTGGGATGTTCTCCATCCGGTTGGTGTCCACATCGCAGTAAGCGGCGCAGATGTCGCCATGGGCGGCCACGTCGGTGATATGGCGCTTGTTGATCCCGCCCACGCCGATAAATGCGACGCGTAGACGGTCTCCCTTGGTTTGCGAACTGAGAATCGCGGGTGCTCCGAGGACGGCGGCCCCGGCCGCGGCGGAAGTGGAGAAGAATCTCCGACGGCTGATGGATTTCTTGGTGTTACTCATGTCGAGAAAAAGATTCGTGTCGTGTCTGAGAAAAAAAAAACGGACTCGCGGAAAGATTGGTCAAACCTGCTCCGGAATGGCGAATTCGGCCCGCTGGGGGAATTTGAGGTAGGGGTTCGCTTCCGCGGCGTGATCGCCGACGAAACTTTCGGTGGCCGGGTCGAACGTCAGTTCCGGCCCCAGCCTCATCGCATCGGGAGATGCCCCGTTGGCCTCCAGTTGAGTCAGCACCGATTGCACCGTGTTGGCGGCATCCTCGTGCCCGGCGAAGGCGGACTCCACTTCGCTGACCGTCGCCGGATCGCCCAGGCGGTAGGAGGCGTTGGCGAGATGGCAGATCGCACTGCTCACGTGACCCGTCGCGATCTCGGCCGCCAGGTCGCTTCGCTTCCCACTGCGGATGGCATCGATGAAATTCTCGTAGTGTCCCTTGCCGCCGTTACCCGAGTAGTTTTTGATCGTGGTCTTCCCGTCCAGCTCGTAGGCCTTGCCGCCCCCCCGGGCCAACTTGATCATCCCTTTTTCGCACATGATGATGTTGCCTTCGCGCCCCCCCATGTAGACGGCGTCGGTCTGACGCTCGCTGGAAAAGGGTAGGTTACGGGTCTCCACCACCACGGGAATCCCCTCGTAGTCCATCAGGGAGAAGATGATATTCGGCGTCTCGCCATTGTCCTTCCACAGGAACCGACCCCCGCCGGTGCGAACCTTCGTAGGCATCTTGTCGTTCCAGCCCATCATGTGGCACAGATCGTCGGTGTAGTGGACCGCCCAGTTGCCCATCTCGCCATCGCCCCAGTTCCACTGCCAGTGCCAGTCGTAGTGGAACCGTTTGCGCATGGGCGGATCGTCCGGGGCCGGTCCACACCAGAGGTTGTAGTCCAGACCCTCCGGTATCTCGGCCGGTTCAGTGACGAACCCGATGGGTTGGCGATGATTGAGCTTCATGCAGTGCACCCAGAGCACTTTGCCGAATTTGCCCTCGGCCAGATCGACGGCCGCTTCCTGGGGAGCGGGACAGGACCTCTGCTGGGTGCCGCCCTGCACGATTCTGTCGTACTTGCGCGCCGCCTCGACCATCTTGCGCCCTTCCCAGACGCAGTGGCTCACCGGTTTTTCCACGTAGACGTGCTTGCCCGCCTGACAGGCGAAGACCGTCATCGCCGCGTGCCAGTGATTCGGCGCGGCAATGGTGACGGCGTCGATGTCGGAACGGTCCAGAATTTTCCGATAATCCTCGATCAACTCCACTTTCGGATCGTCTCGCCGTGCCCAGTTCATCTTGCTGGCATCGGGGTCGCATACCGCAACCACCTCGACGCCATCGATATTGCGCATGCCCTTGACGTGGCCCGTGCCGCGGCCGCCGAGACCGATCACGGCGACGCGAACGCGATCGTTCGCCCCCAGGACGTCGAGAGCGGGGGCAGCGAGGAGGCCAACGCCCCCCGCTGCGGCGCTCTTCAGAAAATTCCGCCGCGAGGCGGAGAGGTCGTTCATCTCCTTCATGGGATTCGAAATGAGCCACAGAGCGCCCCGTTTTCCAAGCCTTTTCTCTTCCCTCAATGCGGACGTCTTTTCCGCGAATTCAGGCAGTTCGTGGGGCGTTTCCCGCTCCGAACCATCCGGGGCGTCCTCGCCGAGATGACGGCACGGGGAGGTTCCCCCCGCGCTGTCATCCTTTTCCGCTGCAGGGGGACAAATCATTCGTGCCTTCGCCGATCCCAGGAGATAGACTGAACGGCCCATGGAAAGACGATTTTTGTTGCAAGTCGGGGCCAGTCTGGCAGCGGGAGTAGCGTTGGGGTCTCGTCTTCGGTCGGCGGAATCCGGCACCACCCAGACCGCACCCGACGGCTTTTTCACGCTGGGGCAGCGGCGGGATCACTGGTGGCTGATCACCCCGGCGGGCGACCCCTTTTTCTCCCTGGGGCTGAATCACATCGATCCAGCCAGCCTTCGCTACCCGGAGAACATCGATATCTGGCGGGAGAAATACGGCGGCAGCACGCTGCGATGGATCGAGGAATCGGTGGTCCCCAACCTGACGGCCTGGGGTTTCAATACCGTGGGATGGGTGCAGGAGGTGACGGTGCGCCAGTGGCGCCATTCGCGTCCTTTCACTGGCGACGAATATCGGGCTCTGGGGATGCCCTACTGCCATCTGTTGCCGTTTACCGAATCTCACCAGTGTGAGAAGCACACCGTGCACTACGACTTTCGCAGCGCCGAGTGGGAGGAGTGGTGCGACTACGTAGCGAGATCCCACTGTGCCGAACTCAGCGGCGATCCGAATCTGCTCGGCTACTTCTACAGCGACTGTCCCTGCTGGATCCATGACCGGCCCCAGAACGAGTGGCGCGGTCCCATGTTCGACCCGGAGCGTCTCGATACGCCGGCGGGAAGACGCGAGCTCGCCGAACTAGCCACCCACTACTATCGGACGACGCACGACGCCATCCGCCGCTACGATCCCCACCATCTGATCCTCGGCGACCGCTACGAAGCCAACGCCCCGATCGCCATGGAGGTCATCGACGCCGCCGGTCCTTTCGTCGATGTCCTGTCCTTCCAGGACTTTCGCGACCCGGTGACGCACCTCGACGAATGGCACCGGAAAACGAAGAAGCCCGTCCTGCTGGCGGACGCCGCGGGGATGATCCGAGAGGAGGGAGCTTTTTTCCTCAGAAACGACGGGCAATGGTATGCCGACAAGCTGGCCGCGCTGCTCCGCAACCCCGGGTGTGTGGGATTTCACCTCTGCGGTGCCTACCAGCGCAACAAGGCCCGCCGGCGCGGGCTCCTCGACGAAAGGGAAAATCCGGATCAGGAAAACGTGTCCCGTATCCGGGAGGCAAACGAGAAAGTCCGGGCCTGGATGAAGGCGGAATTCGGTTGAGCGCTCCGCGGGGCAGTCAATCGGCGAGGTAAAAGACGGAATCGAAGAAGGCTTTCATCGCCACCGCCCCGTGCACCCCGTGTTTCCGAAAGGTTTCTTTTACCTTCGGATCGGGTTTCCAGTCGAGAAAGGCGTGACGCACGCCCTCGGGTTGCACGTACTCGACCCGGTGACCCGCGGCGGAGAGCGCGTCGGCGTAGGCCTGAACGTGGTCATGCTTGATCCAGTCCCGGATGCCTCGCAGGAGAAAGTGGGGAATGTGCCGCTGCCGGGCCTGGGGAATGTTCTTGATCGGGGCGACCCCCTCCCACCAGTTCTCCGGTTTGTCACTCGTCATGTTCTTCAACATGGGCTCTGCTCCAAAGACCCCGTAGCTTGGTGCGGCGGCGCGGATGGCGGTCGCGATTTCCACCCGGGCCCGATCCGCGGTCATGCCCTCGGGCAGGTAGCTGGGCAGGAATTCGCGAGCCCCGTTCTCGTAACCACCGTCCCCGATCCGCTCGGCCAGGGTGGCCGCCGCGGCGGAGAGATGCCCCCCGGCACTGTCGCCGGTGACCGCAATCCGATCCGGGTCGGCTCCAAAATCGGCTGCATGTTCGCGGATGTGCGCGATCGCTCCAAAAACGTCCTCGATCAGATGGACCAGAGTATTCGGGGTCTCATCGCCGTCCCGGTTGCCTCTCCATCGGTAATCGATGCTGAAGACCACGTAATCCCCGTCCCGGACCAGTTCGCGGGCCAACCCGCGCATCACGTCCTCGTTGTTGGCCGTCCAGCCGCCGCCGTGAATAATCACAATGATGGGCAGGTTCTCCGCTCCGATCGGCGAGAAAACATCGTACTTCAGCGGCTTAACCCCCGGCTGTGCATAGACGACGTCGTGGGTCACGGTGAAGCCTTCCAGCTCCGCCGCTTCGATGAAGGATGCTCCGACCCGCATGTCGCGATCCACCGTCACCTGCCAAGGGGAACGCATGCCCTCGACGTAAGTGGTCCACTTCCGGTGGCCGGTAAAGGCAGCATAAAGGGAATCGATGGCGAAGTCCGGCTCCGGCGTTGCGGCTAGAGTGAGAACCGTTCCTGCTGGGACTTTGCCGCCTTCCGGAATTGGAGGCGAAATCTTCAGCTTGCCACCAGAGGCTTCGTCTACGGCTACCGCGAAGACGACGTCCTCTGGCGACGAGGCCTCTGCGGCCCGGCCGCGATGTTCGGAAAAAGGCAGGCACAGGCAAAGTGCGGACCAGAGGAAATAGGCGCCCCCCGGGAGGACGGCTTTCCGAGGGTCGGCGAGAGAAAGAAGGGGGAAGCATGCTCGCATCGGTTTCAACCAATGGAGAAAGTTCCTCCGACCGCAACCACGGGATTCAGCCGACAGGGGGAGAGCGAGACCGAACGCTCGGCTCACCTCCCGGCTGATGAGCGCTCCCTTTTCGGGTGAGTCGCTTCCTCCGTCATCTCCAATTCCCGTGGTTTGAACTTGACGATCCGGTGCACCTTGGCCAGGGATGCAGCACCGCGAATAAAATTTTTTCTTGTTTTTCTGTCATGAGAAACGCTCTTGTCTTTTCCCTCCTCCTCCTCGGCTGCGGTCACACCGAGGCGGCCATCCTTCTCGACGAAGACTTTTCGTCCGGAAGTCGCATCTTCGTTGGCACCGACGGTGCGCTCGCCTCCAATTTCACGGGTAACCCTGCCGCTCAACAGGTCGATGTGGATACGGACCTTGGTCGCTCCTTCGGCAGCCCCGAATCCAATATCAGTGGAGGGGTCCTTGAGCTGACCTCCTTCGATGATCTCAATGCGAGAAGTCGGGCTGTCGGGGTGGCTCTCAGTCTCGACTGCGTTGCTGCCGGATCGCTTTTCACCGTCAGTTTCGACGTCTCAAGTTTCGTCAACGCGAATGCCGTCGACGGAGAATACATCCACGCCGTCGCGTTTCGAGTTTCCGGAATCGATTCCAACGCGAGCAATTTCATCACCCTGGACTTCCAGGAGGGAGAACGAGGACCTTCCCGAGGACACCCTGGTGGCCAACGGGTCGGCCAACCTGGCCAACCTCAGCCTTGACAACGCGATCACGGGGAACGGTCTTTTCTCCTACCAGTTCATCTTGCCTGATGCCGGGACCGCCACCGACTACTTGCTGCTGACCCTGGAAAACCGTTCTTTCCCGGGTGAAACGGTCAACAACTCGATGCCTACGGCCAACATCGATAATTTTCTTGTCGTTTACGCGATTCCCGAGCCGTCGAGCCTCGGTTTCCTGGGTGCCCTCCTCGGCTGCATGCTGGCGGTATCCCGACGGAAAAGATGCCGCCAGTAGGGCACCGCTCGCCTGCCGTGCCGGTGATATCGTCAGGTGGGTGCTGTCCCAACAGATAATAGAGGGTTACTCAATCCGCTCCCGCCTCCACGCGGCGAAACAGGCGCGGAAGCCAGTGGCGAAATCCTCCGGACGCTCCGCCACCCATTCTGCCACCTGGGTCGGGCCGAAAAACCTGCCACTGTGGATCTCGCTCGTGTGAACCCGCGGCCTCCCCGCGCCCCGGGCCTCGAACACCTCGATGAACTCCTGATCGGTCTCCTCGCTGGCTCCGAGCCGAGCCACTCTCCTCAGCCCACCCGGCGCCTCCAACCAGAGTTCCTCTCCCAATTCCCGAATCGCACTATCGAGATACGACTCACCCGGATCGAGGTGACCGGAGGCGCTGCTGTCCCACTTTCCCGGATGAGAGTCCTTGAAGCGGGATCGCTTCTGCAGATACAGATCGCCTTTCCGGTTAAGGAGAAAGACGTGCACGGCACGATGTCGCGCCCCGGTGGCGTGAATTTCCGCTCGCGGCATCCGCCCGCAGACCTCATCGTTTTCGTCGACCACTTCCAGCCATTCCTCCGCCACGGGTGGCAGCGCTGCACAGGGATGAGGTTGCAACGCGTTGGACAGCCGCACCCAGGTTTCCAGATCAAGAGCTTCGGCACGCACTCCGCGTTCCAGCCCCAGGTCCCGGCTCACCGAGTCCCAGACTTCCCCATCCGCGGCCAGATTGTTGTGCAATTGCTTGCGCCGCCGAGAGAACCCCTGCTTGACCAGCACGGTGAACACCTCGGGGCAATATGGTGGCAGCTCATCTTCCCCCCGTGGTTCCAGACAGATGACGGTCGAGTCGACCTCGGGCCGCGGATGAAACGATTGCGGCCCGACCGTCTTGATCTGAGTGATGTGCCAGCGCGATTGCATGAGCAGGGACAGCGCGCCATAGGATCGGCTGCCGGGCGCCGCGCAAAGGCGCTCCGCCACCTCCCGCTGCAGCATGATGATGGCGCGGACGACCGGTGTGGGGGGCTCGAGGAGATTTCTCAGGATCTCCGTGCCGGCAGAATAGGGTAGGTTGCCGATGAGCCGGACCTCGCCGTCGCGAAACCTGGGGCCGATATCGAAGCGGGTGGCATCGCCGTGGATGACCTCGACCTCGGAGCCATAGGTCTCGCCCAGATAGCCGGCGAGACGCCCGTCTTTCTCCACCAGCGTCAACCGGCCCACTGCCCCCGCGAGATGGGCCGTCAGGGCTCCGCAGCCGGGCCCGATCTCGATGACGGGGTCGGCGGGTCCCGCCTCCAACTGGCGGGCGATCCATCGGCTGATGTTCTCGTCGACGAGAAAATTCTGCCCGAGCTTCCGGCTCGGCTGCAGATCGAGCCGCCGCAGGAGCGATCTGAGTTCGGCTTCAGTCACCGCGCATCATCGAATCGAGTGGGAGCCTTGGAAAGCGAAAACACCTATCGCAGTTGCTCTGCCGCTCTCTGCGCCGCCCTCATCCCGGCCCGGCGTTCCTCCGCCCGCCGATGTGCCTCTCGCCTCGATTCGTCGAGACCGGACGCCGCCTGGGTGCGAAACTCGGCGAGAACCTCCTCCCAGAGCGCTGCCAGCGCCTCGACACGTTCCGGTTCTGCCCCGGCGAGATCCGTCGATTCGTCGCGGTCCTCCGCGAGATCGTAGAGCTCCCACGATCCACCCTTTTCCGCGACCGCCTTCCAGTCCCCTTTCCGGATGGCCCGATGTCCGTCGTGGAACCACCAGAGATAGTCCCGATTCAGTTCCGCATCGCTCTCGAAGGTGGGGACGAGGCTGATTCCGGACATGGCCGGTCCGTCCGTGACCGGCGGACGCATCCCGATGACGTCGAGGAGAGTCGGGACGATATCGATGACGTGCCCTGGGGTGTGCCGGATCTCGCCCGCTGTCGGGATCCCACGCGGCCAGGAGACGATCAGGGGTGTGGCGATGCCGCCCTCGTGCGTCCAGGTCTTGTGTCGGCGGAAAGGTGCGTTCGAGGCCGTCGACCAACCAGGACCGAGACAGAGGTAGCTGTCCGCCGACCCCGGTTCGGCCTCGGGGTCGTGCCCGTCTCCCCGGACCATGATCTCCGCCGACGCGCCGTTGTCCGAGAGGAACATGATCAGGGTGTCCTCCCACGCTCCCATGTCCCGGATGCGCTCGAAGACACGGCCAATCTCCAGGTCCATGCGATGAACCATCGCGGCGTGGAGTTCCATTTTGACCTGCTGAAACTGTTGTTGTCGCGGAGTCAGTTCTTCCCAGGGCACGGGGAGGTTGACCTCGGCGTCGCCGAGGATCGCAAGGTGATCGGGAAAATGGTACGGCGGTCCCAGATCCCTCTCGAAGCGGGACAATTCCCCGTCGAGGAGACCCATCTCCCGCATGCGGTGCCACCGCCGTTCCCGGATCCGCTCCCAGCCAGGATCGTAGGTGCCCCGGTAGAGGTCAACGTCTCCGGGGAGGGCGTGGAGGGGAAAATGGGGAGCGGCAAAGGCGAGATAGTGGAAAAACGGGGCCTCCGCATGGTCCCGCTGGTGTTCGTCGAGCACTTCGATGACGTGGTCGGCGAGGGCGATCGTCCCATAGAATCCGGTCCCCCGCTCTACCGGGGGCAGTTTTTCGTCGTCTTTCCAGTGCTGCTGCGGACTGAAGAAGCGCCCCTGGTCCTTGAGGTAGTAGGACCGGTCAAAACCCTCTGCCAAGGGCATGCCGTCGATATGCCATTTCCCCGTGTGGTAGGACCGGTATCCGGCCTCGCGGAGCAGCCGCGCCAGCAGGGGGGCCCACTCGGGCCTGTGCCCCTGGTTGCCGGAGATGAGGCCCGGGATGGAATCGCGCCGGATCTGCTGAGCATAGTATCCGGTGAGCAAAGCTCCCCGGGTCGGCCAGCAACGACCCGTGTTGTAGAAAGCGGTGTACCTCAGGCCCTCGCTGGCGAGCCGATCGAGGTTCGGAGTGGCGATCTCGCCGCCGTAACAAGCCAGGTCGGAGAACCCGAGATCATCTGCCATGATGAGCAGAATGTTGGGCCGAGTGGGGCGAGCCTCCAAGATGGAGGTGGCGAACACCGAGAAAAGTGCGATGAGAGCGAGCCGTCGAAGCATCTCCCCCCATACCCCACGGCGCCCGTCGTGGGCAAGTGGCGCATGACCCTCCCCCGTCCGCCCCAGGGGAAAAGTGATCCCCCGAGACGCGCGGAGCTTTGCAAAATGCACACTTTCTCCTAGGGTCCAGCGTAGTGTCCCTTGCAAAACCATGAACCGAATGCTTGAACAGCCCAAAGTGGTGATCGCCGGCGCCGGACCCGGCGGTCTGGCCTCCGCCATTCTTCTCGCCGCGAAGGGCGTCCAGGTTGAGGTTTTCGAGCGCCGATCACGGGTCGGCGGTCGAACATCTCATCTCGACGTCGACGGATTCCGATTCGATATCGGCCCCACTTTCTTCCTCTATCCTCAGCTGCTCGAGGAGATCTTCGCCGAGGCCGGGGCTGATCTGCACGCCGAGGTGGAGATGGTGCGTCTGGACCCGCAATACCGCCTCGTCTTCGAGGACGGCCCCATGCTCGACGCCACTCCGGACCTGGACGCCATGGAAAAGGAGGTCGCCAAGATCTCGGTCCAGGATGCCGCCCAGGTTCGCCGCTACATGCAGGAGAACCAGTGGAAATTCGAGAGGCTTCGTCCCGTGCTGCAGAAACCCTTCAACGGTCCCCGAGACCTGATCGATCTCTCCCTGGTCGGCGCCCTGCCGGCAGTGCGCCCCTGGGCCTCTCTCGACCAGGACCTGCAGCGGCACTTCAAGGACCCGCGCACCCGCCTCGCTTTTTCCTTCCAGTCAAAATACCTGGGCATGTCGCCCTACCGCTGTCCCAGTCTGTTTTCCATCCTCAGCGGACTGGAGTACCAATTCGGGGTCTACCACCCCATGGGAGGGTGCTCCGCGGTCAGCGAGGCCATGGCCCGGGTGGCGGAGCGTCTCGGCGTCAAAATCCACCTCGACGAACCGGTCGAGGGGCTGACCTTCCAAGGCAAACGCGTCACCGGAGTGACCACCAAAAGCGGACATCACCCCTCGGATGCCCTCTTCATCAACGCGGATTTCGCCCGTGCCATGACCCGGCTCGTCCCCGACTCGATGCGCCGCCGCTGGGCGGACCGTCAGTTGGAGAACAAGAAATTCTCTTGTTCCACTTTCATGCTCTACCTGGGCATCGACGGCAGGTATGACGACCTCCCCCATCACACCATCGTGATGTCGAAGGACTACGAACAGAACCTCGACGACATCGAAAACGGCTACCGGCTGTCCGAAGCCCCTTCCTTCTATGTCCAGAACGCCTGTGTCACCGACCCTGGACTGGCCCCGGAAGGCAAGAGCACCCTTTACGTGCTTCTCCCCGTCCCCCACCAGACGGAAAACATCGATTGGGAAAAGCAGTCCCGGGCCTATCGCGACCTCGCCCTGGAGCGGCTCTCGCTGATCGGACTCGATGATATCGAAAGTCGGATCGAGAGCGAAACCATCATCAATCCCGACGACTGGGACCGGGAGTTCGAGATCCATCGAGGTGCCGTCTTCAATCTCTCGCACAACATCGGCCAACTGCTCCACCTCCGCCCCCGGAACCGCTTTGAGGAACTCGAGGGCGTCTACCTCACCGGCGGTGGCACGCACCCGGGTAGCGGGCTGCCCGTGATCTACGAATCGGCGCGCATCAGCACCAATTTGTTCGTTCGCGACTACGGCTGCCAAGCGGTCGCTCCGGCGCGCTGCCGGACCTAGGGGCCACGACGATTTTCGGGAGAGCAAGCATGAAACCGTCTCGAAACAAGTCGGTCATCGTCGTCGGAGCCGGGTTGGGCGGTCTCTCGGCCGCCATCTCACTGCGCGCCGAGGGCTACGACGTCGGCATCCTGGAGAAGAATGAACGGGTAGGAGGCAAACTGAACTACCTCGAAAAAGAGGGGTTTGGCTTCGACCTCGGGCCCTCCATCTTTACCCTGCCCCAGATGTTCCGCGATCTGTTTGCGCGAGCCGACCGGGAGATGGACGATTACCTCACCCTGGAAAAGGTGACCCCCCACTGGCGGAACTTCTTCGAGGACGGAACCGTGCTGGATCTCTACGAAGAGCCAGACCTGATGAAGCGGGAACTGGGAAAACTCCCCGGCGATCCCGAGGTTCTCTGGAGCCAGTTCCAGGGCTTTCTCGAGTATGCCCGGGGCCAGTATCAAATCGTCGATCAGGGATATTTCAAGCACGGCTTGGACAATCTCTGGGAGTTTCTCAAGCACTACCACGTCAATCTGCTCGGCGGCAAGATCGATTACCGCAACACGATGGCGGAGACCATCGCCGAACATTTCGAGGAGGAGCACCTCCGGCGCATCTTCGAGTATTTCATCAAGTATGTGGGCTCGTCGGCGCGGGATGCCCCCGGCTACATGAACCTGATGCCGATCATCCAGTTCGACTACGGCCTCTGGTATGTGAAGGGCGGGATGTACGAGCTGGCCCGGGCCCTGGAGAGACTCTGCGGGGATCTCGGCATCGAGATCTCGCTGAACACCGAAGTTGCCGCGATCTCGCGCAATGGCTCGAAATCCGTCAGAGGCGTCACCCTGGGCGACGGCACCCAACTCCCGTCGGACTACGTGGTCTGCAACATGGAAGTCATTCCGGCTTTCGACCGCCTCCTTGCGGAATCCGCCAAGATCATCGAGAAAGTTTCGCGCAAGTTTGTTCCAGCGTGTTCCGGTCTCGTCGTCCACCTCGGGACCGACCGCCAATACCCGCAGCTGGCGCACCACAACTTTTTCTACTCCCGGGACCAGGAGAAGCACTTCGACACGGTGTTCCGCAAGGGAGAGTTGCCGGAAGATCCCACGATCTACCTGGTGGCGCCCACCCGCACCGATCCGAGCAAGGCGCCCGTGGGCTGCGACAACATCAAGATTCTCCCCCACATCCCGCCCATCGACCCGGAGAATCCTCTCGAAGCGGACGACTACGAAAAGCTGAAGGACCGGGTGCTCGACAAGCTCGAACGCATGGGCCTGGAAGACCTGCGTCGGCACACCATCGTGGAGGATGTGCTCACCCCGCTCGACCTCGAGAGGATGTATTACTCCAATCGTGGCTCAGTTTACGGCGTGGTATCGGATTGGAAAAAAAACTACGGATTCAAGTTTCCCAAGCAGAGCACGAGGTACCGAAACCTGTTTTTCACGGGTGGGTCGGTAAATCCCGGAGGTGGCATGCCCATGGTCATCCTCTGCGGACAAAAAGTCGCGGAACGCGTGGTCCGCGCCGATCGCTAACCCGATCTCCACCCCCGGGTTTCTTCAGCGGGAGTCCTCTCCCTCTTCGGGCAATTCGATCTCTCCGAGTTCGTCGAGGATGTTGACCACCCGAACTCCGCGTTCCACGGCGTCGTCGGTGATGAAGGTCAATTGTGGCGTGTTGCGCAGCACAACCCGCTTCATCATCTCGGACTGGATAAAGCCGCGCTTGCGGTTCAGCCGGGTCACCACGTCCCTCGCGTCGTCGGCGCCGCCGATCACACCGACATAGACCTTGGCCGATCGGAGATTTGGTGCCGTGTCCACCGCGTGGATCGTGACGAGCAAGTCGGGAAACTCGAAGTTTCGTTCGACACAGGTGATGATCTCACGCTTCAGCAGTTCGTTGACTTTGGATATCCTCTGACTCATTTGTGCACTCCTTTCCTCCCGGGCAACCTTTCGGCTTCCGGCCATGATTCGCCAGCCGACCCGGCTGGGTTTTCCTTGAATCGGGGGAGGTCCCTCGAAGGATTGGCCCCTACAACCTTACGTCGAGTTTCTCCAACTCGTAACACTCGATGACGTCGTCCTTCTGGTAGTCGTTGAAGTTTCCGAGCTTGATGCCGCATTCGATGCCGTTTTTGACCTCTTTGACATCATCTTTGAAACGGCGGAGCGTGGAGAACCCCCCGTCGTAGATGGGCACCTTGTCCCGGAGCACACGAGCCCGAGCGGTCCGCACGATCTTTCCGTCGGTGACGATGCAGCCTCCCACCATCCCGCTGCTCAGCTTGAAGACCTGCAGGACCTTGGCGTGTCCCAGGGTGTTCTCGCGAGTCTCGGGATCGAGCAGACCCAGCATGGATTCCTTCACCTGGTCGATCAATTCGTAAATGATAGAGAAGAGTTTGACCTGCACCCCCTCGCGTTTGACGACCGACTGAGCCTTGCTCTCCACCTTGGTGTTGAAGCCGATCAGTACCGCGTCCGACGCGCTGGCCAGGATGACGTCTGCCTCGGTGATGGGTCCTGCCCCCTGCCGGATGATATCCAGCTTTACCTTGTCTGACTCGATGTCGGTGAGGGATTTCTCGATGGCCTGCAAAGATCCCTGAACATCGGCCTTGATGATCAGCTTGAGAATCGTCTTCGAGCCCTCCTCGATGTTGGCGAAGAGCGTCTCCAGAGCGGATTTTTCCTCGGGCTTCAGCTTGCGTTGACGCTGCTGATCCAGCCGCTCGTCACTGAGTTTTTTGGCGTGGCGCTCGTTTTCCATCTCCACCAACTCATCCCCCACGTTGGGGATGCCCGAGAGCCCGATGACTTCGACCGGGTCCGCCGGCGAGGCCACTTCGACCCGTTCGCCCAGATCGCTGACGAGTCCCTTGATCTTTCCGGAGTAGATCCCGCAGATGAACGGCTTGCCCACCTTGAGGGTGCCCGACATCACGATGACATCGGCGGTGGGACCTTTGCCCGCTTCGGACCGGGCTTCGATGACCATGGCTCGGGCCGGTCCCTCGCGGTTCGCCCTCAGTTCCATGATTTCAGCCTGGAGATTGATGGTATCGAAAAGTTCGTCCAGTCCGGTGCCCTCCTTGGCGGAGACTTCCACGCAGAGGGTCTCTCCGCCCCAGTCTTCGGGGGTGAGATCGCGCTCCTGCAACTGGCTCTTGACCCGGTTCACATCGGCTCGGGGGAGATCGATCTTGTTGATGGCGACCACGATGGGCACGTCGGCAGCCCGGCAGTGGTCGATGGCCTCCAGGGTCGTCGGCATGAGCCCGTCGTCGGCAGCTACCACGAGGATGACAATGTCGGTGACATTGGCTCCACGTGCCCTCATCTGCGAAAATGCCTCGTGACCCGGTGTGTCGATGAAGGTGACCTTTTTGCCGTTGCGTTCCACCTGGTAGGCGCCCATGCCCTGGGTGATGCCCCCGGCTTCTCCGGCGACGATCCGCGAG
>CAZLUZ010000050.1:0-27107 GCA_964562825.1 uncultured Akkermansia sp.
ACCGGGGGCATCGATGGTGTGCAGGGAGCTGAGAACCAGGTGACCCGTCAGCGAGGCCTGAATCGCGCTCTGCGCGGTTACCAGATCCCGCATCTCGCCCACCAGAATGCGATCGGGGTCCTGCCGGAGAAAGGCCCGCAGCACGCGGGCAAAGGTCAAGCCGATCGCTTCCTGCACCGGCACCTGGATGATCCCGTCGATCTCATACTCCACCGGATCCTCCGCGGTGAGCAGCTTGCTGTCCATCGTGTTCACCTTCCGCAGGCAGGCGTAGAGCGTCGTCGTCTTGCCCGCTCCGGTCGGCCCGGTGCAGATGAAGATGCCGTTGGGCTTCAGGATGGTGTCATTGATGTACTCGTAGATCGCCGGCGGCAGGTTCAGCATCTCGAGTTCGAGATTCGCGTTGGAGCGGTCGAGAACCCGGAGCACCACGCTCTCGCCGTGGGCCGTGGGCAGGGTGGAAACCCGCAGATCGATGGGGTGCCCCTTGACCTCCTGGCTGATGCGTCCGTCCTGCGGCAGGCGGGTCTCCGCGATGTTCAGCGACGACATCACCTTGATCCGGGAGATGATCGCATTCTTCAGGTGCTGGGGGGGCGGAGCCATCTCGTAGAGCGCGCCGTCCACCCGGTAGCGGATCTTGAAATCGTCCTCGAAGGGCTCGAAATGGATGTCAGAGGCCTTTTCCTTGATCGCCTGATAGAGAACGAGATCGACGTATCGGATGATCGGCGCGGAGTTCGATTCCTCTTCCGCTTCGTCAAAATTGAGGCTGGCGATCTCCTGCTGGACCTGGGCGAGGACACCCCCTTCGTCGGCGGGTCCCCCCTGGCCGTCCTCGGGAGCCCGTTTGCCCCCGTAACAGCGCTGGACCAGTTCCTCGATCACCTCCGGTGCGGCCACTGCCGGGATGATGTTCTGATTGATGGAAAATCCCAGCTCCTCGATGTTCTGGGGATCGAGCGGATTGGCGAAAGCCACCTCCAGGCCGCCTTCCTGGATTTGGATGGGGATGGCCTTGTAGAGCTTCGCCATGCCGGCGGGAAGCGTGGCCAGCATCTGGGGTGCCGGGTCGTAGCTGCTCAAGTCATAGTAGTTCCCGCCGATATCGTGGGCGATGAGCTGGAGGAGCTGATCTCTGTCGATCACCCCGTATTCCTCCACCGCCTGTGTCGGCTCGGTGCCGCTGGTCCGGATCGCATTGATGTATTCCTCCCGCTGGGAACTGTCGAGCAGTCCACGGGAAATGAGAAGATCGATCACACTGTCTGCCGTCATGGAGTTGTCCTGGGGGTCGGGGGGATCAGTTGGAATCGGACATGGTCACCCGCAGCACCTCGGAAGCGGTCGTCATTCCGGCGAGCACCTTGCGGACGCCGTCCTCCCGCAGGGTCCTCATCCCCAACTCCCGGGCCCGCTTGCGCAGTTCCGGGGTGGAGGAATCCCCGTTGATGAGCAGCCTCACCTCCTCGGTGATGTTGAAGACCTCGAAAAGCCCCATCCGTCCCCGATAACCGGTCATGCGGCAGGAGCGGCACCCGGAGCCCTCCATCAGGTTCGCTCCGACGAGCTGATCCTGCGACAGGTTGAGGGCGCGGGCCTCTTTCTGGGTCAACTCCGCGGGGGCTCCACAATCCGCGCAGATCTTCCGGACGAGACGCTGTGCCATGATGGAGCGGACCGCACTGGCGATGAGGAATTTTTTCACCCCGATGTCGGCGAGACGGGCCACCGCCGAGGGCGCGTCGTTGGTGTGCAGGGTGCTGAAGACGAGGTGCCCGGTCAGGCTGGCGTTGATGGCAATGGAGGCCGTCTCCAGGTCCCGAATCTCCCCGATCATGATGATGTTCGGCGCCTGGCGGAGAATCGCCCGGAGCGCCGCGGCGAAGGTCATGCCGATGCTTTCCTTCACCTGCACCTGGTTGATGCCCGAGAGCAGGTACTCCACCGGGTCTTCCACCGTGATGATCTTGCGGTCGGGTTTGTTGATGGCGTGCAGGCACGAGTAGAGAGTGGTCGTTTTTCCCGAACCGGTGGGTCCGGTCACCAGGATGATGCCGTCGGGCAGGCGAATCAGTTCGTCGAAGGTAGCCCGGTCGTCGGAGAAGAAGCCGAGTTTTTCCAGGCCGAGCGAGAGCGAACTTTTGTCCAGAATCCGCATCACCACCGATTCTCCCTTGGTCGTGGGAATGGTGGACACCCGCAGGTCGAGTTCACCCTTGCCGAAGGTCGCCTGGATCCTCCCGTCCTGGGGAAGTCGTTTCTCGGCCACCGACATCGACCCCGACATGATCTTGATGCGGCTCACCACGTTGCCGAGGAGATCCGAGGGATGCTCCTGAACCTTGTGCAACGCGCCGTCGATCCGGTAGCGGACCCGCATCTGCTTCTCCATCGGCTCGATGTGGATGTCCGAGGCCTTGGCCTGGTAGGCTTCCTGGAGGATCTGGAAGACCATCTTGATCACGGGCGCGTCGGAGCCGCCCCCGCCCTCGGTGTCGCCTCCGGCCATCTCGATGCCGTCGGCACCCAGGGATTTCATCTGCTCCGGCGAGAGTTCCGCCCCGAAATGATCGACGAGCAGTTGCTCGATGGCGCTTTTCGTGGCGCAGACGAACTGAGGCTCCATCGGCAGCACATGCCTCACCGAGTCCAGCGCATCGAAGTCGAGGGGATCGCTGACCGCCACGACCAGTTCGCTGCCGGTGTTGACGATGGGAATCACCTTGAATCGGACCGCCGCATCGGCGGAAATCGTCGACACCGCATTTGGATCGATTTCGGGCATCTTGAGGAGGTCGACGAATTCCATCCCGGAATTCACCGCTAGGGTCTGGGCGACCTGTTCCTCGGTGATTTTTCCCTGCCTGATGAGGGTTTCCAGCAGGGATTGACCCGACTTTTTCTGGTGAGAGACGTCTTCAATCTGGGTTTGATCGAGGAGAGAGGCTTCTTGGAGAAGCTCGACGAGGAAGTTTTCGTTGGTGTACAAAACGAAGGACGATTTTGCGTTTCTGTCAGGGGCGAGGCGGGGGGCGACGCATCCTGCCTTTCCTGACACTGCGGCCAAAGAAGGAGTTATCGGCAGGGTAAAGCACTGGTCCGGCTGACGGAAGCAAAAACGGAAGGAAATCCCAAAAAAACCTCATTCCCGGGAGAAGGCATAACGGCCTTCCCCGGTCACGGAGACATCGGGGGGACGGCGCAGGATCTCGAAAAAGTCGTAGCCTTCCTTCAGGTTGGCCCAGAACGATTCCCAGGCAGGGTGTTCGATCAGTTTTTCGTCCATGACCCGGTCGCGCATGCGAAAGGGGAAGCAGTGCACGCGGAAAAAGGGCTGCCCCCCCTTCAGCGCCGCCGCTGCGATGGTGTAGATCTCCTCGATCGCGGGGTCGCCCATGGCGTAGGCGCCGGCCGAGGTCGCTCCGCCGTGCACGAGCATGTCTTCGCCCCCGCTTCCGTGCACGCGGTCGTAGGCGTTGGGGTAGCCGAGGTCGAATCCGAGGTGGATCGGCCCGTCCGGGATCATGCGGGATGGAGGGACATAGTAGAAGCCCTCGGGAGATCGTCCGTCGCCCTCGGTCTCTTTGGGCCCCGCTTCGTCGGAACACGCCCGGACGCGATAGACGCGGAAGAGGGCGAACTCCCGGCCCGGCTCCGACTCGACCCAGAGTTCGAGTTCGCGTTCGTCCTTGAAGATGCGCAAAAAAACAGGGGCACCCCAATCCAGACCGAGCCGTTCAAAATCCCGCTCCAGCTTCGCCCGGGTGCGGCCGGCTGCCTCGATGGTGCGAGCGCTTTCCGCAACGCCCTCGGGCTGCCGCCTCAACAGGGAGCGAGCCGCCGTGGTGAAGGGACGGGCCTCGCCCTGCGCCGGAGACCGCATCGCGCGCACCTCCTCGCTCCGCTCGGTTCGCCCGGACACAGTCTCGATGGGACGCACCTGGCGGGGCCCCTCGGCTCCCAGGGGCAGCGACAGGAACGCTCCCACCCCCATGATCGCCGGCGCGAAAAATCCACTCCGGAAAAACCAAGGCGCCAGGGAGGCTAGGATCACCAGAATAGGCAGGATAAAAATTCGCCCGGGCATGGGGCGAAATATGCTTAAGTTTTATAAAAATTCAAGAAAAAAAGGGGATTTGTCGGGGTGAGGGGGCGGGCGAGTTCAGTTCGTGACTCCCGGGATGGGGATGGGATGCACGGGTAGGGGGGCGTGGATATCGATGGTCTCGGGCACGAGTTTTTCGCCGCTTTCCTCGAGTTCCTTCCAGGTGAGCCTTTTGCCCGTGTAGCAGGCGTTGCGGCCCAGAATCGCCAACATGGTGGACCCGGCGACCCACGCGGCGTCGTCCTTCCGTTCACCGCTGCGGATCGCGGCGAAGAATTCTTCGTGCTCGATGTCGTACATGCTCTTCAGCCCGGCTCGCGGTTTTCTCCAGGACCAGGGATTCTCCCCGGCGATCGAGGCCGAACTCGGTCCGAATTTGGCCGTTCCCTTCGTCCCCACGATGGTGTCGCCGGTGAAATTGTGGGAGTTGACGTATTGGCGCCACTCCACGTGGGCCATGACGTCATTCGGGTATTGGTAGGTGACGCTGAAGTGGTCGTAGATGTTGCCCTCCTCGTTGGGGCGTTGGCGTCCTCCGCTGCCGAAGGCCGCCTCGGGTCGGGCGTCATGGAAGGCCCAGGCGATGCGGTCGACGTTGTGGCATCCCTGTTCCACGATGCCGTCTCCGGCGAGCCAGGTGAAATTGTACCAGTTGGCAATCTGCCATTCGGTGTCGCTCATCCCCGCCGGACGACTCTCCGCCGGAGGCATCGGTTTTACCGGAGTGGCGAAGTAGAACGAATGGATGCTGAGGACATCGCCGATGTCTCCCGCGTGGATCCGGTCGAAAAGTTCCCGACCGTGCACGCTGTATCGGTAACAGAATCCGCACAGAACCGAGACGCCGCGAGATTGGGCCAACTCGGCGGTTTCCAGAAAGTCGGCAACGCCTGCCACGTCGGTGGCGCAGGGTTTCTCCACGAAGGTGTGGAGCCCCTGTTCCACGGCCGCTCGAAAATGTTGGGGACGGAATCCGGGAGGCGTGGTCAGGAGCACGACGTCGACGCCGGATTGGATGACTTCCTCGTAGGCATTGAGCCCGTCGAAGAGGTTTTTTTCCAGGTCGTCTCCGAGCCTGTCCTTCATCGAGTCGTTCTTCCTCGCGATGGCCAGCGTCTTATCCACCTGCGAGCGGTAGAGGTCGCCGAGAGCGTGAATCTCCACCCTGTCGTCGGCGTGGAGAGCGTTGCGCAGGGCGCCGGTGCCTCGTCCCCCGCACCCCACCAGGCCGATCTTCAGCTTCCGCTCGTCGGGTTTACCCAGCGTCACCGAAGGGAAGCCCGCGGAGAATCCGGCGACAGCCGCAGCGGCGCCTCCCGTCCTGATAAAGGTGCGTCGGTTGGGCCCGGCGGGAGAAAGATTGATTTCGCTCATGTGAAGATCTGTGTGGAGAAGTTTTTCGGGAAAATTCAGAATTTTTTGCCAACCGAATCCTCTATCATGTAAGAGGGGGTGTCAAAACCCTGCCGGGACGCGATCTGGTCGCGTTGCCGGATTCCGCAGCATCGTCCGTCCCGTTTCCCCCCATGGATCTCTGGTCCGTCTTCAAACAGGCCGTCATCATCGGCACGAATCCGGTGGCGATTTGTCTCGAGTTCATCCTGGTCGGGGTGCTTCTCATCTGGTTCTCCCG
This sequence comes from uncultured Akkermansia sp., assembly GCA_964562825.1. Classification (GTDB taxonomy): domain Bacteria; phylum Verrucomicrobiota; class Verrucomicrobiia; order Verrucomicrobiales; family DEV007; genus Arctic95D-9. Next base: position 5,742 of record CAZLUZ010000050.1, read on the forward strand.
GACGCGCACCAAAAAGAAACCCGGGCCCTTCTGGCTGAAGGTCAAGGGGCGAAGCGGCGACGTGGGCACCGGCGGCATCGTGACCGGGATCGTGCTGCTCTATCTCTTCTCCATCGAGACGGTGTCGCATGGTCTGTCCGGCCTGTTGGAGTATCGCTATCCCCCGCTGCCGGAGGAGGAGGGAAGGATCACCCTGACGCGATATCCCGAATTTATCGTCGTGCTGCCCGGCGGCGATCCCACCGCCACCGACGAATCGGCTTACGGCCACCTGGAGCGGCGCACCCAGCTTCGCCTCGCCCGGGCCATCCAGATATGGCGCCAGTATCCGCGCGCCGTGCTGCTCCTCAGCGGGGTCGAGGCGGAGGTGCGGCCCATGCGCGAACTGGCCCTGGGCATGGGGGTCGATCCGGCCCGGATCGTCACTGCCACAGGCGCGCGGGACACCGCGGATCATCCCCCCCTGTTGGAGCGTTATCTCGGCGGCAAGCCCTTTCTTCTCGTCACCTCGGCGAACCACATGCCCCGGTCCATGGTCCTTTTTCGCGAACACGGCCTCCGGCCGACGCCGGCGCCGACAGATTTTCATTCGGACCCGTTCGGCCCCTTCCACTGGAAAAAGCTGGTCCCACGGACGCGCAACCTCCTCATCACCGATGAAGCGCTTCACGAGCATATCGGCATCGGTTGGGCCTTTCTCAGCGCCCGCCTGCGCAATCTCCGCGAGGATCCGGCTCCGGCTCCGGAAACCAGGCTGGCGGCACCGTGGATCGCTCCGATGGGGCCCGGTTCCTAGTTTTTTGCCCGTCCGCTCCGACAACTCCGGGGCCCGGCATCCCGGGGCGGCTCAGCCGAGCAGGGAGTTCTTCGCCGCTTCGAAACTTCGGACAAAAGCGTCGTCGTCGCCCGCCTCGTAACGCAGAGCGAGGAATCCGTGGTCCACCCCGGCGCGGCAGTTCTCCTCGATGTCGTCGATATAGATGGTCCGGGGGGGGTCCAGGCCGAAGGTCTTGTAGGCGGCCTCGTAGATGGCGGATTCGGGTTTCATCGCGCCCACCTCGTGAGAGTAGACGCCTCCGGAGAACAGTTGGAAAACCGGATACCGGGCGAACAGGTGAGGAACGTGAATCCCGTTGGTGTTGGAAATCAGATAGAGCGGAATCCCGCGGGCGTGCTCGTCTTCGAGCAGCCGGATCATCCGGGCATTGGGTTCGAACACCTCGGTAAAGGCCCGGAGCAGTTGGACCCGGCTGCCCTCGTAGCCGATGGCATCGGTTGCCCGATCCAAAAAGTCGTCCGGTGTGATCCTTCCGGACTCCAGCTCGTCTTTCATCGACATGACGCGGTCGAATATCTCGTCACCTGGGATGGAACAGAGAGATTCGATCCGGTCTACCGAGAGGCCGAAGTCGAAAAAGACAATGACCTGTCCGATATCGCAGAGGATGGAGTAGCTCATGGAGCGGGGCGGGGGAGGCGTTCGCGACTTCGGCGGCTCTCGCGGCGCCCCACTCGGCTGACTGGGGCGGTTCAGCCCCCGATGCAGTAGAGCGTGGTGTCCGTGCGGACGAACAAGTTGCCCTGGGATATGGCGATGGAGGCGCGGCTGAGGTTTTTCAGGGATTCTCCCATCTCCGCCTGGTGAAGCAGTTCGAATTCGTCTCCGGCTTTGACCACGAAGACGTCGCCCAGGTGGTTCATCAGGTAGATCTTGCCATCGCCGGCGGTGGGGGATACCTCGAATTTTTCCCGGCTTCCCAGGGGCTCGCTATAGATGACGCGGCCGGTGGAGGGCTCGATACAGCTGAGGGCGCGAGTGCGGCCGTGGTCCACCACGTAGAAACGCCCCTCGTAGAACAGCGGCGTGGCCACATCCGAGGTCACCGGCTCCTCCTTGGTCGGGTCGCTGGACCAGGCGAGGCCGCTCGCTCCCTCGTGGGTGCCCTCGAGACCAGCTTCCACCGCGAAGACGGGGGCTCCCTTGGGGGCGCAGGCCAGGAAGACACCGTTGCCATAGACCGGCGAGGGCACGAGGCGCCACCAAGGTTCGCGGTGTCCCTCGTTCCAGGTGCCCCAGCGCCACAGCTCTTCGCCTGTGTCGGGGTCGTGGCCGGTGATGACGTCGCCTCCCGCGATGACCAGCTCCTCGCGTCCCTCCACCGTGATCGGGAGCGGGGTGGCGAAGGATTCCAGCGATTCCATCTGGGCGTCGGAGGGCCTGACGTGACGGTAGATCAGTTCGCCCGTCTTCGGATCGAGAGCCAGGAGAAAGGATTCGGCGCCATCCCGGCCGCGTCCGCGGGCGGGTTCATCGCGCTGCAGGACCTGGAGGAAGACCTTGTCCCCGTGCAGGACCGGGCTGCTGGAGAAGGTCCACTGAAAGGCGAATTCGCCGAATTCCTTTTCGATGTCCTTCTGCCAGAGTTCCCGGCCGGAGAAGTCGTAGGCGGCCATTTTGCCGTGGCCGAAAAAAAAGATGACCACTTCGCCGTCGGTGGTGGCGGAGGGAGCGGAGAAATTGCTCCTGTCGTCGCGGAAGGCCCCGGGGAATTCGTGTGACCAGAGTTCCTCCCCCGTCTTCCGATCGTAGGCGAGCGCGAGGGACGATTCGGTTCCCCTGGCCGAGGTGAGGAAGACATGGTCGTTCCAGATGATGGGGGTCGAGGCACCGACTCCGGGGAGGTCGACTTTCCATTTCACGTTTTCCGTTTTGGAAAAGGTGGTGGGCAGACCGGTCTCGGAGGAAGAGCCATCGAAGTTCGGGCCTCGCCAGTGGGGCCAGTTTTCCGCCTGGAGCGCGGGGGAGAGGAGGAGCAGGCAGGCGGCGGAAAGGAGGGGGAGTCTGGACTTCATGAATTTGCGCCAAATGAATCCAATGCGATCCTTCCTGTCAAGATCCGCGGTTTTTCAGGAAAAAGTTGGTTTCCGCCCACTGCCCACTGCCCACTGCCCACCGCGCATTTACCACTGACCATGCGTTCTCCCCCCACGAAACCCGAACTGCTTGCCCCCGCGGGGAATCTGGAGTGCGCCCGTGCCGCCGTCGCCAACGGAGCCGACGCGGTCTATTTCGGACTGCCCTCGTTCAATGCCCGGATGAGGGCGGACAATTTCACCGCGGAGGATCTCCCCGGCCTGATGTCTTTCCTCCACGAAAACGGGGTGCGGGGCTACGCCGCCTTCAACACGCTGATTTTCACCGGCGAGCTGGAGGCCGCCGCAGCCCAACTCGCCGAGATCGAAAGAGCCGGGGTCGACGCCGTGATCGTCCAGGATCTCGGGCTGGCCCGGATGACCCGGGAACTGACCCCGGGACTGGGGTTGCACGCCTCGACCCAGATGACCATCACTTCTCCCGAGGGACTCGCCCTGGTGGACGAAGCCTTTCACCTCGACAAGGCCGTCATCGCCCGAGAGAATTCTCTGCGCGAGATTCATCTCTTCCGCACCTCCGGGCTGGCCGAGGTGCCCCTGGAGACGTTTGTCCACGGGGCGCTCTGCGTGGCCTATTCGGGGCAGTGCCTCACCAGCGAATCCCTCGGCCAGCGCAGCGCCAACCGGGGAGAGTGCGCCCAGGCCTGTCGCATGACCTACGATCTCGTAGTCGATGGCGAGGACCGCGATCTGGGAGACCGGAAATACCTGCTCTCTCCCCAGGACCTCGCCGGTGTCGATCTCATCCCGCGCCTCATCGAGGAAGGGGTGGCGAGCTTCAAGATCGAGGGACGACTCAAATCTCCGGAGTATGTGGCCGCGGTGACGAGGGTTTACCGCAAGGCGATCGATCACGCCCTGGGCGAGACCCGGGAACACGTCGACGGGGAGGATCGCTACGAACTGGAAATGACGTTCTCCCGCGGTTTTCACACGGGATGGCTGGAGGGAATCGACAACCAGAGTCTGGTCCACGCCCGGTTCGGGAAAAAACGCGGGGCCTTCGTGGGGAGGGTCACCGGCGTCGGCCGCGACTGGATCGAGGTCACCGAACCCAGAGTCCCCCTGAGCCGGGGAGACGGCCTCGTCGTCGATACGGGGGGAGACACCAACCGGGAACAGGGCGGAAGGATCTTCGAGTTGCGGGGCAACCGGATCTTTTTCCTCCGAGGCAAGCTGGACCCCTCCCGCATCGCTCCGGGAGATCGGATTTGGAAGACCGACGATCCCGCGCTGCGCAAGCGAATCGAACAGACCTGGAAAACGGGACGTCCCGCCGCACGTGGGAGGACCCCGCTGCGGTGGAAGGTCGCCGGCAGAGCGGGTGAGCCGCTCCGGCTCAGCGATGTGGACAGCGGCCTGGCGGTGTCCTCGTCGCGCGATCTGGTGCCGGCGCACCATCGACCCTTGGATCACGAATTCCTTTTCGGCCAGTGGAGTCGGCTCGGGGACACCGGTTTCCGCCTCGAATCCCTCGACAGCTCGGAGTTGGCCGGTGGCGTCATGCTCCCGGTCAGCGAGCTCAATCGCATGCGCCGGGAACTCGTGGCCCGACTCGAGTCCGAAGGACCCCGGCGACGGGAGGACCCCTCGCCATCGCTCCGGGTGCTCGACGATCTCCTTCCCACCGGGGAGGAGGATTGTCCCCTGACCCGGGCGCTGCGGGTGCTCTGCCGCGACGAGGCCCAGATCGATGCCGCTCTCGAGTGCGGGGTGGAGCAGATCTACATCGATCTCGAGGATGTTCGGAGATACCGCGACGTGGTCGCCTCGATCCGGGAGCGCGATGGCGGGGTCCGCATCTTTCTGGCCACTCCCCGGATCCAGAAAGCCGGCGAGGCCGGTCTTTTCCGCGTCGTGGACCGGGCCGCTCCCGACGGGGTGCTGGTGCGCAATCTCGGCGGCGCCTGGTGGTTCGCCCGGGAGAGCGATCTCGCCATGGTGGGCGATTTCTCCCTGAACGTGGCCAACCCGCTGGCCGCCCGCTTTTTCATGGAGCGGGGATTCGAGAATCTCACCGCATCCTACGACCTCAATATCGAGCAGCTCGTCGACCTGCTCCGGGAGTCGCCACCGCACTGGTTCGAGGTGACGCTCCACCAGCACATGCCCCTGTTCCACATGGAGCACTGCGTCTTCTGTGCCTTTCTCTCGCAGGGAACCGATTCCACCAACTGCGGCCGGCCCTGCGACCGCCACGAGGTGCAGCTTCGGGACCGGGTCGGCCAACTGCATACGCTCAAGGCCGATGTGGGCTGCCGCAACACGCTCTTCAACGGCCGGGCCCAGACGGGGGCACGCTATTTCGACCGACTGCGCCAGGCCGGGCTTCGGGCGGTCCGGGTCGAGCTGCTCGGAGAAAAACACGCCGAAGCGGTGAGCACCATCACCACCTACCGGGAACTCCTCGAGGGCAAAACCGGCGGCGAAGAACTGTGGCGCCGACTGGAGGCGGATTCCCGGCTCGGTGTTGTCGAGGGAAGCTTATCTATCAAGAGGCCTTAAAAAGAAATTTCCCAAAATTCCTTTAATTCCCAAAATTGGATTGGCGCTAGTGGGTAAATATGAAATTTGCTTGGGCCGGGAAACCTCTCTTGCGACGATTCGGGCGACCGCTTAGGTTTGTTACCCGACCATGATCCTGGAAGATTTTTCCCAGTCGATTCAGATCGACAGAGACCCTCCGGAGGGGATGCGCGCGGAATTGAAGGCGCTCTGGCTCGCGAAGAAGGGGCGATGGCACGAGTCGCACGACATCGCGCAGGATATCCCCAGCAAGATGGGGGACTGGATTCACGCCCTGCTGCACACGATCGAGGGAGACCTCGGCAACGCAGGCTACTGGTTTGCCCGAGCCGGTCAGCCCGCGATTGGGAGTGAGGAGATCGAGTCCGAATGGGAGAGGATCGCAAACGCGCTCCTGGGGGAGGAATCCCGATAATACGGGGGAAAGCCCAACCGTTACTGCACGCATGCGCCTGCCGGACCTCGCTGGATACCGACTCGAAGAACTGATCGAGGAAGATCCCTTCGGTTGGAGTTTTCTCGCGGGGAATCACGGGCCGGGGAAGAGGCTGGTCCGCATCTACAAGGCACAGGCGACCTACGAACCGCTTCTGGCCGGGGTATACCGTCGGATCGCCGAACTGCCTTCGGATCGCCACGTGGTGCCGGCGGAGGTCTTTTCGCGGTCGGAGCTGCACACCCCCTGCGCCGTGTCCCTGCAGTTTCCCGGCTGGCAGACGAGCCGGGGCGCCTGGCGACTGTCTTCTCTGGCCTACCTATCCCAGATGCTCGATCGGGAAAACGCCATCACCACGATCCATCGGCTGGCAGAGAGCCTCGCGGAGTTGCATAGCAACGGTCTCTTCCACGGCAGTCTCCGCTTGTCGAACATCTTCCTCACCGGTCAGGGGGAAGAACCCGAGCTGCGCCTGGCCGGTTTCGGCGAGATGGTCATACCCGCGGTGCAGTTGGTTGAGGCGGCGGAACTGCCGTTTTTCCTCGCGCCGGAGCAGTTGCGTTCTGCCCGTTTCGACTACGCGGAGGTAGGTGCCTGGGATGTCTATGCCTTCGGGGTGATCGCCTACCGATTGCTCACGGGACGGGTTCCCCGACTCGGGCAGTTGCACGAGCAGTTTACCCATCGTCCGGACCAGCTCGGGCGGTTGCCACTCGTCTCCATGGCCGAGATGACGAATCACGCCGCCCAGATCCTCGGCCTGCTCGAGGCGGAGAGGACCATTTCCTGGCCGGAACCCCCGGCAGACGGTCGTGAGGCCGCGATTCGCACCACGGTGGAGGGATGTCTGGGGCTTCTCCCGTCGAATCGATTTTCCACCATGGTCGAGGTGCGTGGTTTTCTCCTGGAAACGGTCCAGCACAATCGCCAGGCGGCGGTCGCGGCATCTCAAGCCCCGCCACCCCGTGCCGAACCCGCCCCGGAACCCGTTCCGCAAACAGCTCCGGAGCCGGTGATCCCACCCGCTCACCCTCGGGAGGAGGCTCCCGCGGCGCCGAGCTGGAACGCGGTGGAGGAACCGGACATCCCCGAAGCCGAAGAGTTCGAGCCCGAGCCCGAGCCCACAGGCGAATCGATCGACTCCGTCGCAGATGACGACACGGGCGAAGACGAAAGGGTAGAGACGGTCGAGGAGGCTTTGCCCGTAAGGAATCCCCCGGGTCGTGAGAGTCTGGGCGAACTGGTCGATTTGCCCCGGCCCTTCCTGATCCTCGGTGGGGCACTCATCCTGGGATGCCTGGTCTTCGCTGCATCGACCGGATTTCTTCTCTTCGAGGTGGGCAAGGCCCGCCAGAGCAAGGATCAGGTGCTGAGCAAGCTGGCCGACGAGGTGGCTGCGAAGGAGAACAAATTCCGCCAGGAGATGGCAAAGCGGGAGAAATCGAGCGAGGCGCTGAAGGCCGATCTCGACGAGGTGGAGGACACCAAGGCCCGGCTTGTCAGCGAGGCCAAACTGGCCCGCAGCCTGCTCCGCCAAAGCCAGGAGAACGGCGACCGCTTTTTCCGTCTGGTTCTGGAAAATGGGGACACCGACGTTCCCGCCTTCCGCCAGGGCCGGCGAGAGGCCCTCGACCAGGGCAAGAAGCACTACGAACTCCTCATCGAGACCTACGGCGAGGCACCGGATTTCATGGTGTCCACCGCCCACGCCTACTACTACCTCGGCCGCATCTACAAGGAGCTGGGCGACTACGGGTCAGCCGTATCCGCCTTCGCCGAGGCGGAGCAGCGCTACCTCGAGTTGACGAAAAACATCGGGAACAAGCCCGAATTCACCCGCAACCTGGCCGTGGCCAAGCAGGCCATCGGCGATCTGGCCATGGACAACGGGCGATACACCACGGCCTCCCAGATTTTCGACAGTTCCTCGCGCCACTGGCAGGAGCTGCGTCAACTGGACCCGTCCACCGAGGTCGAGGTGGCGATCGAGATCAACCGCAACTCGCTGCGCATCATCGAATGCCATCATGTTCTCGGCAGCGACCAGGTTGCCATGGAGGGAGCCGAAACCATCGCGGAGCAGTTTCTCGCTCTCCAGGAGGATTTTCCCGAGAACGAGCGGGTCGTGGCCGGACTGGGGGCATCCTTCCAACTGCTCGGGCGCATCTACGAGGCCGCGGCTGACTCGGACAGGGCCCTCCGGTCCTACCAGCAGGCGGGGGCGCTTTTCGCCCAGGCGGTCAAGTTGAACGCGGCCGTGGACGAATACCACCTCAGCCTGGGCAACTGTCTCGCGCGGGTGGGACTTCTCCGCTCGGATCTGGACAAGCTGAAGAACTCGACCAAGATTCTCGCGGGTGTGGTCGGGCGCAACCCCAACGAACCGGAATACCTCATCACCCTGGCCGAAGTCTACGGGTATCTCGCTGAGAACCAGCGCAACGGGGGCAACTCCTCCAACGCGATCCAGCTGGAGGAGGAGAGCATCGCCCTGCTCAAACCGATCATCGAGCAGACCTCCATCCCGCTTCCGGCGATGCGTCACGCCTACGCCAAGCGGCTCATCCACCTTGCGGAACTGCGCATGGACGCGGACAAGTTTGACGAATCCCGCCCTCCTCTGGGGGAAGCCATCAAATTGCTGGCGGAGATTACCGAGGGGAACCGGGATCGCTCGGAATTTCGTCGTTCCTTGGCCACGGCCCGCGGGCTCGCCGGTTTCGCCAGTCTGCGCAGCGAGGACAGGAATTCGGCGCGAGAACTCTACGAACTCGCCCAGGCGGACTGGAAGTCCTATGTGGAGGAGAATCCCGATGACAGCGATGCGGCGAACCGGCTGCGGTGGGTGAGCGATCAGTTGCGCGCGCTGCGCTAGAGACTGTTCCCATCCGGGCGGGGTGCCTCCGCCCCCGGATTTCCGCATTGACACTCTCCGATCGCGATACCATGGATGGACAGGAGGCGCGGGCCGCATCCCCGTCGCGTTCAAGATCATGGCGATTCTGGCGACCACGGTTCCCTTCTTCCTGCTTCTTTTCTTCACCCTGGTGCTCCGCCGTTCTCTCTGGCAGAGCGGTATCATCGCGTTTCTCTCCGCCCTCGGCCTCTGGGGGTTCGCCCCCGGCGTGGGAGCGACGGACCTGGCCCCGCCGCTGGTCAAGGCGTTCATCGTTTCCACCGAGGTGGGCCTGATCCTTTTCGGGGCGATTTCGTTTCTCGAGACGATGAATCGCACCGGCACCACGGTCCGCATCAAGTCGGCTCTGGGCGATTTCACGGCGGGAGACCGGACTCTCGCGGCGCTGCTGCTGGCCTGGTTGTTCTGCGGGTTTCTCGAGGGGGCGGCGGGCTTCGGTGCTCCTGCCGCGATCATCGCTCCCCTTCTCCTCGCCCTGGGTTTTTCTCCCCTGACCGCAGCCGTGCTGCCCCTGATCGGCGACAGCGCCGCGGTGCCTTTCGGGGCCGTGGGCACGCCCGTGCGAGTCGGGTTCGACGGATTGGCCGCGGGCACGGCGGGCATCTATGGGGCCGGTATCCAGCTCCTCGCCGGGCTCGCCCCGCCGCTCGCGATCGGCTGGCTGGCCCGCCCGGAGGATGGCGCTCTGGGATGGTGGCGGCAGGGGGTTCCCCTGGCTGTCCGGGCGAGTCTCTGTTTTACCGTTCCGGCCTTCTGTCTCGCCTGGATCGGTCCGGAGTTTCCCTCTATGGCCGGCTCCCTCATCGGCCTGCTCCTTTTCTGCCTGACCCTGCCGGCAGGACGGGCGGGGCGCCGTTCCCGCGGGGTGCTGCCGCTGATCCGGGCCTTCGCCCCCTACCTTTTTCTCTGCCTTCTTCTCCTGGTAGGGAAACTCGTCCTCGGTCCGCTTCGCTGGAGCTTTTCCGTGGCCGGCCAGGAGGAAAGGCTGGGGGCGTTCCAGCCGGGGCTGGTCTTTCTCGTCGCTCTCGCCGTCGTGGTTCTCATCGGGCAGAGGGATGGCGTCGCGGGCGGACTCGGCGGGGTATTCGCCCTGGCCGCGAAACGTCTGCCTTTCGTTTGGCTCGCCATTTTCTGCATGGCGGCCCTGGCCCAGATGGTGGTTCGCCTCAGCGATCCGGCCGCCGCACTGGACGCCGTGTTCGGGGGCGGTGGGGGCGGTCTTCTCCTCCTGGCGCTGGCCCCCGTCGCGGGGGCGCTCGGGGCTTTCATCGCGGGGAGCGCCACGGTTTCCAATCTGCTCATGGCTCCGGTTCTCTTCCAGGCGAGTGCGATCACCGGGACCGATCCGGGCCTGGTGCTGGGTCTGCAGCTCGCCGGGGCGGGAGCGGGCAACATGATCTCCCTGCAGAACATCGCCGCCGTCCAGGCCACTGTGGGCATCGTCGATCGGGAGCGCGACATGCTCCTGAGATTGTGGCGTCCCTTCGTCGTCTACCTGGGCCTGATCATCCTGTGCGGACTGCTCCTGGGCTGGGCCGCGGGCTGAGGGCGCGTGTGCCGGCAATCATCACCGGAACTCCACGGGCAGCGCCTTCTGCAGCGCATCGAGTAGCTTCGCGTGCACCTTCTCCACCTCGGCGGCCTCCAGGGTGCGATCAGCGGCGCGGTAGAGCACGGTGTAGGCGATCGATTTCCGGTCCGCGGCGAGTTTCTCCCCGGTCTCGTCCCGGAAGACGTCGAATAGCCGTGCCTCGACGAGCAGATTCTCGCCGTAGCTGGCAAAGAACGCGGCGACTTCCTCGGTGGTCAGGCTCTCGGGCGCCAGCATGGCGATATCCCGCGAGCTCCCCGGAAACTTGGGCAGATCCTCGAAGGTGACGTCCCTCGTGACGGCACCGGCCAGCTTCCGCGCGTTCAACTCGGCGACGACGATGGGCGTCTCGATATCGATCGCTCGGCCCCGTGCGGGCGGCACGTACCCGGCCAGTCCGAGCTTGGCGGCTTTCTTGCCCCGTCCCAGTTCCACGCTCACGGGACAGAGCAGAGCTTCGTGATCCACCGGCCGGAAGACGAGATCGCCGCTCCGGGCGCCGAGGAGCGCCTCGAGGACGGACCGCAGGTCGTGGATATCGCAGTCGCCCGGTTTCTCCCCATCCCAACCCTCGGGGCGCCGCCGTCCGGTGAGGAGCAGGGCGATATGTTCCGTCTCGACCTCCTCCCCCTTCGGCGTGTGGGTAAAGACGCGTCCGATCTCGAAGAACCGCAGGTCCGCGTTGCCGAAGCGAACATTTCGCTCGGCGGAGGCGAGCAGCCCGGGCAGCAATCCGGGGCGGAGATGATCCTGATCGTCGTTGAGGGGATTCTTCAGTCGGATCGGGCGCATGCCTCGCAGGTCCACCGCCAGATTGTCCGCCAGTTGCGCCGAGGAGATGAGCTTGAGGTTGCGGGTCTCGTAGAGGCCCAGCGAGCTGAGGCGGAGCTGCAGCTCGCGGTGGAAATCGTAGGCGGCATCGGCCTTGGATCGCTCCGCGAAACGGGCCGCGGTGCGGGCGGGAACTTTCTCCAGGCCGTAGACCCGGGCCACTTCCTCCACCAGATCGATGGGCCGCACCAGGTCGCCCCGGTAGCTCGGAATCGCCCAGGCCTTGCCCTCCCGCCGCAGTCCGAGCGATTCCAGGATTCTCTCGATCTCCTCCTCCGGGATCTTCGCCCCGATTACGTTGCGGCAGAGCGACTTGCTCAGCCGGACCGGACGGGGCGGTCGGGGCGGCTTGCCGCACTCCACGATCTCCCGGTCGGCCTTGCCGCCGGCCAGTTTCACAATCCATTTCACCGCGAGGTCCGAGGCCCCCCGGATTTGCTGGGGGTCCACCCCGCGCTCGAAGCGGTAGCTCGAATCGGAGTGCAAACCCAGCCTTCGGCCCGTGCGGCGCACCGCGGTGGGCTCGAAATAGGCGGATTCGAGCAGGATGTCGGTGGTGGCCTCGGTCACCCCGGAGTCTTCCCCGCCCATCACCCCGGCGATGGCCACCGGCTTTTCCCGGTCTGCGATGACCGTGTCCTCTTCGTTCAGCTCGTAGGTTTCGCCGTCGAGGGCGAGGAATTTCTCGCCGGCCCGGGCCCGCCGCACCACGATACCCCCCTCGAGACGGGCCAGGTCGAAGGCATGGAGCGGTTGCCCCATCTCCATGAGCACGAAATTGGTGATGTCGACCACGTTGTTGATGGGACGGAGACCGATGGCGACGAGCTTTTCCTTGAGCCAGTCCGGGGACTCCCCGACCCGGACCCCGCGAATCCAGCGGCCGGTGTAGTAGGGGCAATCCTCGCTCTCGAGTGCGATCTCACTCCTTTTCGCCCGTCGGGATTTCGTTTTCGACTCGGTGTGGTCCGCCGGTCCCTTGAGGTCCCGACCGACGAGGGCGGCCAGTTCCCGGGCGATGCCCAGGTGGGAGAGGCAGTCGGGACGGTTCGGGGTGACCTCCAGGTCGAAAACGGCGGGATAGACCTTCGCCAGGGGGGTGCCCGGCGTCAGGTCCCCGGGCAGGATCATGAGACCGTCACTCTCGTCGGCGAGCCCGATCTCCGATGCGGCGCACATCATGCCGCGGGATTCCACCCCGCGCAGTTTTCCCTCGCGGATGGTGAAGGTCTTGCCGTCCCCGGCGTCGAGTTCGCACCCGGGCAGGGCCAGGGGTACCTTGTCCCCGACTCGGTAGTTTTTGGCCCCACACACGATTTGCCGGGGCGTGCCGGTGCCATCGTCAACCCGGCAGACGGAGAGTTTGTCCGCATCGGGGTGTTTCTCCGAGCTGAGCACCTCGGCCACGACGAGGTGATCCGGGAGGCACCCCACCCCCTCCACCTCGATCCCGGCGAAGGTTAGCAGATCGTCGAGATGTTCCAGGGAGTAATCACCGAAGTCGACGTGGTCGCTGAGCCATTTCAGGGAAACTTTCATGTCGAGGGAGAGACGGGGGGCTCGCTAGCGGAACTGGGAGAGGAAGCGGATATCGTTCTCGATGAGAAGGCGCAGGTCGGGGATGCCGTAGAGGATCATGGCCAGCCGGTCCAGGCCGAGGCCGAAGGCGAAGCCGCTGCATTTTTTCGGATCGTAGGCCCGGTCGCCCCGCGCCCGGTTGACCTCGCCGAAGACATTGGGGTCGACCATGCCGCAGCCCGCGATCTCGATCCATTTTGCGGCCCGCCCCTTGGCGTGCAGCTTGAGGTCGACCTCGAAGCTGGGTTCGGTGAAGGGGAAGAAGTGGGGGCGAAAGCGAACTTCCGTCCTCGAACCGAAGATCTCGCGGAAAAAGAACTCGAGGGTTCCCTTGAGGTCCGCCAGGGTGACCTTTTCGTCGACGAACAGCCCCTCGAGCTGGTGAAAGGCGCTCAGGTGGGTGGAGTCGATCTCGTCCCGACGGAAAGCGCTGCCGGGGGCGATGATGCGCACGGGAGGTTCGACCGCTTCCATGGTCCGGATTTGCACCGAGGAAGTGTGGGTGCGCAGGAGTTTTCCGTTCGCGAAATAGAAGGTGTCCGACTCGTTTCGCGCGGGGTGATCGGCCGGGGTGTTGAGCGCGTCGAAGCAGTGCCACTCCGTCTCGATTTCGGGTCCCTCGGCGAGGGCGAATCCCATGCGGCGGAGGACCTGCACGGCCTCGTCGAGCACGATGGTCAGGGGGTGGAGCCCTCCCTCGGGAAGCGCCCGCCCCGGCAGGGTGGGATCGATCGAGGCGTAGGCTTCGGCATCGCGTCGCGCCCTCATCTCGGCGCCTTTTTCTTCAAGGACCCCGGTGATCCCGATGCGCACCTCGTTCAATTTCTGCCCGACCTCTTTCTTCTGGTCTTTGGGCACCTCGCGCATGCGCGCCGCGGCGGCGGTCAATCGTCCTTTCTTGCCGAGAAAGGCGATGCGCAGTTCCTCGAGCGCGGGCTCGTCGCCGGCTGCGGCGATCGCGGCCATGGCCTCGGTTTGAATGGCTTCCAGCTCGTCAATCATGCCGTGGATAGTCGAGGCGACCGGCGGTCACGGGAACAGACTTTCTCTGCGTCGCCGGGCCAGGGGTGGACCCTGCGCCGTGCGTCCGGCCGAGGGTGATCGTATCGCGGAGACCCAGCAGGGCGAAGCCGTCAGGCGGCTTGCTTCCGCGCCTGTGTCTTGTCTTCCAGGGCGCCCTTGGCCTTCTCCGCGAGGGCGGCGAAGGCCGCCTCGTCGTTGATGGCGATATCGGACAATACCTTGCGATCCAGTTCGATCCCGGAAGCCTTGAGGCCCTCCATGAATCGGGAGTAGGTCAGATCGTGCAATCTGGCCGCGGCGCTGATCCGCTGGATCCAGAGGCGGCGAAAGTTGCCTTTGCGTTTTTTACGGTCGCGATAGGCCCAGGTTTGGGACTTGTAGATCGCGTCCTTGGCGTAACGATAGAGCTTCGAGCGGGCTCCGCGGAACCCCTTGGCTTTCTTCAGGATGCGCTTGCGCCGTTTCCGGCTGGCGGGCGCGTTGGTGGCACGTGGCATTTCGGTATTCGGGTGAGAGGGACTGTTTTTTTCTTTCAGCCGGCCTGCCTCGTCCTTCTCCTCAGGCGACGGTAGGTGTCTCGCACCGCGCCGCCAGACGGCTGGCTGTGGATTCTTCGGAATCCGGAACCGCATCGCCAGGCGACCGCGGTTCGACAAAGGTCATCAATGAAAAGGCATATCTGCCTTGACGTTCTTTTCGTCGGCGGGCGACACGAGCGCCGCCTGTCCGAGATCACGCCGACGCTTCGAGCTCTTCCGGCGCATGAGGTGGCGTTTCCCCTGCTTGCGGCGCAGCACCCTGCCGCTGCCGGTCACCTTGAAGCGCTTGGCGACGGCTTTTCTCGTTTTCGCTTTTCCTCCTGTTCGGGCCATGGGGCGGGGAGCATAGCCGATCCCGCGGGAATTGCAACGGGATTTTGTTTCTCGTCTCTTGTTTCCTCTTCTCGGTTGCCTGTTTGCCGATTCCTGATTACTGGATACGGAACGCTGTTTTCACCCACCACCAATCGGCTCCCCATGCTCCAAGCAGGTATCGTCGGACTCCCCAACGTCGGCAAATCCACTCTCTTCAACGCCTTGACCCGCAATCGCAAGGCGGAGGCGGCGAACTATCCCTTCTGCACCATCGATCCCAATGTGGGTGTCGTCACCGTTCCCGACGAGCGGCTGGAGGTCCTCGGCAAGCTCTCGAAGTCGCTCTAGATCGTCCCCACCACGATCGAATTCGTCGATATCGCCGGACTGGTGGAGGGCGCCAGTGAGGGCGCCGGCCTGGGCAACAAGTTCCTCGCCAACATCCGTGAGGTCGATGCCATCGTCCAGGTGGTGCGTTGTTTCGAGAACGACGACATCATCCACGAACTCGGTTCGGTCGATCCGATTCGGGACATCGAGATCATCAATTCGGAGTTGATCCTCGCCGATTACGCCTCCCTGGAGAAGAGGCGGGCTACCCGGGAGAAAAAGGCCAAGACCGGCGACAAGGAGTCGAAACGGGAAGTGGACCTGATCGACAAACTCCTGCCTCACCTCGATCAGGGCAAACCCGCGCTCACCCTGGAGATCAGTGACGAGGAGCGTTCCCTGATGCGGGAGTTTTTTCTGCTGACCTCCAAGCGGACGATTTACGCCTGCAACGTCTCGGAGGCCGAACTGGGCGGTGCGCTCGAAGATCCAGAGAGCCATCCCATGGTAGCGCGGGTGCGCGCATACGCCGCGGAAGCCCACGGGGCCGAGGCGGTGGTCATCTCCGCCCGCATCGAGGAGGAGATGATCGATCTCTCACCGGAGGAGGCCAGCGAGTTTCTCTCCGATCTCGGGATTCCCGACTCGGGGGTGTCGTCCCTGATCCGGGCCGTGTACCATCTGCTCGGGCTCCGCACCTACCTCACCACGGGCGAGAAGGAGACGCGGGCCTGGACCATCACCGCCGGCGACAAGGCGCCGCGGGCTGCCGGCGTGATCCACACCGATTTCGAGCGCGGTTTCATCGCGGCGGAGACGGTGCGCTACGATGACCTGGTGGAACTCGGTTCTCTGGCCAAGGCGCGCGATGCGGGCAAACTGCGCATCGAGGGCAAGGACTACGAGGTGAAGGACGGCGACGTGATCGAGTTCCGCTTCAACGTCTGAGGGTGGCGCCTCTGGGCAGGGACGGTTGGCTTTCCCCTCATCTTCCCTTACTGTGGCGGGGAGATGGACGCGGCGATCGTGGAGAGGATGGAACGGCTCGGGATCCGGGAGGCGGATCTCGTGGAGAAATTTGTCCACGGTTCGGGCCCCGGAGGGCAGAAGATCAACAAGACGGCCTCCTGTGTGTACCTCCGCCACGTTCCCAGCGGGACCGAGGTGCACTGTCAGGAGGACCGGTCCCGGGAGCGGAACCGCGAACTGGCCCGGCTGCGCATCTGCGAGCGGCTGGAGCACAAGCATCGGGAGGAGTTGCTGGCCCGGGCGAGGAAGCGGGCCCAAATTCGCTACCGGAAGAGGAAACCCTCCGCCGCGGCCAGGGCGCGGATGCGGGAAACGAAAAAGTTCCGCTCGGAAAAAAAACGGAAACGGAAAAAGGTCAGCAGCCGGCGCGTCGACTAGCCCGTCTCGGCGGCAGGCGCCTGGCGGCAAGGGTTCCTCTCACCGTGCCTTGACAAAATCGCCCCTTGGCTTTTGGGGAAGGCTGTGCTATCCGCCGCACCCAGTCATCAGCACCCAGAATCATGTCTTCGCTATCCGAAAATCTACCCACCGTCGTCATTTCCCAGCTCTGGCCCCGGGTCGAATGCGGCCGCTACCCGGTCAAGCGCATCGTCGGGGAGACGATCGAGATCGGCGCGGATATTTTCAAGGACGGCCATGACAAGCTCTCCGCCTTCCTCCGCGGTACCTGGGAGGGAGACGGCGAAGAGATCACCGCCCCCATGACCTTCGTGGACAACGATCGCTGGTCAGGGCGCATCCCGCTGGAGCGTGAGGGACGCCTCCGGGTGGTCGTCGTCGCGTATGGCGACGTCTTCGAATCGTGGCTCCATGACTTCGAGCGGCGCCTCACCGGTGATCAGGAAGACTTCACCACCGAACTCGAGGAGGGCCGGTTGCTGCTTGTCGCCGCGTCGGACCGGGCGGCCGGGGCCGGCGAGGAGGAGGACGCCCGGGCTCTCGTCGAATTGAGCGAGACGCTCGTGGCGAGTCACCCACCGGAGGTGCCCGCCCTCTTCGAGCCGGAAGCGGTCCGGGGGCGGATCCATCGGTATCCCGACCTCTCCCTGGCCACCGAATCCGAGGAGCGGGGCGACATCCGGGTGGAACACGAACTCGCTCAGTTCTCCGCCTGGTATGAGTTTTTTCCCCGCTCGGTCAAGGGCAGCGCGACGGAGCACGCCACCTTTCGCGACTGTCTGCCCCGCATCGAGGACGCCAGGGCAATGGGTTTCGACATCGTCTATTTCCCCCCGATCCACCCCATCGGCGTCACCTTCCGCAAGGGCAAAAACAACACCCTCACCTGCGAGGAGGGTGACGTGGGTTCCCCCTGGGCCATCGGTTCCTCCGAGGGGGGACACAAGTCGGTCGAGCCCGCCCTGGGAACCATCGACGACTTCGTCTGGCTGGTCGAGGAGGCGAGAAAGATCGGTGTGGAGGTGGCCCTCGACTTCGCCATCCAGTGCTCCCCCGATCATCCTTACGTAAGGGATCATCCCGAGTGGTTCTTCCACCGTCCCGACGGGACGATCAAGTATGCGGAGAACCCTCCCAAGAAGTATCAGGATATCTACCCGTTGAACTTTCACTGCGAGAACTGGAAGGAACTCTGGGAGGAACTCCTCGACGTGGTCCGCTTCTGGGTGGACAAGGGGGTGCAGGTGTTCCGGGTGGACAATCCCCACACCAAGCCGGTGGCTTTCTGGGAGTGGCTCATCGGAGAGATTCACCGGGATCATCCCCGGGTCATCTACCTTTCCGAGGCCTTCACCCGCCCCAAGATGATGCAGACGCTGGGCAAGATCGGGTTCACCCAAAGCTACACCTACTTCACCTGGCGGGTCTCGAAATGGGAGTTGATGGACTACGTGAACGAGTTGACCCGAGGCGAGATGCGCAACTACTACCGGGCGAATTTCTGGCCCAACACCCCGGACATCCTCCCCGAGCACCTGCAGGGCGCCAAGCCATCGGGCTTCAAGGCCCGCGCCGCCCTCGCCGCGACCACCATGACCAGTTGGGGGATATATTCCGGCTACGAGTTCTGCGAGAACGAAGCCCTCGGCGTGCGCGAGGAATACCTCGACAGCGAAAAATACCAGCTGAAGGAGAGGGATTGGAACCAGCCAGGCAACATCAAGGAATTCATCTCCCGCCTGAACCGGGCCCGCCGCAGCGAACCCGCCCTGCGCGAGTACGCCAACATCGAGTTTGTCCACGCGGAGAACGACCAGATCATCGCCTACTACAAGTTCACCGAAGACCGCTCCAGCGTGGTGCTCGCCGTGGTCAATCTGGACTGGGACAACACCCAGGAGACCATTCTGCATCTGCCTCTTGAGGCCATGGGATTGACCCCCGGCAAGCCTTTCGAGGTCGTCGACCTCCTCTACGACGAGTCGTATCAATGGCGCGATTCCACCAACTTTGTCTCCCTTGACCCCCGGACCAAGCCAGTGCATCTCTTTCGCGTGGTGAGGGGGCAATCCTAGCGGGAAACGGCCCGTCGCACGCCTCGCCGGCAGCATTTCTTCTGCAGTATGAGCAAACGGGCCGTTATCTTTCTTTTCCTGGGAGCCATTCTCGCGGGGTTCGCCGAGTGGGAACTGCGCGAGCGGGTGCTCGAGCCGGTCCGGCGTCTGGACCGGTTCTGGGTGGATTTCTGCATCGGCAATGCGGGGGAGCAGATCGGGCAGCCGGCGGTGACCATGGTGCGCATCACCGACGACTACGAACCGGTGCAGGTCGGTGAGGAGGATGCGGTGGAGCCCGGGGATGAAGCCGCCCTGACTCGTCTCGACTACGCGGCCTTCCTCTACGCCATCGGCAAGCTGAATCCCAAGGCGGTATCTTTCCTCCCCGCACCGGTCTTCACCCGGGAATCGGTGCTCAACGCGACGGACATCTTTCCACTCAAGGACGCCGCCCTGCAGTTGCCCGAAATGACGCTGGGCACGGTGGTGTCGGGTCAGGGGGCTCCGGCCGACTCCGCCGAGGCCTGCGCTTACCCGCCGCTCCGGGTCACCGGCGATATTTCGGCCCTCCCCGAGGTGCAGCGCACCGTCCGACCCGCGGATCCCGAACTGCTCGCCAACGGGGAACCGGCTTTCTCCCGCCACCTGGAGTTTTCCTCCATGCAGGCGGGCCGGGTGCGGATACCCCTCGTGGCGCGGCAGGGCGGTCACGTCGTTCCCGGCTTCGTGCTGGCCTCGGTGGCCCGCCAGGCCGCCATCCCGGTCGAGGACATCACCGTGGACTTTGCCGCCGAGCCCCCGCGCATCCGGGTGGGGTCGCTCTACGATATCCCGGTGCGCCGGGACGGGACCATGGAACTGCCCTCATACGGAGGTCTCTCTCACTCCATGTACGAGGTGCGGCGCGACGAGGAGGGCAATCGCCAGCGGGTCTACCACTTCGCCTCTCTCAAGGTCGAAGATGTCGCATTGGCCGTGGAGCGGATCGATGCCCTGGCGGAGAATCTGGTCGAGGAGTTCTCCGGCAAGTTCGAGTCGATCTCGCGCAACCTCGTGATCCTCGGCTTCGACCGAAGCCGTGATCGCACCATCGAGACGGCCAACGAGGAGATGCTTTCCCCCCTCTCCGCAACGGCCCGGGCCATCGCCACGATCCAGTCTCGCCGCCACTTCGAGCGATGGCCGCTGTGGGGAAGGGCCGCCGGCTACGGCATCATCGCCCTCTGCGCCGTGGCCCTGCTCAGCTGGCGCCGGCGGACCACGCTGCTCTCCATCGGGCTCGCCGTGGCCTTCCTCATCACCATGGTCACCATCTTCCGGGCCACTCTGGCCTGGACTCCGCCGGCGGCCTACCTCGGGCTGTTCCTCCTCCTCACCCTGTTCTCCACCATGGCCCGGGCCGGGAAAAAGGCCTGATTGGGACCCCCGTTCGTCGCCGCAGCCACACCCCGGTTGCGTCGCCTTCGGGATCGGCTATTTTGCCGAGACAACAAGACAAGCGACGACGAAACATGATTGAACTCATCAAGAAAACGGTGCTCGCCGGCCTCGGCGCCACCGTGGTTACCAAGGAGGCCATCGACCGCCAGCTCGAGGAGTTGGTGAAAAAGGGAAAGATCACCACCGACGAGGCAAAGGCGACCGCGGACAAGATCCGGGAGGAGAGCGTGGGCGAGTACGAGAAGGTCCGGGAGGAGACGGAAAAGTTTTTCGAGGAGATGCTCCAGAAAGGCAATCTCGTGACTCGCACGCAGTTCGACGCGTTGAGCGCCCGGGTGACCGAACTGGAGCAGAAACACTCCGGCGAGGGGTCCTGAACCATCCGGCCCTGGTCCATCCGATTCGCGGAGGGACCGATCGTCCGGAGAGCCGGACGGGCTCACCCGAGAAATCCGAGTGAAACCCTTTCAGTTTTGGGCCAACATGGTCCGGGCCCCGGAGATCGTCGGGGTCCTGGCGCGTCATGGCTTTGGCGAGATCCTGGAGCGCATCGGCGTGCCCGCGCGCCTGCGCAGCCGGGCCCAGCCGGAATTTCTCCACCTCAATATCTGGCAGCGCATCCGCATCACGCTGGAGGAACTGGGGCCGACTTTCGTCAAGCTGGGGCAGATTTTGAGCACGCGGCCGGATGTGCTGCCCGAGCCCCTGATCAAAGAGCTGCGCCTCCTCCGGGACAAGGTGCGGCCGGTGCCCTGGGAGGAGATGAACCGGGTGCTCATCGAAGAGATTTCCGGTCCGGTGGACCGCCTCTTTTTCGACATCCAGGAGTCTCCTGTGGCCAGTGGTTCCCTGGCGCAGGTCCATCGGGCCAAGCGCTGCGACAACGGGCAGACGGTGGCGCTCAAGATTCAGCGCCCCGGCATCCGTCGGGAGATCGAGGCGGATTTCGTGTTCATCTCCTGGTTCGCCCGGGAGGTGCATCAGCGGATCAAGGAACTCCGGCCCTACGATCTGCCCGATGTGGTCGAGGAGATCCGGCAGGCCATGGCCCAGGAGCTGGATTTCACCATCGAGGCGCGGAACGCCAATTTCTTCAACCAGATCAATCCCTACGACGACGAGGTCTATGCCCCGACGGTCGATGAGGAACTCTCCACCCGGCGTCTGCTCGTCATGGAGTGGATTTCCGGGGTGCCGCCCGGGGAGGCGGACCTCGATCCGGAGGATGCCCGGCGTCTGGCCCGGATCGGCGGGCGATCGCTGTTTCATCAGATGTTTCTCGCCGGCTTTTTCCACGGCGACCCCCACGGGGGCAATGTGTTCATCACTCCCGACCGCAGGATCTGTTTCGTCGACTGGGGGCTGGCCGGTCAGTTGACCCGCGAGATGCGGTAGTTTCTCGCCGACCTGTTCGGGGCGGT
>CAZLUZ010000051.1:0-26998 GCA_964562825.1 uncultured Akkermansia sp.
CCCTTTGCCCAGGGAACTGACCACGCCTCCGGTGACGAAGATGAACTTCATGCGGAGCAGGTGAGGTTTCGGTGAAGTATCGCCGCCTGCTCCGGGGTGTCAATGCCGGCGGAATCGTCGTCGGTTTCCAGCACCCGGATCTTGGCCCCGTTCTCCATGGCCCGGAGTTGCTCCAGGCATTCGATTTGCTCCAGCTCCGAGGGGGGCCAGGCGACGAACTGCAGCAGGAAGTCACGCCGGAACCCGTAGATGCCCTTGTGCCGGAGATACCGAACCTGCCCCGTAACATTCCGATCGTGGGGGATGGCGCTGCGGGAAAAGTAGAGGGCATCCCCATGCCGGTCCCGAACCACTTTGACCACGTTGGGATCGTGTAGCGCGGGGTCGTCGGAAGCGAGGGGATGGGCCGCGGTGATCATCCCGACCTCGGGCTCGGCGCTCAAGGTGGCCGCCAGCCGATCGATGAGAGCGGGGCTGATGAGAGGCTCATCCCCCTGGATATTGATGAGATGGGTGGCGTGGGGCAGAGCGGATGCGACCTCGGCGATTCGATCGGTTCCGCTGGGATGATCTTCGCGGGTCATCACCACCTCACCCCCGAAAGCCTCCACCGCGGCGAAGATGCGCCGATCATCCGTGGCCACGAGACACCGGTTCAGCCGATCCGCCAGGGTGCAGCGCTCCCACACGTGCTGGATCAGCGGTTTGCCCGCGATGAGATGCAATGGCTTCCCGGGAAACCGAGTCGATCCCCAGCGCGCGGGCAGAACGCCGATGACTTGACCTTCCGGCATAGCCGAAACCTGTCGCAGGATTCTCGGTGGACCAAGTTTTTATTTTACTTCACTCCCGGAGCCCCTAAGTAGTGCAGCAGACCGCTGTCATGGAAATCGCCTGCCTGGACTTGGAGGGAGTTCTCATCCCCGAAATCTGGATCAAATTTGCCGAGAAAACCGGAATCGAGGATCTGAAGCTGACCACGCGCCAGATACCCGATTACGACGAGTTGATGACCCATCGTCTCGGGATTCTCGACAAACACGGCCTGAAAATTCAGCAGATCCAGGAGGTGATCGACGGATTATCTCCCCTGGACGGGGCCCGGGACTTCCTGGACTGGCTGCGCGAACGAATGCAGGTGGTGATTTTGTCCGACACCTTCTACGAGTTCGCCGCTCCCCTGATGAGACAGTTGGGCTATCCCACCCTCTTCTGCCATGGATTCGAGGTCGGCGAAGACGGCACCATCCAGCACTACCGGCTCCGCATGAAGGACCAGAAGCGGGAGGCTGTGCTGCGCTTCCGGCAGCTCAACTTCCACACCATCGCGGCGGGCGACTCCTACAACGACACGACCATGCTCGGCGAGGCCGACTTCGGCATCCTCTTCCGCCCGCCCCAGAACGTGATCGACGAGTTTCCCCAGTATCCGGTGACGCGCGAATACGAGGAACTGAAGGAGGAATTCCTGAAGGCCCAGGACACCTTGCGCGCGAAGGCGTGATCTGCGGAACCCGATCGCGCCGTCGATCACTCGTTCAATCTTCCAGATCGGCGAAAACCCCCGTGGCGGCCCGCACCGCGATTCCCTGGTTTCGGGCGTAGGCTCGGCCCGCCGCCCCGCGGATCTCGGCCTGCGTGCCGCCTTTCCTCCACACCTCGATCGCGTCGTGGAGCAGAAACGAACCCGGATACATGAGCTGCCGGGTCATCAGGATGGGGCGGCACCCCATCTTCGTGAGGCGTTCGCCGAAATAGGGCTGACTCAGGCAGGCGAGAATGACGGCGTCGGTCCCGTTCTCCTCGGGTGCATTCGCCTCCACTTCCGGGAGGGAAAAATCCATCAACCCGTTGTGCCCGATAAAAGCCACCAGATCAAACTCTCCCGAGGCGGCCGCCTTTTCGAAATCGACGAGACACTTCCGGATCTCGCTGCCGCGGTAGGCGTCGGCCACGAGGTGGAGAGCGCCGCTCACATGACTCAGTTCCGTTCGGCGCAATACGGAGGGACCGGGATCGGACCGACGATCCCTCACCTGCCACTGGCGGCTCCGGGAAAAGTAGGAGTCGAACCCGTCCGAACAGCCCCAATAGAGGTTGGCCTCGGGGCGGTCTCCGTCGCCGATGCGCTCTCCCACGGGCACGATGCCCTGGCTCTTGTTGTCGCAGAGGGCGACGAAAACCCGTATGGATCGGGTCTCGTCCCCCATCGCCGGGAGTGCGCCCCACAACAGGATGAGAGCGGCCCCGAAGACCGTCCCCCGGAGAAGCCGTGATTCAGCCTTCATACTCCGCCCAGGAGGAGGATGTTTCCCAGACCCGCACTCGCACCACGCGGACTTCGCCGGGGCGAAAGGGGTAGTCCTCGTTCCCCCTTCCCGACTCGCCCAGTTTCCGGGCCAGCGTATCGAAAATCTCCCGTGCCATCACCTCCGTGGTGGGGTCTTCCCCCTCGAACCCGATGACGCGCTCGCCGAAACGTTCGCGAAAATCCGGGTAGGACGGATCCTCCGTGTTCATGCAGAGGGAGTGATCGTAGCGCGCGATGTGTTCCCCGATGATCTGCTTGATGAGCTTGAAATCGCAGACCATCTCCCGCCCGTCGAGCCCTTCGGCCTCGAGGACACATTCCACCCGCCTCGAATGCCCGTGGGGAAACCGGCATTTGTCGGGGTGCTTGCTCAACATGTGGCCGTTTTCGATCTCGAAGATCCGGCAGATTCGGTAGGGCATGGTTTTTCAGGTTTCCGCCAGTTGTTGCCCGATATGGCGGACCAGCATTTCCGGGTCCATGGTCTTGGGCAACATGAGTCCGTCTCCCGTGATGATGGCGGCGCCTGCGGAGACATCGTCTTCCGAAACGAGGGCGGTGACGAACAGCACCGGGGTCGACCGGAGGAAAGGATCCCGTTTGAACTCCATGGCCACATCGCCGCCATCGACGCCCGGCATCACCATGTCGAGCAGGATGAGGTCGGGCTTGAATCTGCGGGCCTCGGCCACGGCCAGGGCGCTCTGCTGCACCGTCTCCACTTCGTACTCCTCGGTCCCCTCCAGATTCACTTTGGTGAGGAAGGCGAATTCGGGGTCGTCATCCACGATCAGGATTCTCTTTTTGCTCATGTCGACTGCTTGGTTCCATGGGTTGATCCGGCACCGCTTTGAGAAAGACCCGAGCCCGGCAGCCGACAGGACTGCTCACGTTCTCGACTTCGATCTCGCCACCATGCAGGTTAACGATCTTCTTCGCAACCGAAAGCCCGAGCCCGGTTCCCCTACCGGTCGGTTTCGTCGTGAAGAAGGGGTCGAAGATCTTGGGAAGCTTCTCCTGGGGGATCCCCGGCCCGTTATCCCGAATCTCGAAAACCACCACGCAATCGTTGCGCCGCAGGCGGTCGGTGCGGCGTCCTCCCTCGTCCTTGCCCACCTCGCCGATGACACCCGAGGACACTCCGAGCGAAACCTCGCCACGTTTCTCCTCTACCGCATGCAGGGCGTTGAGGAGGAGGTTGATCACGACCTGCTCCAGCTTTACGGCATCGGCCAGGACCGGGGGCAAATCATCCTCTGCCACGACCCGAAGGGTCACCTGGGCCTTGTCGAAATCGTGCCGACACAGGTCCGAGACCCGCTCCAGGATCTGATGTGGTGCGACGAGAGTCCTCTCGAGTTGATCGTCCCGGGAGAAATCGAGCATCCCCTGAATGATGCGGCAGGCTCGGTCCGCAGAGATCTTCAGTTTTTCCGCGACCGTGGCGACAAGTTCCGCGTCGTGCGACCGCCCCCAGGTAACCAGCGCCTGGCTGCCCTGCAGGATGGCTCCCAGCGGATTCTTCACCTCGTGGGCGATGCCGGCCGCGAGGCGGCCCAGAGACTCCATCTTGTCCGCCTGGATCAACTGCAGCTCCATGGATCGATTCAGCTGGTTTGCCTTCATCAGGTTGTTGTTCAGGGCGACCAGTTCATCCTGCACTCGCTGTCGTTCCATGGCGAAGATCATGGAGCGCTGCACCATACCGGCGGTGAGTCCCTCCTTGGGGAGGAAATCCTGGGCTCCGTGCCGGATCAGTTCCAGCGCCAGGGTGCGATCCTCGAGTCCCGACAACACGATGATAGGGACGTTGCGGCTGCTGATCTGAATCATCTTGAGCGTGTCCAGTCCCCGGCTGCTTCCCAGGGAGAGATCGAGAAAAATCACATCGAACGGCCCGGATTCGAGCAGCCGCGCTGCCTGGGCGACACTGGAGGCAAATTCGGATCGGACGGGAGTCTCCGACGACAGCGACAACAACAATTGCTTGAAGAGGTATCGATCCGCGACGTTGTCCTCGACGCACAGGATGCGATGGGTCTTCCGGTCGAGAGCGGTCAGCGGAGGCGGGCGATCCGGAACGGCCGCCGCATCGACTGGGGGAGTGGCTCTCTCTTCCATGGCAACTCCTATCGTTCCACGGTCGAGGGTTCGATCCGAATCGCGCGGTCCGCCTTCCCGTCCTCCGTCGGCGGAGCCAGGCACAACTCCACATAGAAACGACTGCCCACTCCCGGTTCGCTCTCCACCCGGATTTTCCCGTCGTGTCGCTCCGCGATGCGCCTCGCGACCGCGAGTCCGATACCACTGCCCTCCGCGTGTTCGTTGTCGCCGACGCGCTGGAACACGCCAAAGATGCGCTCCTGGAACTCCCGAGGTATCCCGATGCCGTGATCCTCGACACACAATTCGCAGGTATCCACCCGCCTTTCACAGGTAATCCTCACCCGGGGACGGTCTGGGAGGGAATACTTGATCGCGTTGCTCACCAGATTCTGCAACAGCCGAACCAGCTGGGGCCGGTCACCCATCACCACGGGCAGGTCACCCAGCTCGATCGAGGCACCGGTTTCCTCGATCAGGCGAGAGAGATTCTCCCGGGCTTCACCCGCCGCCTCGCCGAGGTCCACCGGGACCATAGGACGACCATCGGTTTCTATTTTGGAAAACTCGAGCAGGCCGTCGATCATGGCTTTCATCCGCGTCGTTCCATCCACAATAAAGTCCATGAATTCCCGGCTCTCCGCATCGAGGACGTCACCGCTCTTCCGTTCGAGCAACTGAACGAAGCTGGCCACGGTCCGGAGTGGCTCCCGCAGATCGTGGGAAGCGATGTAGGCGAAATGCTCGAGTTCCCGGTTCGATCGCTCCAGCTCGCGCCTGGTCAAATGCAGGTCCGTGACATCCCGCGATACCCCGACGACCCGCTTGGTTCCATGTCCGCCGTTGGGCACGGGATAGCCGCGGTCCTGAACCCAGCGCAGCGCGCCGTCGGCGCGGTGGACGCGATAGATGATGTCGAATTCCCGCTCCGGTCGGTCCATGGCTTCGCGATAGCGGCCGCGGTCCCTGGTATGGATGGAAGCAAGCCACTGTCCGGTGTTGGAAGGAGGCACCGCACCTCGTCCCCAGATATCGGTGAAGCCCGGGCTGATGTAGAGAAACCTCCCGTCCTCCGCGTTCCGGATCCAGAACACCTCCCCGATCGTCTGGGCCAACTCGTCGAACAGTGCCTTCGACTCGGCCAACTCCAGGGTCCGGCTGTCCACCTCTTTCTCGATCCGGGAGGTGTAGCCCGTGCCGAGCAGGACCAGGGCACCGAAAAGAGTGGCGGACAACAGCACCGACGTCTGCGCCAGGACCTGGTGGACCGTCGTGGCCGCGACCGGGGAAAAATGGCAGGTGACCATCCACTCGCGATCGAGAAAGCGCAGCGGTTTCACCATTTCATCCCCGCCTGTCTCCGATTCTCCCGTAGAACCCGAATAGAGATTCTGTCCGGATTCGTCGCTGACCTCGATCCAGGCTCCGGCTTCGTTCTCCCGAATCCGGTCGGCGGCGGAAACGAAAAGATTCTTCAGCGGCAACAGGGCAAGAATGAATCCGTCGCGGGACTGGAGCCACTGGCCGCTCTCGGGATCCTGATCCTCGGCCCTTTTCACGTGGAGGACCAGGCCTATCATGCCCACCATCTCGGGTGGATGCTGGAAGGGCTCCGACAGCACGACTTTCCCGGTCCGACGACTCTGGGAGATACCGGAAACCAGTTCGGGGATGGTCTCCAGCCGGATGCCGATCCATCGGTCTTTCTCCTCCCGCGGCTCCACGAGGTGCAGGGGAATCCAGTTCGCCTCGGCAGTTCCCGCGGGGGCAGGCTTGCTCGAATCATCGCAAGTCCGGGGTTCGCGCCCCGTCTCTCGGACGAACCATTCGACCTGCCCGGGAAGCAGTTCGGGAGCCCAACCGATGGCAAGGTCCGGTTCCCTCGTCCGGAGATATTGGGTGAAGGTTTGGAATTCCGGCGGAGTGACGATGAAACTGCTGTCAAAGAAACTCTTCACCGAGAGAACCCAACCGACTTTCCGCATCACCCCGGCTCGGATATTCTCTACTTCCAACAGCACCCATTCCGTTCGGTCGGCATCGCGCTCCAGCTGTCGCTGTTGCGCCGAGTAGGAGAGGAAAGCGACCGAGACCAGGAGAAACACCACCATGGGCAGGGTAATCAGACGGGTTCTTCTCGACCGGAACGGATGTCTCTCATCACCCCACAGCGGCAGCAGGGGCACGACGATGAGAGCGAAGCCCAGGCCCTCGGCGAGGACAATGTCGATCACCCGGGAGGTGGCATCGCCGACCGAGGGCCTCAGCATCGCCAGCCAGTAGAGAAAGATGGCGCACCCGGCCACCGCGATCCCGAAAATGCCGTAGCCGTAGAAGCGCAGGATGGCGCGGGGCGTGTCGAGGGCGAAACCGGCATTGCCGAGATCGTGACGGCGATAGCGACTCGCCGCAACATACCCGGACGCACCGAAGGCGACCAGGGGAAACAACATGACGGCGGCGTATTCACCGAGCCCCTGTGCGCCAGGATACCAGCGGAAGAGAAGAAAAAACAGCACCAGCGACAAGGCCACCACTACGGCCCAAAGCAGACGGCTCCGCGCCAGTCCACTGAGGAAAAAAACCCCGAACCAGCACCAGATATCTGGAAAATCGAATGGCATCCCTGGTAAAGGCTAAATCGGCCGGTTTGACCGCCGGACACCACCGGATCGCAAGCCATTCGTCAAGCGAGAAACTCCCCCGCGTCGAGCTCGTGCTCGATCACCTCGATGAGATCGCCGATCTTCACCGGTTTCCCGATGGTCTTGCGCTGCACCACCTCGCTCATACGGAACAGGGGAAAATTGATTTTGTGTGAGATCGCGGTGAGGAAGACCACCGGAATCCGCCTGGTCAGCGGGTCCTCCTCGAGCCGGGTCAGCACCTCGAAGCCATCCAGCCCGGGCATGATGGCATCGAGCAGGATCAGGTCCGGCTGACACCGGCGCGCCGTTTTCACCGCCTCGAGCGAGTCGTTCTCGACCTCGACCCGGTAGTCGCCTCCCAGTTCCAGATTCACCTTGAGCATGTCAGTAAAGGCCTCCTCGTCATCGATGAGGAGAATGCGGGTGCGCCCTTTCCTCTTCTTCTCGTAGTAGCGGTAGGCGTCGGTGGCCTTTTTCGTTTTCATCTCCCCCTCCTGGGTGCATTCTCTGTGCCAGGACACCGGAAAGGCGGCTTAAGCCGTTTAAAATGAAAGGATTGCGGCAGATTCTCGACCCCTCTCCAACCAGTTCGTGAAGACGGCGGTAGTTCAGTTTCCAGGCAATCCCGACTGGAATCCGATCCGCCTTTCCTCGTTTCTTCCCGGGGAAAACCGGATGGTCACCGCGAGCCCGCCGAGTTCTCCCCGGGATAGCGCGATGTTTGCCTCGTGGAGTTGCACGATCATCTGAACCACGGTGAGGCCGAGCCCGGTTCCCTCGTCGGGTTGTTTGGTCGTGTAGAAAGCGTCGAAGACGCGGGGCATTTCCTCCCGGGGGATTCCGCTGCCGCTGTCCTCGATGACGAGGCACACCGCCCCCTCGCCGCCCTCCGCAGCGGGTTCCCACCGCGTGGAGATGGCGATCCGGCGATCGTCCGCCTGCCGGAGCGCGTGCTGGCAGTTGAGGAGCAGGTTGATCACCGCCTGTTCGATCTTCCGCCGATCCATTCGCAACGGGGGAAGGGATTCGGCAAACTCGCAGGCCAGCTCGATCCCCGTCGTGGCGAGTTGGGGATGGACCAGGGACACGGCGCGGTTGACCGCCTCGTGGAGGTCGCCCAGTTCTCCCTGCAGCGTCCGGTCCGAACTGAAATCGAGCAGCTCCCGAATGATGCCGTCGGCCCGATCCAGGGCGGTCTGCATCCGCTCGAGGCACTTTGTCACCACTTCGTCGGGCGATGGCCCATTGAGTGAGGAGAGGGTGTCGATACCGAGTTGGATGACGGCGAGGGGATTTTTCACTTCGTGGGCGACCCCGGCGGCGAAATGCCCCGTTGTCTCCATCTTGGCGAGGTAGATCAACTCCTCCTGGGCCTCGGCCAGGGCCCGGTTCTTCTCCTTGAGATTCTCCTCCAGCGCCTTCCGCTCGATCGCGGAGACGATGGAGCGACGCATGATGCGTTCGGTCAGGTCCGATTTGTTCAGGTAATCCTGAGCTCCGCCCGCGACCAGTTCGACCGCGGTGGCCTCGTCTTCGTTGCCCGAGAGCACAATCACCGGAATCCGAGGCGCGGTTCGGGCGATGGCGTCGAAGACTTCCCGGCCCCGGGCGTCGGGCAGGCTGAGATCGGCCAGCACCACGTCGAAGCGCTCCGCCTGGAGCCGCTGGATTCCCTCCGCGAGGCGGCTCGCGATAAGGACTTCAGGCTTCGGAGACACCCCATGACCTCCGGCAAACTCCCGGGCCAATCGGGCGTCCGCCGGATTATCCTCTATGATCAACACCTTCATTTTCCCTCGTGGCCACCGTCGTGGTCACCTCTCCGCTGATCTGCCGCCCCGCCCGGTGGCGGGAACCGGCAGCGAGGTGCGGATGCGAAGAAATCAGGATTTGCGGGGGAGTAATCCGTATTTTCCCATCTTCTCCCGAAAAGTCACTCTCGAAAGACCGAGCAACCGGCAGGCGGCGGTCTGGTTGCCTCCCTCGATCTCGAGGGCCTCACTGATCAACACCCTCTCCAACCCCTCGATAAGCAGGGCGTACGGTTTGTCGACCTCCCCCTTGCGCGCCCGGCCGAGGACTTCGCGGATGTATGCTCGTTGGTGAGTGAGGTGACGCTCGTCGGGCGCGAGGGAACAACCGCTCAGGGACCGGGCTAGCCATTCCTCCACCTGCGCCGCCGTCACCGGATAGCCCCCGCTCTTCAGCACGATTTTGCGGGCCACATTCTCCAACTCCCGCACATTGCCCGGCCAGGGATGCCGCAACAGCAGATCGATCGTGCCGCGATCCATCTTCGGCCGGTCCGCCCCATACTCCTCGCAATACCGGACGAGGAAATGCTCCATGAGTCGCTCGATATCGCCCTCCCGGTCTCTCAGGGCGGGCAGATCGATGGCGGTGGTGTGGATTCGGTAGTAAAGATCCTCCCGGAACCAGCCCCCGGCGACCCCCTCCTCGAGATTGCGGTGGGTGGCCGCGAGAATGCGCACGTCGACCCGGATCTCCTCCGAACCGCCGATTCGGCGAAAGCTCCGGTCCTCGAGGAGACGAAGCATCTTGACCTGGGTCTCGGGCGTCATGTCGCCGATCTCATCGAGAAACAGCGTGCCTCCGTGGGCCTGCTCGAAGCGCCCGATCCGTCTCGCCAAGGCTCCGGTGAAGGCCCCCTTTTCGTGGCCGAACAGTTCGCTCTCGAGGAGACTCTCGGGGATCGCGGTGCAGTTGACCGCGATGAAGGGGCCGTCGCAGCGCCGGCTGTGTTGGAAAAGCGCCCGGGCGACGAGTTCCTTTCCCGTTCCGGTCTCGCCCTGGATCAGCACGCTGACAGCCTTGTCCGCCACCCTGCCGATCTCCTGGTAGACCTCCAGCATCCTCGGCGATTGGCCGATCATCACATCCCGTTTTCCCAGTTCACCACTGGCGCCGGTCTCAAAGCGGACCGCCTTCATCCGCGAGTTGCGCGCCGCGCGGTCCAGGGTCTCGAGCAGTTCCCGGGTGCGGAAGGGTTTGATGAGGTAATCGAACGCGCCCTTCTGCGTCGCCTCGATGGCGAGATCGCTGGTGCTGTGGGCCGTCATCAGGATCACGGGAGTGCGGGGCGAATGGGCTCGGATGGCCTCCAGCAGTTCGATGCCTCCCATCTCGGGAAGGCGGAAGTCGGTGAGGACGATATCAAACCTCCCGCGGCAAAAAGCGTCGTGCCCACGGATGCCGTTGGGTTCGGTCGTCACCTGGAAACCCTGCGCCTCCAGAATCTCGCGGAGAGATTCGGCGAGTTCGGGGTCGTCTTCCACGATCAGCAGCTCCATGGCGTGAAGGGGACTTCCGGGCCCCGGCTTCGATGCTACCACAAGCCGGCGACGAATCCCCGCTCTTTCTCGGGCACGGCGGTTTCGCTGAGGCTCTCGCCTTCTCTCCCCCTTCTCCCGCTACAACTACCGTTACCCGAAAAAACCGCGGAATCGCTCCGCGACTTCGTCGGGCTCCTCTTCGGGACCGGAGTGACCGCTCTCTTCCAGGGTGACGAAATCCGCATCTCGAAATCGCCCGGCAAAATCGCGGCAGCCCTTCACATCGAGGATGGCGTCGTGCTGCCCCGCGAGGACCAATACCGGCAGAGGAAAATCGCCCGGGTCCCACGCCTCGTGTTTGGAGGCTCCCCCCAGCGCCTGGGAGTAGCCCCTGATGGTGCGAAACACCCCCTCGATCCGGAGCCGCTCGCGGTAGGCCTCGGCGACCTCGACGGTCATCTTCTCCCGCTGGTAAAACGACCTCGACATCAACTCGCGGAACTTCCGAGGGCGCCCGAGCAGGTGCCGACCCATCGCATAGATGAGATGAGGCCCCCAGGAATGACGCAAAAACCAGGGAGGCGATCCGAAATCGGACAGGGGACTGATAAGGGCGACCCGCTTGACCCGATCTCCCCGGGTCATACCCCCCATCAGGGCGAGAAAGGTGCCGTAGGAATGTCCCGCGATGGAAACCTCCTCGATTCCAAGCCGGTCGAGGACGCGGAAAAGCAGGTCGACCTGTCGATCCGGGCGGTAGGCATCCAGGTCGCGCGGGCGCTCGGTGTAGCCGAACCCGTTCAGGTCCACGGCGACGACGCGGAAATCGTTCTCCAGCCGAGGAATGATCTCGCGGAAGGAATAACTCGAGGCGGCAAAACCGTGCAGGAGCAGCAGGGCGGGCCCTTGCCCCCGGTCCTCCACGTAGACGCGCTGCCCGTCGATCTCGATCAGCCTCTCCGCGGGCACCTTGGCGGCGATCTCGTCGTACGGGACAAGGCTGGTCCAGAGCGCGGTCATCATCTAGTCGCCCAGTCCGATTCCCCTGGCGATCAAGGTGGCCAGCAAGGGCATGAACAGGAGAAGCAACAGCTCGATGCGCACGCTCCAGATCACTCCGCCGGGCACGTCGATCCGATCCTCCGGTTGTCCCTTTCTTCGTTTTCCCAGGAAAACGCTCGGATAGACCGAGACCAGACCGATGATGAGAAACAGGGTGAGCTTGGTTTGAAACAGGCCGTTCTCGGAATAGTAGACCGCGGGTTTCCCCACGACGAACCACTGGAGAAGTCCCGTTCCGAAGACCAGGATCGCGGCCAGTCCGTAAACGATATCGAGGCGCTGCAAATCAATGATCTGCTGCCTCGTCATCGACCTGCGGATAAACAGCCCCTGCCCCACCAGGGCGGCCGCCAGCGCAAGGATGGAGACAAAGTGAAGATAGCGAACCAGGATATCGGTGACCATGACTCAGAGCCTACGCCGGGCGAGTGGCTCCCGACCAGTTTTCCTTGCTGCAAGCGATGACCCCCGACGATTCCGAACGCGCCCTGCTCCGCCAGGGAATCCTCGACCTGCTGGCCGATCGCCGAGAGGGGGCCACCATCTGTCCCAGCGAGGTTCCCCGGCTTCTCTTCCCCGACCGGTGGCGCGACTTCATGCCGGCCACGCGGGAGGAAGCGGTCCGGCTCTGCCGCGAGGGACGGGTCTCCATCTGCCAAAAGGGCGAACCGATCGACCCCACGGGGGAATTGCGTGGACCCATTCGCCTGAGGAAAGCCCGCGATCGGTAAAGGGTGAGTCAGCTTAGCGGGAAGGTGGGTTTGGGGAAATTTTCCTTGCCAACCCGCGGGAACTTCGCGATGCACGGAAAGCGCGCATGTTGCTGCAGATCGATCACCACTCCGGCGTGCCCGCCTATCGTCAGCTGATGGATCAGATCCGCTTCCAGATCAGCAGCGGACGCCTCCGGCCCGGTGACGAATTGCCCTCCCCACGGGTCCTTTCCTCCCAGATCGACGTGACTCCCATCGCCATCGGCAAGGCCTATCGCCTGCTCCGCGAGGACGGGATCCTCGATCCTTCCGATTCCGGTCCGCCTCGGGTGGCCCGTCCCGACCCGAAGAAAGCCGCCACCCGCCGCCGTGACCAGCTCCGCGTCGCCCTCTCCCCCGCCCTCGAAGCCGCCCGCCGACTCGGAGCGACCCGGGACGAAACCCTCGACCTGTTTCGCGAAATGTTTGACGAAAAACCCTGACCACCACCCATGAAGGACATTCTCACCTGCGACGCCCTGTCTGTCTCCTTCGACGGACATCCGGCGGTCTGCGACCTCACCTCCTCAGTGGGGAAACGCAAAATCATCGGTCTGCTCGGCCGCAACGGCTCGGGCAAAACCACCCTGCTCCACACCCTGGTCGGACTCATCCTCCCCGACTCGGGAAGCAGTTCGCTCTTCGGCGTCTCCTCTCGGGACCTGGGACCCGCAGAGATGAGGCGCATCGGATTCGTCCACCAGGAGGGGGGCTACATCGAAACGATGAACACGCGCACCCACCTGGACTACATCGGCTCCTTCTACCCGAGATGGGACCGGGAACGGGAGGAGCGCCTCCTCGGACTCTTTGAACTCGATGTCTCCCGCGCCGTGGGCGATCTCTCCACGGGGGACAAGCAGAAACTCGGCATCATCCTCGCGGTCTGTCATCATCCGGAAATCCTCCTCCTGGACGAACCCGCCAGCGCCCTCGACCCCATCGTGCGTCGGGAGCTGTTTCAACTCCTCTTTGAGGTTGTCGAGGAGGACGACGCCACCATCCTGATCTCATCCCACATCCTCATGGACGTAGAGAAGGTGATCGATCATGTCTGGTTTCTCCGACAGGGGCGCCTCGTTATCGATCAGCCCCTGGACACGCTCCAGGAGAGTTTTGTGCAGTGGGACATCGTCGCCGAGAACGGCGGTTCCATGCCCTTGAGTTTCGACGAGCCCTTTGTCGTCACCCAGTCGGGGGCGGGCGATTACCGTCGGCTCATTGTGCGCGCCAACGAGGCCGACCCGGAGGCCTTCGGGCGGCACCACCGGGCCCTGGTGACCCCGCGTCCCATGAATCTGGAGAGTCTCTTTCCCGTTTTGTCGCGCAACTGATCCGCCGCCATGGAATCGACTCTGCGCATCTGGGGACACCACTTTTTCCATCCCAGCCGGCTCGCTCTGCTGGTGGGAAACAGCGTCGCCCTCCTTTTCTTCTGCGCCGCAATCTGGTCGCGGGAGGGCGAGTCCTCCCCGGTCGCGGGCCATTTTCTCCTCGGCTTTTTCTCCGAGCCACACCCCTACCTGCTCTTCGTGGCCACGTCCTCCCTCTGGATTCACCTCTCCATCATCTCGAAACATCTCCGGACGCGGGGCTGCCTCTACGCCGTCCCCCTGTCGCGGTTTCACTGGCTGAAATGGAATACGGGTTTTCTCCTGCTCCTCGGGGCGGGTTCCTTCGCTCTGTGGCACTCCCGGTCTCCTTTCTGGGCGGCGCCGATTCTCATCGCCGGAGGTCTCACCATCATCTCTTTCGTCTCCCGATGCCTCCCGCTGCCCGGGGCACTGTTGCGGCGGCTCATCTGGCTTTCCTTCGGCCTGTTCGTCCTGCTCGTCTGGTGGGTGGCACCGCTCTACCGATTTGCCGCAGAGCACCCGGGCCCCGCCGTCTTCACCGGGGTGATGCTCACTCTGGGACTGCCCTTCATCGGCGCCCGAGCCGACTACCGACGGTGGAAGGAGCGGCACCGCTTCGATGCCGACTCTCCCACGGCCCTCGCGCCCAATCCCTCGGCCAGCCCCGGGAAATTCGGCCAGCGCGGGGTGTTTCCCCCCGGGGATCGCACCGAGGGGAATGGCCTCCTCGCCCTGTTTTTTCCTTCAGTAAACTGGAGATTCCACCCCGTGGCCCGCATCATCCTCTGGCGCACCGTTTTCGCCACCGCCCTGCTCCTGTTTGCCCGTCTGCTCCAGCTCCACCTGATTCAGACCGGCGAAGAGGGCGGCTTGGAGGCTCTGCGCCGCGCCTTCGCCGAGGACATGCCCGGTCGGCTGGCCCACAGCATCTACCTGCCCATCCTCTTTTTCGCGCTGCCCGCCCTGCTGACCAGCCGGGGGGTCATGCCGGTGTTTCAGGCCCTGGGCAGGCGGTCCTATGCCCGCTGCTTTCACCGGCTCACCATCTGGCTCGGCATCCTGATCAGTCTGCCCCTCGTTCTCGCCCTGGCACTGCACGATCTGGCCCTCGGAGCCATCCTCGGGGTGTCGCCGTCGGTCTGGGCATCCTATGCCTTCTACCCTTGGTTGTTTCTCTTCCTGGCGGCCCTGTTCCCGCCGGCGCTGGCCCTCGGGATGCGCAAGCGCCGGACTCACCGGGAAGTTCCCCGAGGCTTCGGTGCTCTCGTCGCGGTTCTCACCGGATCGTTCCTGGGGGCTCTCGCCTTTGCGCTGTGGTGGGACCGGGTGATTCTCCCCTCCCTGTCGGCGGGGGATACCTGGGATCGAATTCGGATTCTCGGCTCCGTTTTCGCGGGACAATCCGCCTTACTCGTGGCGGTCTATTTCGGCACGCGCCGATATCTCGAAGGCTATTTCCGATCCCGGCCCCTGGCGTGAACCGATGAACCGGCGCCGCCCAACCTTGTCGGTTGAGCCGCCGTACCCTGTCGAGGTCCCCTCATCGGGATAAGATTTTGCAACCCTTCCACCGCGGATGGGTTTATTCTGAGCTGCCCTCGCGGCCTCGCTCATGCCTGCCTTCGCCTACACCGCTGTCAACTCTGCCGGGAAACAGGTCTCGGGACATCTCGATTGCTGCAACAAGGCGGAGGCCTACCGCACCCTGGAAGCCCGGGCCCTCGCCCCGGTCCGGGTGGAACCACAGACCGCCGCCACCGCCGCGCGCCAGACCAGAAAGGGCCGCCCCGCCGGACCTGTCCGGCTGCCCCGCACCGCCCTGATCACTTTCACCGAGGAACTCGCCGACCTCCTCGACGCCGGGCTCCAGCTCGAGCAGGCCCTCCGCGTCCTCCACGACCGCTCCCAGCACCCGGGGATCAAGGCGGTGGCCGGACTCCTCCGCGACGACATCCGCGAGGGTGCCCGCTTCTCCCAGGCCCTGAAGAAAGCCTCGCCCGCCTTCGACGAACTCTACCGAAACCTCGTCTCGGCCGGCGAAGCCAGCGGCTCGCTCTCCCACATCCTCACCCGCCTCGCGGTCAACCTGAAACAGATCCACGACCTGCAGCGCCGCACCATCTCGGCCATGATCTATCCCACCGTGGTCATGGGCTTCTGCGTCATCCTGCTCGTCGTCTTCAGCACCGTGCTCATGCCCATGCTGACGAAGATGATGGAAAAATCGGGCCAGGATCTTCCCCTGGTCACGGAACTGCTCATCGAGGTCACCTCCTTCATCAACGCGTGGTGGTGGCTCATTCTCTCGCTCGTCACCGCCGCCTTCCTCGGCTTCAAGGGCATCACCGCCACCGCGCCCGGCCGGCTCTGGTGGGACCGCTTCAAGATGGCCCTCCCCGCCTTCGGCCCGGTCGTCGCGGGCCGCTTCTATGCCCAGTTCTGCCACTCCATGGCCAACCTCATCACCAACGGGGTTCCCCTGCTCAACGCTCTCAAACTCCTCCAGCGCGGCACCCCGAACCGTCACATTCGCAGCCAGTTCGAGAAGGTGGTCGACGACGTGGGCGACGGTGTCTCCCTCTCCCGCACCCTGGAAAAACGCACCGATTTCCCCCTCGCCCTGGTCGACCGCGTCGCCATCGGGGAACAATCCGGCGAACTGGGCAAGGCCTTCGCCAAGGCGGCTCGCAAATACGACGAGGAACTCGATGTCCACATCTCGCGCCTCACCAGCGTGTTGCCCATGATCATGCTGGTGTTTGTTGCAATCATCGTCGGTGTGATAGCATATTCCGTGATCACCACCATCTTCGGATCCATGTCCGGGATCCGGGGGAGATAATTTTTCTCAGCAAGCAGAAGACATGAACGCATCCGCCCTCGCCCACCGCAAAAAGGCCCGCTCCTCAGGTTTCACCCTGGTCGAGCTGGTCGTCGTCCTCACCATCATCGTGGTCCTCGCCGGCTCCGGGATCTACCTCGTCACCGGCGTGATCGACGACGCCCGTTACCAGCGGGCCGATTCCGACCTCAAGACAATCGAAATCGCCCTGAAAAGCTACGAGAGAAACAACAACGGTCGCCCCCCGACGCAGGAACAGGGGCTCGACGCCCTGGTGGAACGCCCCGCCGATCCGCCGCAGCGCTGGCGGGCCTACCTCGAGGAAAAACTCCTCGACCCCTGGGGCAACGACTACCAATACCGCTACCCCGCGGAGAAGAGCAAGCGCCGCTACGACGTGTATTCCCTCGGCGAAGACGGGGTCGAGAGCGAAGATGATATCGGCAACTGGTAGGCGATCCCCGCGGGGATTCACCCTGGTGGAACTCGTCGTGGTCCTGTCGATCCTGGCCGTTCTCACCGCGGCGGCGGTGCCCTCCATCGACAGCGTGCTCGACGAGCGTCGCGCCCGGGAGCCCGTGGCCGCCCTCCGCTCCATGGCCCGGGAGGTGCGCAACCGCGCCCTCACCGACCAGCGCCCTTACCAGATCGTGTTCGACGGCGAGGGCTTCCGCGCCTCGCGCTACTTCAACCCCTACGGTGGCCGGGAGGAATTCGAGGAACTCCGCCTGCAGATCCAGCAGGATCAGGAGCGCCTCGAGATCATCGAAGCGTCCCGCGACCGCGGCATCTCGCTGGAGGACAGCGAACCCGACCCCGCCCTGGAGACCGCCTACGAGGGGCTGCGCTACTCCGCGTCCTACTCCATCCCCGATGGACTGCGCTGCCGCCTCCGCTTCTGGCGCGATACCGACTGGGTCTCGCTGGAATCCGGCGCCTTTCGCCGATGGGTCTTTCAGCCCAGCGGGATGTGCGAGCCCATGAAAATCCAGTTCCAGGCCGACAACTCCTTCTTCGAAGTGGAGTTCCATCCCCTGACCGCCGACATCCGGTCCGAAACCTCCTGGGTTGAATGAATGGCCCCGCCCCCCAACGCATCTCGGGATACGCCCTCCTCGACGTGCCCCTGGCCCTGACCATCTTCGCCGTTTACGTGACCGGGCTGGTCCTCCTTCTGCAGAAAACGGCGGACACCTCGGCCGCCTACGCCCGGGACCGGCTCATCCAGCACGCCCTCGACGGGCTCGTCGCCGAGACCAAGCGCAAGCCGGTTCGGGACATGAGCGGCGAATTCACCGACGAAGCCCTCGACGTGACCTTTCGCACCGAGGTCACCCCGCTCGATCTGAGCAATGCCGACGGGGACACCCTGAAGGACCTCTACCAGCTCACCGTGACCGCCGAATTCGAGGACGAGGGAGGGCTGCAGCAGGAGGTCGCGCAAGTCTACATCTACCAGCCGGAAAGGAGATGATCCCCGCCCCGTCCCGAACTCGCGCCGCCTTCACCCTGGTGGAAATGGTCGTCGCCCTGACCATCCTCTCCCTGATCTCCGGCACGGTGCTCGCCATCGTAATGCAGGCGGGCGACACCGCCGCCGACATCCGCTATGCCGATCGGAAGGACGAGGAGATCTCCCGCTTCATCGAACTGCTCGAGCGCACCGTGGAGACCCTGCCCGTGGACGCCTCCATCGAGATGATCCCGGAATCCGAGAGCGTGTCCGGCTACGCCGAAATGAAGATCGAGAACGCTGTCGGCGCCTTCCTCTTCGGGGAGGATGTCGGGAGCGCGGGAGAATTGACCATCGCCCTGCTCTCCGCGGAGAATTTCGGTGGCGAGGCATCGACCTATGTCCTCGCCCTGAGCCGGGACAGCTTTTCCCCCGACGACGCCGACGGCGATGGCATGGTCTTCGGCGTGGGCGACGACGAGTTCATGTGGGCCGACACCGAGGGCCGATACTGGCTCCCCCTGGTCGACGATATCCGCGCGGCCGGATGGCGCTACTGGAACGAGGAATCCCAGGAGTGGCTCACCGAGTGGGCCGAGGAAAATCTGCCTCCGCTCATGGAATTGGTCATCGAGGACAGCCATCGACCCGGGGCGTTGCGCACCGTTTTCGAGATCCCGGAGCACCTCGTCACCGGGGAGGGCATCGCGCCCGAAGCGGACGAGGGGGCTGCGGCCGGTAGCGGCTCGGGCGGAGGTGCCAGCTCCGCGGGTTCGGGCGAAAACGTCACTTCGCGCGGCTCCTCGGCGGAACGGGAAGCGATCCGGGAGCGAATCCGAGAGCGAATCCGGGCGTCTCGATCGGGCGAAGGCGGGAGCCGGGGCCCCGGACGCGGAAGCAGGGGCGGAAGCGACGGGCCGGATGGCGGTGCCCGTTCCGGAGATGGCGGCGCCGCGGAGAGTTCGAACCCATGACGCCTTTTCCTTCCCGATCCGTCAGCTCCGCTCGCGGCATGGCGCTCCTCCTCGTCATCGCGGTGGTCGGTCTCCTCATCGCCATCGTCATCGGCCTGCGCGTCTCCACCGAGTCGTCCTGGGACGAGAGCACCCTGAGCCGGATGCGCTTCCAGGCCCGGTTGCTCGCCGAATCGGGGGCCAACCTGGCTCTCCATCCCGAGATCGAACGCGGCGATCCCGTCCTCTCCCGGGACTTCGACGACGGCCGCGCCTACCAGGTCACCATCACCACGGAGGGCGGCCGAATCCTGGTGAACCAGCTCAGCGAGGAGGTCTTTGTCGAGGGAGTGACCGAACTCTTCGTCATCTGGGGGCTCGACGCCAGCCTCGCGGCCACCGCCGCCGAATCCCTCGCCGACTGGGTCGACGAGGACAGTGAGGTGAGGACGAACGGGGCCGAGGAGGCGTTCTACGCCGGCCTGGATTATCCTGAGTTCCCCGCCAACGCCCCCTTTTCCTCTCTGGAGACCATGCTGCTGGTCCGGGGCATGGACCAGGTGGCCCGAGTTCAGCCGCGCTGGCGCGATTTTTTCACCATCTATGGGGATGGACTTATCGACCTCAATTCCGCCGAACCGGACGTCATCGAGGCCTTCCTCGGCGTGACTCCCGAGGCCGCGTTGAATTTCGTCGCCGCCGGTTGGGGCGACGACGGCATCGCCGGGAACGAGGACGACGAGCCTGTCACCGACGAGGCAGCGGCACAGGATATCCTGGGGATCTCCAGCGAGGAATGGGCGGAGAAATCGGCCAACCTCACCCTGGAGGGCGTCGTCCGCCGCATCGAGAGCCTCGGCATCGTGGGCGACACGCGGGTGCGTCTCGTCGTGCTCACGGATATCTCCCAGGGGGAGGAGGAACTCGCTTCCCCCATCGCCCGCTACACCGAGTGATCGCGGCGCGGAGACTTTGCCTTTCCGGGAAAAGGCGTTTCAGTCTCCCTTTCATGAAAATCGACATCGTCACGATCTTTCCGGAGATCGCCGCGGGACCCCTGGGCGAGAGCATCATGAAACGCGCCCGCGAATCGGGACGGGTCGAGATCCGATGCCACGACCTGCGGAGCTACACCACCGACCGGCACCGACAGGTGGACGACGAGCCCTACGGCGGCGGTCCCGGCATGGTGATGAAGCCGGAGCCCTTCTTCGCCGCGGTGGAGGACCTGCGCGGGCCGCGGACGCGGGTCATCCTGCTGAGTCCCCAGGGAAAGCGCTTCGACCAGGCCAGGGCCGAGACCCTGTCCCGGGAGGAGCACCTCCTCTTTCTCTGCGGCCACTACGAGGGCGTTGATCACCGCGTCGTCGAGGGCGTCGTTGACGAGGAGATCTCCATCGGCGACTACGTGCTGACCAACGGAACCATCGCGGCGGTGGTGGTGGTCGACGCCGTGGCTCGTCTCATCCCCGGGGTGCTGGGAGACGAGACCTCCCCCCTGGAGGAATCGTTCTCCGGAGAGCGGCGCCTCCTCGAGGCCCCCCACTACACCAGGCCCGCCGAATTCCGCGGGATGACGGTGCCGGAGGTCCTTCTCTCCGGCCACCATGAGAGAATCGCCGAGTGGAGGAGGGAACGTTCCCGGGAACGCACCGAGCGGATTCGCCCGGACTTGCTGGAGTGAATTCTCCATTCTGCGGTTGAAATATTTAAGATTTCCGAAATAATGGAAAATCCGACCCCACCCGGCACGATGGCAGCAGCGACGAATTACACCGAGGAACACATCAAATCCCTGGAACCGCGAGAGCACATCCGGTTGCGGCCGGGGATGTATATCGGCAAGTTGGGGGACGGTTCCTCGCCCGATGACGGGATCTACATTCTGCTCAAGGAAGTGGTGGACAACTGCATCGACGAGTTTGTCATGGGCAACGGCCGGCAGATCGATCTGCACCTCGAGGGCCGCCGCATGACGGTGCGCGACTACGGCCGGGGCATTCCCCTGGGCAAGCTCAAGGACTGCGCCTCAGTGATCAACACGGGGGCCAAATACGACAACCAGGCGTTCAAGAAATCGGTCGGACTCAACGGGGTCGGCATCAAGGCGGTCAACTTTCTCTCGGGCAAGTTCGTCATCCAGAGCCACCGGGACCGGAAGACCTGCGCCATCGGCTTCGCCCAGGGACGGATCGCCGACGAGATGAAACGCCCCGCCCGATCGACCTCGCCCAGTGGCACCATGGTGGAGTTCGAGCCCGATGCCGAAATCTTCGGCGAGTACGCGTGGAACGTGGAGTTTGTCGAGACCATGCTCCGCAACTACGCCTACCTCAACACCGGGCTGACCCTGACGCTCAACGGCAAAAAGTTCCGCTCGAAAAACGGTCTGCTCGATCTCCTCGTCGAGAAGCTCGAGGAG
Source organism: uncultured Akkermansia sp. (assembly GCA_964562825.1). Taxonomy (GTDB): domain Bacteria; phylum Verrucomicrobiota; class Verrucomicrobiia; order Verrucomicrobiales; family DEV007; genus Arctic95D-9. Next base: position 21,195 of record CAZLUZ010000051.1, read on the forward strand.
GACCCCATCTATCCCATCATCCACCTGGCGGACCAGGATATCGAGGTGGCCTTCACCCATACGGAACAGAGCGGTGAGGAATACTACAGCTTCGTCAACGGACAATACACCACGATGGGCGGAACCCACCTGGCCGCGTTTCGCGAGGCCCTCATCACCACGGTGCGCAACCACTACAAGAAGCAGTTCGAGGCTCCCGACATCCGCTCCGGCATCGTCGCCGCCATCAGCTTGAAGGTGGAGGACCCGGTCTTCGAGTCGCAGACCAAGACCAAGCTGGGATCGACCCTCATGGAACCGGGCGGCGAATCCATCCGCACCTTCGTGGGCAACTTCATCGGTCTCCACCTCGACAACGCCCTGCACCGCAACAAGGAGACCACCTCGGCCCTGCTCGAGAAAATCCAGCGCTCGGAGCACGAACGCAAGGAGCTCAAGGGCATCAAGAAGCTGGCCCGGGAAAGGGCCAAACAGTCGCGGGTGCACAACAAGAAGCTCCGCGACTGCCGGGCCCATCACAACACCAACCACAAGCTGGCCGCCCGATCGACCCTCTTCATCACCGAGGGCGACTCCGCCAGCGGATCGATCACCAAGGCCAGGGACGTCGACACCCAGGCGGTCTTCTCCCTCCGGGGCAAACCGCTGAATTGCTTCGGCATGAGCCGCAAGGTGGTCTACCAGAACGAGGAGTTCAACCTGCTCCAGGCCGCCCTCAATATCGAGGACGGCCTGGAGGGCCTTCGCTACCGCAACATCGTCCTGGCCACCGATGCCGATGTCGACGGCATGCATATCCGCCTGCTCACCATCACCTTCTTTCTCCAGTTCTTTCCCGAACTGATCCGCGAAGGACACCTCTTCATCCTGGAGACGCCCCTCTTCCGCATCCGCAACAAGAAGGAGACGCGCTATTGCTACAGCGAACAGGAGAAGCTGGCGGCCATCGCCGAATTGAAACCGGACCCCGAGATCACCCGCTTCAAGGGACTCGGCGAGATTTCCCCCCACGAGTTCAAACTTTTCATCGCCGAGGATATCCGGCTCGCCCAGGTCGAACTCCCGCCCAAGAGCAAGACGATTCACGACATCCTGAATTTCTACATGGGAAAAAACACGCCCCAGCGTCAGGAGTTCATCATCCGCAACCTCGTCATTGAGCAGGACCTGATCGACAATCAACCCCAGGTCTGAGCCCTACATTTTTTCTACCATGGCCGACTCCGACACCGCACTCCGGGGGATGTATTCCGACTGGTTTCTCGAATACGCCAGCTATGTCATCCTGGAACGGGCCGTCCCCCACATCGACGATGGACTGAAGCCGGTCCAGCGCCGCATTCTCCATTCCCTGAAGGAGAAGGATGACGGCCGCTTCAACAAGGTGGCCAACATCATCGGCCACACCATGCAGTATCACCCCCACGGCGACCAGTCGATCGGAGATGCGCTGGTCAACATGGGGCAGAAGGAACTCGTCGTCGATACCCAGGGGAACTGGGGCAACATTCTCACCGGTGACCCCGCCGCGGCTCCGCGCTATATCGAGTCGCGCCTGTCAAAGTTTGCCAACGAGGTGCTCTTCAATGCCAAGACGACTACTTGGGCGCTGAGCTACGACGGGCGCAATCGGGAACCGGTCACGCTCCCGGCCAAGTTTCCCCTCGTCCTCGCCCACGGTGCCGACGGCATCGCCGTGGGCCTGGCCTGCAAGATCCTGCCGCACAATTTCAACGAACTGCTCGACGCCTGCGTTGCGGTGCTGCGCAAGGAGGACTTCGTGCTTTATCCCGATTTTCCTCAGGGCGGAATCGCCGATGTCTCGGAATACAACGATGGTCTGCGTGGGGGGCGGGTCCGCATCAGGGCCCGCATCGACATGACGAAGAGCCGCCAGCTCGTCATCCGGGAGATCCCCTTCGGCACCACCGCGGGGAGCCTCGCCGAATCGATCCTCAAGGCGACCGAACAGGGCAAGGTCCGGGTGACCCGGATCGAGGATTGCACCGCGGAAAACGTCGAGATCCACGTCTACCTGCCCGCCGGGACCGACCCCGAGCAGACCATCCAGGCGCTCTACGCCTTCACCGATTGCGAGGTCAGCATCTCGCCCAACGCCTGTGTCATCCAGGACAAATCGCCTCGTTTCCTCGGGGTATCCGAGATCCTGCGCTACAGCGCCAATCACACCCGCAGTCTCTTCAAGCAGGAACTCGAGATCCGGCTCGGCGAGCTGGAGGAGAAATGGCATTTCTCCAGTCTTGAGAAGATCTTCATCGAGAACCGCATCTACCGCCGCATCGAGGAGTGCACCACCTGGGAGGCGGTCATTGCGGAAATCTGGACGGGGCTGAAACCCTTTCTTCATCTCCTCCGGCGCGAGGTCACCGACGACGACGTGGTCCGTCTCACCGAGATCAAGATCAAGCGCATCTCGAAGTACGACTCGTTCAAGGCCGAGGAGTTGATCCGCTCCATCGAGGAACAGATCGCGGAGACGCAGCGCAACCTCCGCAACCTCACGAAATACACCATCGCCTGGTATGAGCGGCTCCGGGAGAAGTATGGCAAAGGCTTTCCCCGGCGCACCGAGTTGAGTTCCTTCGAACGGGTTGACGCCAAGACCGTGGTGGTGTCGAACGACACGCTCTACGTCAATCGCAAGGAGGGCATGGCCGGTTGGGGGCTGAAGCGCGACGAGGCCGTGGGCAGGTGCTCGCGTATGGATGACATCATCGCCTTTTCCCGCGACGGGACCATGCGGGTGGTCAAGATCCAGGACAAAGTCTTCGTGGGCAAGGACAACATCCATTGCGCCGTGTTCAACAAGGACGAGCCGAAGTTCTACAACATGATCTACCGCGACGGGCGGGGCGGGCGCGCCATGGTGAAGCGTTTTCAGGTCACCGGGGTCACCCGGGACAAGCTCTACGATCTGACCAAGGGGACGCCCGGGACGCGGGTTCTCTGGTTCAGCGAACACGACACCGCCGAGGAGGCGGAGGTCGCCGTGCGGGTCCATCTGAAGCCGGCTCCGAAACTGAAGAATCTGGACTTCGAGTTTCGCTTTGCCGACATCGACGTGAAAGGCCGGGGTGCGATGGGGAACATTCTGACCCGGCATCTGGTGGATCGGGTGGTGCGAGTGGGGAGAGGGAGGTGATCAGTAATCAGTTTTCAGTTTTCAGTTTTCAGTTTTCAGTTTTCAGTTTTCACCTCGCGTGTAGCCGCACTCGCCAGAGTGTGGCCCGAAGCCCCGACCACCTTCTGGCGAAAGCGGCTCCGTTCGAGGGGAGACAGCTTGAAGACAACAATACCTCCGTCCGTCTACGCAGTAGCAAAAACCCTCGGAGAGAGGCAGTGGACACCGTTCTGTAGCCGCACTCGCCAGAGTGTGGCCCGAACGCCCCGACCACCTTCTGGCGAAGGCGGCTACTTTCGGGGGAGATACGCTCGAAGACGAAAAGGCCTCCGCCCGTCTACGAAGCGGCAAAAACCCTCGGAGCAAGGCAGTGGACGCCGTTCTGTAGCCGCACTCGCCAGAGTGTGGCCCGAAGCCCGACCACCTTCTGGCGAAGGCGGCTACGCTCGAGGGAAGATACGCTCGAAGACGAAAAGGCCTCCGTCGCCCACGGAAATGGCACGTCCCCTCGGAGAAAGGCGGTGGACGCCGATCAAAATCTGTAGCCGCACTCGCAAGAGTGTGGCACGAAGCCCCGACCACCTTTTGGCGAAGGCGGCTACGTTCGAGAGTAGATACGCTCGAAGGCAAAAAGGTCTCCGCTACCTGCGAAGAACAAGCGAGGACGCCTTTTCAAGGGCATTACGATGCTCCGGCAGGGTCTGTCCGGTCCTTCGTCAGGCAGAACCGTCTCCCTTGGCTGGAGGTTCGTGGCGCAGTAGAGGGTAAGCGCCTGCGGCGCGAAAAGCGAAACTGACCTAGCCCGCGGAAACCACCTCCAACACACAACGAAAACCGCCGTACTCGCGGCGAGCGGTAGGTGCGTCGCTAATGCGATAGGAGGACAGGAGATTCCTCTCGCCGCCATTGTTCCAGGAACCACCCCGCAAGACGCGTTTTTCTTTCGCATCATTTCTCCAGTCCTGGCACCATTCCCAGACATTCCCGCTCAGGTCTCTGATCCCGAAGTGCTCCAGCGAGAAGCTCCCCACGGGAGCGGTCCTTTTGTGCCCATCGTTATACCCAACGATCACCTTCCCGTCACCCACCGGATTGCTCCAAGTTTCCTCCCACCGATAATTGCCCGAGCCGGCAGGTGGCGGCCACTCCTTCCCCCAGGGATAAATCTGTCCCAACTTGACGTTGTTCTTGGCTGCCGGCGTCTGGTCAGGGTCTTCCTTTTCTCCGATTCCGATCGCACAACTCCACTCGTGATCTGTCGGCAGCCGATGGCGGTCCCGGGCTCCGATCTTGCCTTTCTTCCGCTCCTCTTCGGTCAGCCACTCGCAAAAGGCCGTGGCGTCCTCCCAACTCACCATGACCACGGGATGATCGTCCCCCTGATCGAAATTTGGCGGAGACCATTTGCGGTCCGGGTTGTCCCGGAGAAATCTCTGGTAATCACTCACCCTCGTTTCCCACACCGAAAAGAGCACCCGCTCGCCCTCGCTCGGTCCCCCGGTGATGGGCACCGGCACAAACCGCATCCCCAGCGTGTTGACGAAGGGGCTCTCCCGGCTCGCCGTTGCCGGATTGGCCGCCGTCTCTCCCGCGGTGGCAGCGTCGGTCGGAGCTCCGGAACCCTCCTCCACTGCCATCGCCTCGTCCTCCATTCGGGGCGGCTTCGCCCCGATCAGGGCCAGGAGCGTCGCACGTGCCGACACCTCGCCCAGCGCCCGGTTTACCGCCAAGGCCTCCTCCAGCCGCTGCTGCCGGGTCAGCTCCTTGACCAAGGCCCCCAGGCGCTTTTGGTGATCCTCGGTCAACGGCGCCGCTTGCGCCTCCATCGCCGCCAGCCGTTCCGCCCCGGCCCGGGCAAAGATTCCCTGCAGCCGGGGCAACTCGGGGAACTCCGCCCCCGCCGGCTCGGTTTTCCCCTCGCGGAAGCCCTCGATCTCCGCCCGGACCGCCAGCACCTTCTCCAGCGCCCCGGCCCGGGTCACCGTATCGAGCAGTTGCTCTAAGTTGTCCTCGTATTTGTTTTGCAGTTCCTGGTAGGGCTTAATCAACTCGGCACAGGCCACTTCGTAGCGAAAAATCAGCCTTTCCAATGTGACCTCGTCCCCTCCTGTCCCGGAACCGCGGCAACGGTCAGGACGGCCAGCACCAGGGTCGACAAACTTCCGCGGGCGAACCGGGCCCCGGGCCGGATGACGGCACGACTCCACCGCGCCAAAAAATGGGTTCCTCCAATGCTCATGCGAGAGAAACAACCAGATCGAGGACGTTTTTTCAAGCTTATCGCGATGCCCGCGGCAAGTCACTTCGCTCGGGCCCGGGAGAAAGGCGGTAGACACCGTCTTGTAGCCGCACTCGCCAGAGTGTGGCCCGAAAGCCTGGGCCACCTTCTGGCGAAAAAAGGTCTCCGTCCATCTACGAAGCGGGAAAAACCTCGGAGAAAGGCAGTGGATGCCGATCTATCTGTAGCCGCACTCGCCAGAGTGTGGCCCGATCGCCCGGCCACCTTCTGGCGAAGGCGGCTACGTTCGAGGGTAGATACGCTCGAAGACAACAATACCTCCGTCCGTCTACGAAGCGGCAAAAACCCTCGGAGAAAGGCGGTGGACGCCGTTCTGTAGCCGCACTCGCCAGAGTGTGGCCCGAAGCCCCGACCACCTTCTGG
>CAZLUZ010000052.1:0-26994 GCA_964562825.1 uncultured Akkermansia sp.
GCGATCACCTTCTCACGAAGGCCCTGCGTAGCCGCGCTCGCCAGAGCGTGGAGCGCCTCGCAGAGGACCACCGGGCCACCTTCTGGCGAAGGCGGCTACATTCAAGCGCGATCACCTTCTCACGAAGGCCCTGCGTAGCCGCGCTCGCCAGAACGTGGAGCGTCTCGCATCGACCACCGCGCTTTCTCCCCCAGCCCGCGGATGCCGCGCTTGCGTTCCCCGGCCGAGTTCGATAGGCTTAGCCGTCCCATGAAATCCTTCGCCCTCGGTCTTTTCACCCTCGTTGCGGTCCTCCTCTTCACCTTCACCCTGGTCTTTGTCTGGACCGGCAGCGCCGGCATCCGCTACCAGCGGGTAGCCATGACGGGCGATCGTTCCACCGCCGAGGTCATGAACGAATTCAGCGAGGCGCGGCGGGCGGAAGCGGTCGAGGTGACCTACGATCCCGGAATGGACCTCGGGCCCGGAGATGCCGCGATGCGGGGGCAGGACTCCGCCGAGGGCGGCGGAGCGAACACGGTGGTCTGGATCAACATCCCCGGTTTCCGGGGAGATTATATCGACAGCGCCCCGGCACCCTTCCTCGGGGAAATGGTGAAGGACGGCTCTTCGACCACAAGAATGCGGCCCAACTTTCCCCCGTTGACCTTCCCCGGTCACGTCACCATGGCCACGGGAACCACGCCAAGTGTCCACGGGATTCCCAGCGACATTTTCCGGGCGGGAAGCGAAATCGTCACCCGTCCCACCGATCCGAGCCTGCTTCAGGCCGAGCCCATCTGGCAGACCGCGACCCGCCAAGGACTCGTCACCCTGGTGCACGATTGGCCCCTCTCCCAAAATCAGACCGGACCCGATGCCGCGGCTTATTTCCTCACCGATTTCGATCCGGACCTCACCGACCAGCAACGCCTGGACCGCCTCTGGGACGCCTGGAGCAAACACGAGGGCGAGAAAAAACTACGCCTTCTCATGACGCGTCTGGAGGATGTGCTGAGGGCCGGACTGGTGAATGGTCCCCGGTCCGACGGGACCTACGAGGCAGTCAAGAAGACCGATGAGGTGCTCAAGGGATTTTTCGAGCGGGTCAAGGCCGCCTGGCCCAACCTGAGAGAGAAACCGAGCGACAATCTCGTCTTCCTCGTCACCACCGATCACGGCATCGTCGCCCTCGACAAAAACGTGAATCTGCCCCATCTCCTCGGCGATGTGCTGATGAAGAACCTCGACATCGCCGCTCACGATGCGATCGCTCACCTCTACTTCAAGGACCTGCCGGAAAGCGTGGCCGAGGCAAACCTCCTCAAGGAGACGATCGACAGCGAGTTGAAAAAGAAAATCTACTTCCGGACCTACCAACCCGAGGATCTCCCCTCGGAATGGAATTACACCTCGGCGGACGGTCGCATCGGCGATCGGGTTCTCGTGCTGAAGGCGGGATTCGCCTTCACCGATTTCAAGGCCGAAGAACCGGTTTTCGATCCCAGCGAGGGACCGGGCTACTATGGCGGCTACGGCTACCCGGTCATCGATTCCATCCGGATGTCGGGACAGGTTTTGTTCTGGGGATATCCCGAACAGGTCGGGTCCGGTGATCTCGGAGAGATCGACTTGACGGGATTTCACGCCACCGTGTGTCGTTGGCTCAAGATCGAACGATCCGAGAAGGCGCAGGACAATGCCCTGCCAGCTCGCTAGGACGGTGGTCTGAGGGGGGGAATCCTCCGGTTCCCGTTCCGAAGGGCAAATTCTCCAACCTCGGCGTCGGTCTCACGAAAGCTTTGTCTCTCTGCGCCGGAAAAAACGGTGCAGGGCAGGCAGGTAATCCTCGTGGGTGCCCAGGCGGAGGTGGTCGATTTTGAACTGTTTGAAGGTGTCGGATATGGATTCCTGCCATTCCTGCGAGGCCTTGGCGTAGGCCGCCCGGAGTCGGGGGTTGCCCGTGTTGATCTCCACCTGCCGTCCCGTCTCGGGGTCCTCCATGCGGACGTGACCCACCGGGGGCAAGGACAATTCCGCCGGGTCGTAGATCTGGACCGCGACCAGATCGTGCTTGCTCGCCACGCTCCGCAGGGTCTTGCCGTAGTCCTCCTCGAACAGGAAATCGGAGAGCAGAAAGACCAGGGCGCGCTTGCGCACCGCGTTTTTGAGAAGATCCGTGGGAGCCTTCAGGGCCGTCAGGTGTCCCTGCGGCGGGAAATGGAGGATTTCCCGGATGATGCGGAGGGCGGGCCCGACCCCCTTGCGCGGAGGCAGATAGAGTTCGACTTCGCCGGTGAAAAGCACCAGCCCCACCTTGTCCTTGTTCTGCATCGCGCTGAAGGCGAGCAGCGCCGCCACCTCTGCCATGAGTTCCCGTTTGCTCAGGTCGACGCTGCCGTAGTTGCCCGACGCGCTGATGTCCACGCAGAGGTAGACGGTGAGTTCCCGCTCCTCGACAAAATTTTTCACAAAGGGAATCCCCATGCGTGCCGTCACGTTCCAGTCGATGGCGCGGACCTCGTCGCCGGGTTGGTACTCCCGGAAGTCCTCAAAATCGATACCTTCGCCCTTGAAACAGCTGTGGTATTCGCCGCCGAAGCTTTCGCGGACCATGCCGCGGGTGCGCAGTTCGATCTTGCGCACTTTCTTGATCAACTCGGTGATGTTCCGATTGCTCGATTCGGTCATGCCGTCATCCGCCTCCCGCGGGCTCCCGCCAGCGGTTCCACTCGCTCACGATCTCCTCCACCGTCATCTCGCCTCGCCGGATCACCAGACGATAGGCGACGTCCAGCGGACTGTCCGGGGTGATCTCCGCGACAAAGTAGGATCCGAAACGCCCGTAGGATCGCTCGCTGAATCTCGCCGGTTTGGGATTTTCCGGCCGATCGAGATAGAGCACGGAGTGGCGTTCGCCCCCGAGGACAAAGCTCATCGCCTTCCAGGGCAGGTTTCGGGTCTGTTCGGTATCGTTTTTCTCCGACCAGTTGATGGTCCGTCCCGGTTCGCCGCGCCCGCTGCCCGGCCGAATGTAGTAGGTCTGCTTCTCCGTAGCGGTGGCCACCTCGTTGGCGGCCCGGAAATGAAATCCGGCATGCTGGGGATCGCCGTCCACCTTCACCCGGGGAAAGCGGGCCTCCAGCCGGGATGAAAAATCAACCCGGAGATCCCCCGATTCAGAGAGGGCGAAGCTCAGGCCTCGCGTCTCGGCGGCGAACTCGACGCCGAAGTCGTCGATCCAGCCGATCCTGGCCGTCAGGGAAGCGCGTTCTCCGTCCGCGGTTTGCCCGATCATTTCCCGATGGATCTGATGGGCCTTGCGACAATGCCAGGTATCAATCCCTTTTTCCCAATCCCCTTCTTTGTCGCGATAGGAGCACCGGGAGAAGCCGTAGAAGATGCCGCGGTGGTGGGTGAATTTCCCGCCGGGTCCCTTCGTGATGAAGCTCCCCCCCTCCGGTCCGGAGATGTGCCAGAACGGTTTGTAGGTGTCGTGCCGTCGCTCCGCCGAACTCTCGTCGATCGGTTCGTAGACGTAACGCGCCACAAGCCGGTCTCCGCTGAAGAGATCAGCGTGTTTTCCCGGTTCTCCTCCCCAGCGGAACTCATCCGCGCACAGGGGAACCGCTAGCAGAGCACAGAACAGAATCGTCGTCGTTGTCGCGTTCATCGGCACCTTACCATCCCCACGGACTCACGGTGCTGTCAATTCCATCTCCACCATCTCGGCCTTGGTCCGGCGGGGTCGTACCCGGGCGTCGGTGGGGATACCGGTAACGCGGTCGAATTCATCGGCGGTGCGCAGAGCGGGCGGGGCGTCCTCGTTGCGCTCCTCCCAGTCCTTGAGCGCAGCCCGCATGGCCAGGACCACGGAGGCGAAGCGGGGATCTGCGGCGACGTTGTTCAACTCGTAGGGATCCCGCTCCGTGTCGTAAAGTTCCTCCTTGGGACGCGGCGCCTGGAAACAGGTCAACTGGTGGGGCAGCAGGTCGCCACTGGCCCTCAGGCGCAACATCTCCTCGTAGGTCGGGCTGCGCACCGCATCGGCGGGTGGCGTCAGGGGCAGATCGTCGTAGTAGTTGCGGATATACTTGTAACGCTTGTTCCGCACCGCCCTGGCGTGGTCCTCGAAGTCGTGCCAGTTCTTCTCCGCGAAGACATACTCCCGTCCCGGCTTGGCGGGATTTCTCAACTGGGGCAGAAAACTCCTTCCCCGGAAATTCGGGGCCACGCTGTCGATCTCGGCGATCTGGAGAACGGTCCGCGCGATGTCCACGGTGCTGATGATCTCGCCGCAGCGCGTCCCCGCCGGAACCGCTGCGGGCCATCGCACGAGGAAAGGAGTGCGGATGCCGCTGTCGTAGAGCGTCGTCTTGTCCCGGGGGAAAGGACGGCCGTTGTCGCTGAAAAAACAGACCACCGTGTTTTCGGAGACGCCCTGCCTCTCCAGTTCGGCGAGGACGAGACCGACGAAATAATCGAGCCGCATGATCTCGTCGTAGTAGCGGATGTAATCGGCCCGAACCTTCTGGGTGTCGGGATGATACGGGGGCACCTGCACCTCATCGACGGTGGCGGGCACCGGCACGATGCCCTCGTGGTAGGGGCGATGGGGATCCAGTGCCGCCAGCCAGAGAAAAAACGGCTTCCCCTCCTCCCGCTTCTTCATCAGGTCGATCCAGTCGGCGCAGCCACTCTGCGCATCTCCTTTCAGGGTTTCCCGGAATTTGCCCTCCGCCGCCTCGGCGCCGCTGGGCAGCTGGAAACCCGAGGTATCCACCTCGATCACCTCGTCGAACCGCTCCTTGATCGCCTCGCCGAGGTGCCATTTTCCCGCCGCACCGGTCCAGTATCCCGATTCGCGGAGCGTCTCCACGAAGGTGATGCTGGTCTCGGGCAGAGGCCAGTGAAGCTCCTCCGCGTCGGTGGTGGTCGGATACTGCCCGGTGATGATGCTGGCCCGGCTCGGGCTGCAGGAACTGATGGTGACGAAAGCTTTCTCGAAGGTCAATCCCTCGTCCGCCATGCGCTGGAGGTTTGGGGTCCGCAGGGTCTCATGACCGTAGGGGGAAGAGTCGTCCCAGGCCATGTCGTCGGCGATGATGAGGATGATGTTGGGCCGTTCGTCCGCGGGTTCAGGCGATTCGGCCGTTTCGGATTCGGCTTCGTCCTGTGCCGGGATGGCCGGGGTGAGGGCGCAGAGCAGGAACAACCAGAGGAAAGGGAAAACGCTTCGCATCACTGTGGGGAGACAGAAGCAGAAGATCGGAGGTTCGCCAAGGGAAACCCACTCCAGACTATCGCCGGTAGGGGGATGGAAATGGCGGCCGATTGACCACCGCCGGAGTCGGGGTGACTGGATTCGAACCAGCGACCTCGTCGTCCCGAACGACGCGCGCTACCAAACTGCGCTACACCCCGCAAGAACTCCGCAAGCGGATCGGGATTCTACTCGCGATCGGTATCTTTGTCCACGACCAAGCACCCTGCTTGGGGCATTTTTTGTCGCCCAAGAAGCGAGAGGATTCATCCCTCCGACAACCATTCGCCGAAGAACCTCTTCTCCAAACCGGCGAGCGAGGCCAGTTTTTCCTCGAGACCGGCCTCGGCCGCCTCGTTCCTCTGTCCCGCAAACCGGAAGGCTCCGGCCACAACCACGAGGTCGGATGCGGGCAACTCCTCTACCGGAACGATTTCGATCAGAGCCTGAGCGGCGCCCAAGGCGTCCTCGTAGCGTTCTTCCGCAACCAGCAACAGGATCTCCGTGGTGCGAAAACCGACCACATCGGGAAATCTCTCCTCGAATTTCTCGATCAGCTGGAGAGCACCGGGGACGGGTTTGCCGATCAATTGCCGGAGATAGACCGCGTTGTTGACCAGGACGGGGCTGAACGATTCCCGGGCGAAGAGATTGTTCGTCATGGCCACGAGATCGTCGCGCCGGTCGTTCTCGGCGAGATAGATCATCATCTGGGTGAGGTCCGTCGTGGACGGGAGGATGCCCATGGGATGCCGACTGGCTTCGACGATGGCGTCTGCCGCCAATTCGATCTCGCCGGCCTGCCGCGCGCTGTAGAAAAGCTCGATGTAGGCATTCCGCATCGATGCCTCCAGCTTGGTGAGGCTCCACGCCTCTTGCCACTGGCTGGTCGCCTCGGCCTTGCGGCCCATCTGTTTGGCCACCATGGCCTTGAGCACCGCGATCCGCATCGGCGATACCCCGGCGGGCGCCTTCTCGAGCAGTTGGGAGAGATCTTCCCACCTTCTCTGGGCGGACACCGATCGGAGGAGGACATTGAAAAAGCGGGTCACCTCCCCGGGGCTGCTCGCGTTTTCCATGGCCGCCCGGGCGACCTGTTCGGCGGGACTCCACATCTCCCGGGCGAGGAGCCACTCGGCGATCTCCAGGGGATGTTCCTCGGCGAACTCGATCAGGGTCTGCCGAGCGACCGCCGGGCCCGCATCCCCCGCCTCGGCCCACTCCAGCGTGCGCAGGACCAAGCGGTCCTCGATCGTGGGAGAATCCTGACCGGCAATCCAACTCTCGGCGGCCGGACGCAGGAGCTGCGGAAGCAGGAGATTCGCCGGTATGGTCGGGATCACGCGGAAGGCCCTCGCCGCCAGATCCGCATCCCCACCGGAAATCATCCCGGCCAGTTCCTCCTGACCCGAGCGCCGCTCTGCGCCGTCCTCCCCCAAGGACATCAGGGAGGCCCGGAGCAGCACATGGCGGTCGTCTTCCTGGTCGATGCCGTCGGGCCCCTCCAGAACCGACAGGGCGAGGTCGGGTGCCCCACGCAGGATCAGGTATTTGGCGTTGCGCAGGCGCATCTCTCCCACCAGTTTGTCCTCCTCGGAGAGACTCTCGAAACTGTTCTGAAAGAGACGGAAATCCCGGACAGTGAGGATGATATCGAGGCACTGGGCCTTATCCTCCAAGGTGGCTTTGGGATGATTGAAGACGAGCCGGGCAAACTGGAGCAGGCCCGGGGCGGATTTCTCGTCGTTGGTGTTCAGAAGGAGCCGGAGGGCCTCGATGTTGCCGGGCCGAAACTTCAGCGAAGAGATGGCGAAACGACGGGCCTCCTCGACGTCGCCCCGGGCGCGCGCCTCCAGGGCCCGCTCCATGTGCGATTCCGCGCGCCACGTCTCGATGGAAAAACGAATGGACTCCCTCTTGAGGAAGGCGACGAGACCGCCGCCGAGCAGCAGGATGAGAATCGCGAGGAAAAACCACTTTGGCTTCATGACAGGTAGATGATGCGGCCTCCGCACCCGGGTTAGCGCGCGAAAAATTTCTGCAGCGCCTGCTCGTCTTTCTTTTCGGGGTTTTCACCACCGATCGTGCCCAGATAGACGCCGTCGTAGGTGAGGCCTCCGCGGAGGGCCACCGCCATCTCGACATTGTCAGCCAGGCCGGCCCCCCGGACCAGCTCACGGGCCCGGTTCCAGGCCCGATCTCCGATCATCTTCTTCGAGGGAGAACTGTATTTCCTGAGATTCGGGACCATGACGAGAAATCCTGCCCTGTTTTTGCCGAGATAGCAATAGGCGACGTGGCGGTCGCCCATGATAGAGATTCCGAAGGGTTTCTCCTCGAGGGTGTCCTCACAGAAAGCTTTCATCTCGGCGGCGAGTTCCCGGGCAAGCGAGGCGGCCTCGTCGGTGTTTCCAAAACCCGATTCGTCGCCCGGTTGGGCGAACAGAACCTTTTCCGCCTCGTCCAGGGGAGTCACCTTGAGGCTGGCGGTCTTCTGGTATTGCACCAGGCCAAAGATGGCCAGGCCGAGGATCAGACCGAGTGTCCCGGTGATGATGCCGAAGATCGCCATTCCTTTACCCACCGTCTCACCACCGGACGCTCTGATCTGGCGGAGCGCCACGATTCCGAGAACCATGGCGATCAGCCCGAGGATGCCGTAGGGGATGAAGAGAAGAAAAATGGAGAGGATGCCCAGAAGGAGGGCAATCAGGGCGATGGGGTTGCGTTTCCGACGCGGGGAGTCCTTCGATTCGGCCGGGTCATCATGCTGCGTCTGGGGTGTTTCCATAAAAAGATCGGGTCGACCCGTCCTAGCACCGCGTGGCCGACGGGGAAAGCAAAAATTTTGCAACCATTTCCCCATCCAGCGCACCACTCTGTTTAGAATTTGTCACTCGACAGCTGCTCTTTTTTCCGAAAAGTCGTCCTTGTTTTTCTTACTCGGAATCCACCCACACCAATTCTTCACTGACCACTCATTCCATGAAACTCCTCCCTATCGCCCTCGCCGTCCTCGCCTGCTCCGCCCTCGCCGCAGAGGAGGCCGAAAAGAAAACCGTTTTCACCGGGGGCGTGGGCAGCTTCCCCAATCTCGGTTCCTGTGAGATGACCTTCAACGCGGGCTGGAAGGACGTCGTCAACGCCGGACAGATCCAGGTGAAGGTCGTGACCGATGACCAGGCCATCAAGGTGCTGGCCACCGGCGCCAACGTCGGGGCAGCCAACGCCCTCCTGCCGGTCGAGGGCGAGTTTCTCAGCCTCATCGACCCCAACACCCTCCAGCCCAAGGCCATGGAGCAGACCGAGAAACGCCAGGGCAAAGTCCTCCTCTCCGCGGTCCAATTTGGCGATGGCGTCGTCTCAGTGAAGAAAAGCCTGAACCCGGGCGGCGACGAGGAGGCATTGGGCTACGAGGCGGAGTTCAAGACGGCGCGAGCCTTTGATCTCGTCTCCGGCGCCCTCTTCATCCGAAGCCTGCCTCTCACCGAGGTTGGCGAGGAATACACCATCGCCATCGTTCCGCAGTCCACTCCGCAGCCCTTCACCGTCAAGGTGGTGGGCAAGGAGCCTTACGAATACCAGGGGGAAGAGATCAGCGCGATCAAGCTGACCATTACCCCAGCCAAAGCCGATATCTTCACCGACAAATCGGCGGAGAAGGAAGACGAAGACAAGGAGAAGTCTCCCGAGAAGACCAAGGAGTCGGCGATCAAGGAGCAGTTCAAGGGGGCTCTCGGAGCGGTGACCGCCTGGATCAGTGATGACGATCGCCGCCTTCCTCTGGAAGCCTCGGTGGAGGTCAAGCCCATCGGCGCCGTGTCCGTCAAGCTGGTCGAATTCAACCAATAAGCCGTTGCCAGAGTCCCGGCTTGTGGGAATCGTGACCCGTGACGAGTCGCGATCTCCAAGCTCGGGATGAAGAAACGATGCGTGCCGCGGGTGGTGAGAAGGCCACCGCGGCAGCAGATCCTGCTTCTCCTCGGGTCGTCGGGACGGTTCCGCGGATGCGGACCATCGCCACGCTCTGCCTTCTTTTTCTGTCCATGGCGGCCGTCGAGATCTCGGCGAGGGTCTGGCACGGGGATCGCGGGAATGCCGCGGAGCGCCCCATCCTCTCCCTCGGTGATCTCTCTCGGATGGCGACTCGGGGCTTTGAGGAGGCGCCCATCCTGCCCCGCCAGGTGGACGGCCTGTCCTATGATCGGGGTCGACGCTATACCTGGTCCGATCCCGTGGCCCCGGAGGAGGACCCCACCGGCCGAAGTCTCGACCTGATCTACCTCGAATACGAACCGGGCAATACCCGGTGTTTTCCCGATCTCTTCTTTCACTCTCCCGAGGTCTGCATGGCCGCGGCGGGAGAATTGATCGAGGCGGACCGCTGGGCCGAGAACCTCCGCGGCACCGAGATCGGTTTGCGCAGGGCCACCTTCCGGGAGTACCGCTCGCACCAGCCGCTCTACATTTACAAGGTCGCCTGGTTTTCCCGGGATTACCCGGTCCGTCTGGGGGTAAACGATCACCTGAAGAAACTCCAATCCTCCCTCGTGCCCCGCTCCTCTCCGCCGGCACGCCTGCTCACGGCGGCCCTGAAGGGTTTTGAAAACGAGGCCGAAGCCGCCGATTTTTTTCGCCAAAACATCCTGTCCCGACTGCGGTGGACTCCAGAGACAGAAAGATGATCCGCGGCGATGCCGGATGGCTGGCCAACGGGGCGGTGGTGTTTCTGGCCCTGCTCTGGGTTCAGTTTTTTGCCACCCTTTCCGCGAGCTGGAGCGGAAGTCAGTATTACGAGTACGGTTGGTTCGTTCCCCCGCTTGTCTTCGGTCTCGCCATCCGCAATCTCCGTCACCGTCCGGTCGGCGACCGCGACATCCGGCCAGCCATCCCCCTTGTTCCGCTGCTGCTGGGTTCGCTTCCGCTCCTTTTTCTTCTCCGCATCGTCGAACAGTTCGATCCCGCCTGGAGGATCCCGCTCTGGCTCCACGGATTTCTCCTCCTCGGTCTGGGCTACCCCATCCTGGTCCGTCGCTTCGGCTACGAGCGCACCCGTTCACTGGCGGGGGTCGGGCTGCTGGCGCTGACCGCCATTCCCCTCCCCTCTTTTCTCGAGGCGCGAGCCATTCTGCTGCTCACCGATCAGGTAATGAACCTCGGAGTGTTCCTCTGCTGGTGGATCGGTATCCCCGTCTCCGCCCAGGGGCACTACCTCTTTCTCGAGGGCAACGTGGTCGAAGTCGCCGAGGGCTGCAGCGGAATCCGTTCCCTCCAGACCATGCTCATGTGGGTGCTGCTCCTCGGGGAGCTGTTTCGGCTGCCGGGTTTGAGCCGCCTTCTTCTGGTCGCGGGCGGATTCGCCATGGCCTTCGCCGCCAACGTGGGCCGGGCGGTGGCCCTCGCCTGGCTGGTGTTCGATCACGAAAAAGGCGTTTTCGACGAATGGCACGACACCGTCGGGCACATCGCCTTCGTCCTCTCGGCCGGTCTCACCCTGGTTCTCGCGATCGCCATGGATCGTCTCCGCCCCAGCGGTGCGCCGCGCCCGACTCGGGCGTCGCCCCTCTTTCACTCGAGACGGGAAACCCGATAGAATCCGAGCTCGCCGGCAGGTTCGGGAAGCGCCTCCGTGGTGGTGAGGCTCCCGGTACCGGAAACGTACCGAACCGGGTTCCAGTTGAAGAGATCGGTGGAGAACTCGATCTGGTAGAGTTCATCTTCGGCCGAGGTCCAGGAAAGACTGCGCCCCGAGCCGTCTCCGCCGAGGATGAAGGTATCCACCTCGAGCAGAGAATTCGCGTCGTTGGGATCGGTGCCCAATTCGAATTCTTCGAGGTTGGTCAGGTTGTCCCCGTCCGGGTCATCTCCCGCGCCCGAGACTCCCGGCACCGGCACACTCGCGCCGAAATTGGCCGTCATCCAGGCGTCCGGCAATCCGTCCGCCGCCGGCGAGGGATAGCGGTCTCGGGCGAATCCGATGACGCGCAACTCCACCACCCCGGTGTGTTCCCCGTCGGAGGCATTGATGATGGCCCGGTCGAAAAAGGAGTTTTCCGGGTCGCCGATCTGAACGTCCCCAAATGCTCCGTTCGGGGTGTAGGTCACCCGGTTGCCGTTGACGGAGAAAACTCCGTTGATGTTTTCCTGGAAGGCGATGGAGAGGGACACCGAATCTCCGTCGAGGTCGTGAACCTGGAATTCGTTGACCCGTGGGGTGGCCAGGGACGGGGAATAGGTGACAGCGGTGAAACGGCGCAGCAGGCCCGCAGGAGGCAGGTTGTCGTTCGGATAGGCCAGCAGAGAGGCGGTGCGGTCCCAGGACGCCAGCTGCGCTCCCCGCCCGTCGCCGTGGGCCCGGAAATACATGAGCGCCTGGGCGAGATCGGCATTGGGCTCCGGGCTGGTCTCACTGCTGTGCGCCAGGCCAATGACGTGGCCAATCTCGTGGGCCAGAACCTCTTCCAGGGTCGTCGGATCCGTCAGCGCGGATTTCGGGTGATTCAGCACCACATAGCCATTAACGGACCGACGAAAGGAGACCCCGTTGACGATACCGCCGGTGCCGGACGAACTGGTGAAATAGCCGCCTCCGATCCCCAGAGTGGTGGATTGATCGCTGATGGAACCGAAATTGTCGTGCATCTGGACCCGCAACTTCCCATCGGAGTCGCTGATGTTTTCGGCGCTCTGAGCAAAGGTGGTGGTTCCCTCCAGGTAAAAACGGATCGGAAGTTCCGCCTCCCATGCCCGGAGCGCGGCGTCCAGGGCGTCCAGGGCCTGAGAGACGCTGATCCCGGCGGGAAGGGTGGAGACGTCGGCGAGCACGGGGATGGGTTCGCCCCGGTCCTGGGCGAGAAAACGGCGCGGCGTCGAACTCAAGCCATTCCCCGTCACCTCCTTGGGAGCGAACGCCGCGGTGGCGCCGGGTCGATCGCTGACGTCCTCGCCCACGTGCTTCAGTTCCGCGATCCGGTTGGTCACCCTGCGGAGGAAAAAGGGATCGACCTTTCCTCCCCCCACCGCCCCGAGCGGCCCATCGACGATGCCGAGGGTCTGGTCCCCGCGCCGCTCGAGAAAGAGCAGGTAGGTTTTCCCGAGAACCAGATCGGCGGAGAGGTGATGCGGCCAGGTCGCCACATCGCCTACCTGGCCGCCGCGTTGCACCACCTCGACCACCCGGGGAAACACCCCGGAAAATCCCTGGATCACGGCGATGGAATACGCGGTGACAATCGCCGCATCCGAACTCCTCCGGTAACTCGTCATTCCCTGGACCTCGCCCAGACAAACCGCGGCGCTGCGCTCCAGACGCGAATCGAGCGTGCCGGGTTCGGACATGGCTCGGGAGGATCCGGGAAAGGATAATAGCAGGGTCCAGACGGCGAGGACGAACCCAGGGGCGGCGCGGTGGGCGTGCATCGGGGAAAAATTTACGGAGGATTGGTCGCGCTGGCAAGCCGATTTCGGGGCGGTGCCCCGCACCGCCTCGATTCTTTGCCCTGGCGGTCAACCGACGATGGGAAATAGTGACTCCCGATATGAAACAACTCCCTCTCGACGATCGCGGCAGGATCGCCAGCGGAATCATCGTCCTCGCTCTGTCGGCCCTGATCGCCCTGCTGCTGACTCTTTCTCAGATGGGATTCTTCGCCGGGGGAGACTGGCTCTGGCCGGTCCTCGGCCTGCTTTTCCTTCTCGGCCTCATTCCCCTGTGCGGGCTCCTCGCCCGGCGCCGGCACCACGGGGTCATCCTGCTCTGGTGCCGTCGTTTCTCCGCAGCGGAAGAGGAAGTGGGCCGGCGAAATCGTTGGATCTGGGCGGTAATCACGGAGGCGTGCCGCGGGCTAGCCGTTCCCGTGACTCTTCGCGATCGCAGCCTCGCCGGTTCGCAGACGGTCGGCCAGGCCCTGCAGACACCTCTCGCCCTCGTGCTTCTCGTCCTCAGCATTCCCCTGTGGCTGATGCTGGTGCTCTGGGCCCTCGACCGCGCCGGGGGTGGATTCGTCGAATGGATCGTCTTCGGGATCGCCCTGGTGCTCTACTTTTTTCTCTTTCGCTGGATCGGTCAGATCGTCGAGTTTGTCACGGGCACCTTCGCCACTTACGAGGGCGATCCCGCATCGATTCGGGCCCGCCTCGCGAAGGCGCGGTCGCGCCGGTGGAATTCCCGCGAACTGGACGTGATCCGATGCAGCGACGAAAACTGGCAGGACTGCGTCCGCGCCGTTCTGGAATCGAGCGACCTCGTTTTGATCGACAATGTCGACGAGAGCGCCCACATTCAATGGGAGATCGAGCGCAGCCAGGAAATCGTGGGGCCGGACCGGGTGCTCATGCTGTTGCGCGAGGGGAACGCCGGGCCTCCGGCGGGGCACCCGATCTTCCTCGATTTCGGGGCCGCCCGGACGGAGATCGAGGAACTGCGCTCCGGCTGGGGCGACGATGATTTCGGCGAACGGGTGGAACTGGGTCCGGTGGGTCTTTCCTACGCCGCCCTCTTGCGGGGGCACCTGGAATCCATCCTGCAGAAGGCGCCTCTCATTTCTCCATCCAGATGTGAAGACCATTCATGATCATCTCGATGGAAAACGTCCCCACGACCAGCGCGGCGATCCTTCCCGTGACCTCGATGTAGCGCTGAATGAGACCTTCGCTGCGCGGGCGCGACAGATCGTGGATGACCTTGAAGGCGAAGATCAGAGCCAGAGAGAAGACGACGACCACCAGGATAAGGAGGCAGGCCACGTGCGGTTCGTGTCGCTTTCCCGCCACCACACTCGCACTGATGGTGCCGGGGCCGATAAGCACGGGCATGGCCACCGCCCCCGCCAGATGGCCCGAGTCGCTCCGCAGCATGGCCAGGGTGCCCGGACCGTGAAAAACGAATTTGATGGCGATGAGAAGAAAGACGATGCCGCCAAAGATCTGAAAGGAGGCGAAATCTGCCTGCAGAACGTTGGAGAAAATGGTGTCCCCCAGCAGGGCGAATACGGAAAACACCAGCACCGCGATGATGCCGGCCCGGACCAGCACCTGCAGAAAAGTATGTCTCTCCAGATTCTGAACGATATCGGTGATGTAGATCACGATCAGAAAAGGATTGAGCAGCAGGAGAAGAAGAGCGCTGGTGCGCAGGATATCGCTCATTATCGGAATCGGCGCTGGCCTCTGGATTTCGCGGAACGAAAATGGTCTCGATTGAATCGAACCATCCGATCGGATGAAGGAGAGAAAAGAGGCCAAACCTTGCCCCGGAGAACCCAGAATCAAGACCTAATGCCGGCTTCACCCGCAAAAATGGTTCCACTCCGCGGAAGATTCCCAGCGACTCAAGCCGACGTCCCTCCCCGTCACGGAAAACTCGTTGGCAGGGGTGGTGGTTTGTGTTCCAGTTGACTGCCTCCCATGGAGACCGAACCCAGCTCCCCAACGCCCCAACGGGTCGATCTCGCCGAAGTCACGACGAAGTACCTCGATGCCCTGCAGCGCATCTTCGACGTGATCAATTTCAGCCACGCCGCCTCCCGCCTCATCAGCGAGGAGGAATTCGAAAACTACACCCGGAGCCACCGGGCCATGCCGAATTACCGAAAGCGTCTCTCCTTCGAGGAGGCGGCGACGGAGCACGAACGCTGGATCGTGCGCCACAGCCTCGGTGAAGGGCTCGGGCTGATGATCTTTTTCCTGGAGGATGCCCGCACCCTCGCCTCCCTGCTCGACTGGAAGGCGGAGGGCGGCAATCCCGAGACCGTGTCAACCATCGTGGGCAGGGATCGCAGGGAGTTCCTCGCCAAAACCTTCGAGGAAAAACTCGACTTCATCGAAAGCGCGCTGGGGATAGGTACCGACCTCACCCCGGCGATCCGCTCGCTGCAACGCATCCGGCTTGCCCTGCTCAACCGCGACGGAAGAATCCAGGAAAAAGACATCCCGTCGGGTTCCGAGGCGCTGCATCTCGTGATCAAGGAATTCCAGCGTATCGAGTTGCCCCGGGACAAAGAGGCCGCCCTCGCCGCCCTGAAGGAAGGGCGCGATGTGGAAAAAATCTTCCGGGTGGGAGACCCCGTCGACCTTACCCGGACGGAGCACCTCTCCGCCATCGTCACGCTGTCCTTTTTCGTCGCCTCCATCGCTCAGGCCATCGGCGAGAAAGCCCGGCTGCTCGGGGATACTTCGGGACCTGCCCCGACCGGAGGTGCCCCTGCGTGATGGCCCCTCGCCCGCGTAACAGGGAGAATCCCCAGTGCCCCTGATTCCCAGGGCCATCGTTTCTGACAAATCCTGCACGATCTTGGACAAGGCGCGCGCTGTCCTGGGGAGTCCTTCCAGATTATTCTCGGGGGATGGAGAAGCCCAGAATGAAGTCAATCACCCTTGTTGTCGTCGCCGCCCTTGCCTTCGTCCTTTCCGGGGTCGAAGCGGAGGAAAAAGGCTTCCGTCTCCCCGGCGGAGATGCCGAGTCGGGCCGGGAGTCCTTCATCAGGCTGCGGTGCCATGAATGCCATCTGCTGCCCGGTGCGGCAGCCGGCGAATCGGGAGAGGCCACCGGCGGCATCAGCTTGGCTCTGGCCCGAGACGTCCGGTTCGTCCGGCGCTACGAGGATCTCATCATCGCGATCACCAATCCGCGTCATGTCGTTGCGGAGCAGTATCAGGAATTTCTGTCCCAGGCCGAAATCCGAGGAGAGATCGAGTCCTACATGCCCGACCTCACCCGGGAAATGACGGTGAAACAGCTCCTCGATCTGGTCGCGTTCCTCGACGAGGTCTATCGGGATCACCTCCCCGGCTATGGAGCTCCTGAGGAGGCCGAATAGCCCTCTCCCCTCCCTTTTTGCCCAGCAGGCATCTCGGACTCGCCCCCGCTCGCCAGGTCGGGAGATACCGGCCCGGTTCAGCGTCCGAGGCGGCGGATTTTTGGCGCTGCAAACTGTGACAATCGGGCGTTGAATCGTTGGGGTTTTCGTCACCCTTCTGTTATCTTGCCCCACGGCCGATTCCTCCCCCCCAGTGATGCGCCCGCTTCAATCTGTCCGAATCTTTCTCTCGTCGACGTTTCGCGACATGCAGGCGGAGCGCGAGTTTCTCGTCAAGCACACCTTTCCCGAGCTGCGGCGTTGGGGCGCCGAGCGGGGCCTGGTCATCCAGGAGATCGACCTGCGCTGGGGGATCCCCCAGGAACGCAGCCGACGGGGCGAAGTCATCAGCCTGTGCCTCGACGAGATCGACCGCTGCCGGCCCTTTTTCATCGGATTTCTCGGCGACCGCTACGGCTGGGTGCCCGATTTCATCCCCGGTCACGTGGTGCGGCACCACCCCTGGGTGCGCGATTACCCGGAACATTCGGTGACGCATCTCGAAATCCTCCACGGTGCCTTCTCCGAGAAAGCCGCCAGTTCCCATGCGCTCTTCTACCTGCGAAGCGTCTCGGAAAAGGAAGGCCCCCGACCCGAAGGCTGGGAGCGGCAGAAGGCGCTTCGCGAAGAGGTCCGAAAACGCTTTCCCGAGACCCGTCCCGACTTCACTTCGCCCCGCGACCTGGGCGACGCTCTGCTCGAAGATTTGAAACGCGTCCTCGAAGCGGAATACGCTGAACGGGAATCGGACGACCCGCTGGAACTCTGGGCACAGCAGCAGGCCTCATGGGCCCGACGCAAGTGCCTTAACTTCGTCGGCCGTCGCGCCATCCAGCGCGTCCTGGACGCCCACGCCACCGCAGACGCCCCTCCCCTCGTCATCACCGGGCCCCCGGGGATCGGAAAGTCCGCCCTCCTCGCCCGGTGGACGCTGCGTTGGGAGGAGGAGGGCTCGCAGCCCATCCTCAGCCATTTTGTCGGGGCCGAGGGCCGCGGGGCGGATCCCGAGGAACTGCTGCGGCGTCTCCTTCACGAGTTGCGCCATCGCTTCCCCTTTCCCGAGCCGGTTCCCTCCGATCCGTCGCTGCGCCGACGTCTACTGGCCACCTGGCTGGAGCGGGTCCCGGGCCTCATCCTCGTCATCGACGGCCTCGACCATCTCGATGCAGGAGGCGGACCCGCGGATCTCGGCTGGTTACCCGCGAACTGGCCCGAACAGGTCCGTCTCGTCGTCTCGGCCCGGCAGGACAGTGCTGCTTTCGAAATGCTGGTCGCGCGGGGTTGGACCGTGGAGGCGCTCGAGGAATTCACCGTCGAAGAGCGCGAAGAGCGAATCACGAAACAACTCGCGGGAGCGGGAAAGGAGCTTTCGGGTAGTCACCTGCATCGGATCGTGCAATCGCCCGCGACCGGCCTGCCCCTCTACGCCGCCATTCTGGCCGAGGAACTGCGCCAGTACGGAGTCCACGAGACTCTGGAGGAACGCCTGCTCTTCTATCTCTCCGCCCTCGATCCGAAGGAACTCTACGACCGCATTCTGGAACGCTGCGAGGAGGATTTCGAGGTCGATCAACCGGGCCTGGTGGGGCGCGCCATGTCCCTGCTCGTCGCCTCCCGCGGCGGCCTGACGGAGCGCGATCTGATTGTGCTTCTGGGAGCGGGTCACCACCCGCTCCCGCCCGTCTATCTCCTGCCCCTGCTCGCCGCGCTGGATACCTCGCTGCAGAAGATCGAGGGTCGTCTCTACATCGCCGATCCCTTCCTGCGCGAGGCAGTGGAACAGCGGTACCTCTTTTCCGCCGATCTGCGCCGCAATCTCCACCGTCGGCTGGCCTGGTACTTCACCACCATCTACCGTCCCCACCCAAAATGGAGTCTTCCCGTGGTGCGTTCGGAAACATCGCTCCCGACAGAGAAGGCGGGAGAGACCGTGTACCGGGGCGAGGGACCAGTCGAGCTGCTGCTACCCCTGAACAACGAATTCGGCGGCCCGCCGGTGGACGGCAGGCAGATCGATGAGATTCCCTGGCACCACGAGAGAGCCGAGGACTGGGAGGCGCTCTCCGATTTCGTCATCGCCATTCCCAACTTCATGCGGCTGCGGGAGAGAGAGCCGCTCGGGCTGGCCCGCTACTGGTTTTCCCTGAAAAATCTCTTCGCGGAAATCGATTTCGGGGCCCGCTACGAGAGCAGCTACGAAAGCTGGGTGGCGGAGAGCGATCCCGAGGAAACCACCCGCGCTCTGGTGCTAAACGAGCTGGCTCACCAGTTGGAGAGGGCGAACTTTCCCCGTGCCGCCCTTCCCTTTGCCCGCCGGGCCGTGGAGATCAGCGAAACGATCCAACCCGATTCGGCCGACCTCGCCGCGGATCTGGGCAACCTGGCGAAGGCCCTCCACGGGGCAGGCGACCCGCACGAGGCGGTTCCTCTGATCGTCCGGTCTCGCAGGATCACGGAAAGCTTGGGAGAGGCGGACCGGGAAGGGCTTTTTCGCATCCTGTTGGTGGAGGCGGTCATCTGCGCCGCCGCTGGCGAGCGCGAGCCCGCCCTCGAGGCATGGAGCCGGGCCGAAGCATTGACCGAGGATGGCATCGGCGATCCCGTGGAAGCCTGGCTCGTGCTGGCGGAGATCGACGCTTACTCCGGGGGCATCGAACAGGAAAAGGCCCTGCGTCAGGCGGTGGTGATCGCGGAGAGGACCCTGGGGCGGGATCACCCCCGAACCGTCTCCGCGTGGCAGATGCTGGCGCGTTTCCTCGCCGACAATGCGCGGTGGGACGAGGCGGCCCCGCTCTACCGGCTCATCCTCGAAAGCCAGCAGCGCCTCTTCGGCAATTCCGCCGCCATCTGCGGCCCCACCTGGCAGGCGCTGGGAGAGGCCGCCCTGTTGCGGGGAGATCTCGAATCCGCGGACCGGCACCTCCACCAGGCGCTCCGCATCCTGGATCGCGAAGGCCCCACCGACGAGGTGTCGCTCGCCCTGGCCCTGATGAAGTTGGGCGCTCTGGAGCAGATGAAGGCGGAGCGTTCTTCCGAAGACGGAACGCGCCGCGGCCACCGTCGCCAGGCGGAGAGATATCTCTCCCGGGCGCTCGACGAGTTGCCCGAATCGCTGGGGGACGACCATCCCACCCGGATCATTCTGCTGAACAACCTGGGGTTCGCCCGGATGCACCTGGGTGACTTTGCCGGTGCGGAACCCCTCCTCCGGCAATCGGTCCTGCTCGACGAGCTGCGTTCCGACGCCGACCCCTCGATCCTCGCCTCGACCCGGTTCAACCTGAGCTACGCGCTCTGGGAGAACGGGCAGTGGGACGAATCCATCGCCCAACTGCGGCGCGCCATCGACGAGGGTGCCGCCGCCGGCGCCGCGGAGACCGTGGATCGGCGCGTCCTCCTGGCAGAGAGGCTGCTTCTTTCCGGCAGCGTCGACGAGTGGTGGCGGGAACTGCAGCAATTGCCCGTGGAGACCGCGGTGGAGATCGTGCATCGCCGGGGAGAAATGTTGCGGCAGGAGGGCGCGTTCCGCGAGGCGGAGGAAGCGGAATACCGTGTCATCGCCCTGCTCAACCGGCCCGGCAACGCTGGCTCGGCAGAGGCACGGCAACTGTCCCTCGGCTATCTGGACTGGTGTCGGCAGGGGCACCGCTGGGGCCTCGGGCTGGAACTTTGGAAGGGCAGTCCTTTTCAGGATGCCGAGATGGCCGACGCCGCCGCGCCCATTGCCCAGGGTTTGCTCAACTCGGGTGCCTGCGCCGAGGCGATCGGTCTGTTCTGCGAGTTCCGGGAGATCATCGAGGCAGCGGAGGGGACCGAATCACAGAACGCGCTGAGTGTCCGCTATCTCCTGGGAAGGGCGTTGCACATCGACAACCAGCTCGACGAGGCGGAGATTCTGTTGCGCGAGAGCGTGGCCAGGCTGGATCTTCCCCAGGCCAAGGAAGCCCTGCGGGCCCTGCTGCGGGAAAGGGCCCGGCGGGAACAGCTCGCCGAGGCGATCCGCGAGCTGGGCGGAGGAAAACACGACCTGCCGGCCCGGGCCCGGGCTTTCACCGAGTGCCTCGTGGCGAAGGGCAACGCGGAGAGCTGGCCCGAGGAGCTCTGGAATATCGCCCGCGGCCAGCTTCCCCCCGGCGATCACCGGCTCTTCCCCGTGCTGCGCAACCTGTGTGCCGAGACCGCGAAAAGAGGCGATTCGGCCGGAGTGGAACGACAGCTCACCCTGCTTCTCGACGGCGTCTGGCCGCGGTTCTTCGTCGTGCTCTGCATGCGGGAGCTCAGCCGCATCGCCCGCACCCGCAGGGAGTGGTCGCTCGCGGAGAAATGGTTGCACCGGGCGGTGCTCCACCTCGAACAGAAAGACAACGGCGATCCCTCCGCCACCGTGTCCCTGCTTCGCGAGCTAGCCGCCATCTATCGCGATACCGGCTTCCGCGAACCCGCTCTCGCCTCGCTGAAACAAGCGCGCCAACTCGCCGAGGCGAGCCAGGGACAGGAATCGGAGGTCTTCGAGGAGATTACCCGGGAGATGGAGGTGATCCAGCGGATCGCCCGCAAAAACCGCCTGCTCCCCGGCTCCCGGCGGGAGTTGCCCCGACCGACCGGGTCCGGCCTCTGAGCCCGTCGTCTTTCCCCGATGCCCTCCACCGGTGATCTCTGCGCCATCGCCTGCGGCTTTTTCTGGTCGTTCGCTGTCATCCTCATGAGGGTGAGCGGATTTTCCATCCCCGCGATTCCGCTGACTTTCTTCAAGAGTTTCGTCGCCATTCTCGGCTTTGTCGGTGTGTTGCTCGTCTCCCGTCAACCCCTGTGGTGGGAACTCGACGGCATGACCTATCTGCGTCTCGTCGCCAGTGCCGTGCTGGGCATCTCGATGGCCGACACCATGTTTGTCGCGGCGCTGAACCGGCTCGGTGCCAGCCTGCAGGCACTCGCGGACTGCATCTATGCTCCGGCCATGTGTCTCGTCGGACTGCTCCTCTTCGGGGAGACCCTGGGGGCCGGCGAGTTGTTGGGGGGTGCCCTGGTGGTCTCCGGTGTGTTTGTCGGTCTGGTGCGGACGCGCGAGATCGCCCATTCCCGGCACCTCTACAGCGGAGCCGCTCTCGCCGCCGGAGCCCATATCACCATGGCTTTCGGCATCCTCATGGTCCGCGATGTGTTTCGCGAGGTATCGCTGGTCTGGGTCGCCGGTTTTCGCTTCACCGTGGCCACCGCGGTGCTCGCCGGCGCGGCCCTGCTTTTCGGGCGCGGTTCGACCCTGATGATGGGCTTTCGCAAGTGGCGCACCTGGAAGCTCACCTTACCCATGGCCCTGCTCGGTCCCTTCCTCGCCACCCTGTTCTGGATCGCCGGATTCAAATACGAAACCGCCGGCCGCGCCGCGATCTACAACCAACTCTCCACCGTCTTCATCATTCTGCTGGCGTGGCTGGTCCTCCGCGAGGAAATGACCCGGCGAAAGGCGGTCGGCATCGCGCTTGCCCTCACCGGGTCGGTGCTGGTTGCCCTGGGATAGGCGGAAGCCGCGAAGGGATCACCGGAGCCACCAACCGGCATACTCGCTGATGCTCTCGGCCAGCCAGCGATCCAGAGCCCGCCTGAGTCCCGACCGGGTTTCGTCGTATCGCGGATCGCTCCAGAGATTGCGCAACTCGTCGGGGTCTTCCCCCAGATCGAAGAGCTGACCCTCGTCAGTGCCCCGGTAGTCGACCAGCTTGTGGCGCCGGTCGCGGATCATGTAGGTGTAGGCCACGTCCTGCAGCATGAAATCCGGGGCCGCCTCGGAGTAAACGAATTCCCTGCCCCTGGTTTCCTCTCCGCCCGGGGACTCGAGCAGCGGAAGGAGCGATCGCGCCTCCATGTGCTCCGGTTCAATCCCGGCCAGCTCCAGGATGGTCGGACCCAGATCGAACCACTGGATCAGGGCCTCCTCAGTCCGACCGCCGGGAAATCGCTCGGGCGCCCGGACGATCAGGGGAACGCGCACCGCGGAATCGTACATGTTCCACTTTTCCACCAGTCCGTGATCGCCGAGGCAGTCGCCGTGGTCGGAGGTGAAGATGAAGACGGCATTCTCCAGCATCCCCTTCCTCTCCAGGGCGTCGCGAATCCGGCCCACCTGCTCGTCGATCATGGTCGTGTTGGCGAGGTAGTAGGCGCGCTGGCGGTGGCGTTGCTCCTCGGTGGCGCGGGGATCGAAGACCACGGAATCGGGGCAGCGCTCCTCGAAGCGGGTGCGGAGAGATTTCAGGGTCTGGGGTTGTCCCGCCATTTCCTCCTCCGTGACCCGAAGGATGGGCAGCTCGCGCCGCCGGTAGGGCTCCACGTAGCGCTCGATGGGATCGTAGGGCCCGTGGGGACCGGGAAACCCGATCTGGAGGAAGAGAGGTTCCTCCATCCGCTCCGGTGCCTTGGCGATCCAGCGGAGGGCCAGATCTCCCACGAAAACGTCGGGATGCAGTTTTTCGGGCAGTTTCCACTCGAAGCAGCCCTGGCGATCCCGCGCGTCGGGCCACGCGAGATAGTCCGGTTTCTCCGGTCGCACCAGTCCGTGGGCGGCGAGGGCCTTGTCCCAGTCGTCGTCGAAGACATGGGGGTTTCCGCTCCAGAGCGGCTCAGCGAGCCGGCGCTGTTTGTTCTCCACGATGAACCGTTCGTGGAACCCGTGCATCTCCGTGTAGGGGTCCGCGTGCATCTTGCCCACGTTCACGCAGTAGTAGCCCGATCGGTTCAGATCCTCCGTCCAGGTGATGGGCCAGGGATCGTTGTTGCGCTGCACGCCGCTGTTGTGGGCAAAGTGTCCGGTAAACAGGCTGGCCCGCGCGGGACAGCAGGAGGGAGAAGTAACGTGGCAACCCGAAAAAGCGACTCCCTCCGCGGCGAGACGGTCGAGGCTCGGGGTATCGACGTGGGGATACCCGAGCGCACCGATCGTCTCGTAGCGCTGCTGGTCAGTGATGATCAGAATGATGTTGGGTCGCTCGGTCATGGGTGGCTCCGGTGAGGGTTATCCGGTGTCCTCTGGCCTCGTCCTTTGGAGGAAACCCCTCCATAAATCACCGACGGTCCTTCGGCAACGGTCAAGTCTCTTTCCCGCAGCCTGACGGACCCGGGGAATCAGGGCAAAATCACGCCGGGAAGAATCTCGGTGAAGAGAAACGCCGTGGCGAGAGGGATCAGGATGGCCAGCTCTGCCACCACGAGCATCCGCGTGCGTTCCCACCGGCAGAGCAGGCCGCCCACGAAGAGGATCATGAGCATGGATGCGGCAGTCCAGGGGATCGAGCCGATCTCCAGGGTGATGGCGTAGAGCAGAAGAATGCCAAAGCAGAGCCCGGCGAGGCCGGGATGACGCGGGAGTCCGGCGTCCTCTCTCTTCTCTTCCTCTTCCTTCGCGGAGCCTCTCCCCCGTCGGTGGGCCATCCGGCTTTGCCCCACCACAGCGACGAGAAGGATCAGAACCAGTGAGCCGACGTAAACCGGCAGGTGCCGGATGCCGGCCCCTTTGCGAGGACCCGTGGCGGAGCCCTCGGCGAGTTTGGCCTCCCGCATCTCGGACCACGTGCTGCGGAGACGCGTCATCATCTCGTCGCCCACGAGGAACTCCGGCCGGATGCGAAGCCTCCCGAGCTCAGCTACGACCGACTCGCTGCGCATCGCCTCGCGCAGCATGTCGCGCAACCGCTCCAACACCGGCTCCGGAGTGCCCAGGGGCGCCCACCAGTAGTAGGCGTTCTCCATGAAAACCTCGATCCCCTGGGATCGCGTCGTGGGCACCTCTGGAATCGCCTCGTGGGGCTCGGGCGAGAGCAGAACCAGGGCGCGCACATTTTGATCCGGCGGAGTTCCCGCGGGGCTCACCAGGTCGAGATACTCCGCCAGGGAAAAGATCCCGGCATCGAGATGTCCGCCGATGATTCGAGCGTACCGGTCGGCCCCACCGTCGGCATTGACCATGGCGAACCGAGCACCCGGGAGCGATGCCTCCAGCCGTTTCCCCGTGAAATAGGCATGCGAACCCTGGTTCGCTCCCAGGGTGATTTCCCCCGGCTGCTCTCTCGCCGCTCCCAGCATGTCCGGCAAGGTTTCGAAGGGGCTGTCCTCCCTCACGACGATCAACATGGGGAGAACGCCGGTCAGCGCAATCACCTGGAAGTCGTCCGGCCCGAATTCGCTCACCCCATCCACATGCACTCCGAGCAGGGAGTTGTGATGCATGAGCAGGGTGTATCCGTCGGCCCTGGACTCTGCCACCTCGCGAATGCCGATGGTTCCGCTGCCACCACCGAGATTCTGGATCACCAGGGAGACGGGTAACAGATCACCCTCGCTGACCGCCCGCTCGATGATCCGGGTGAAGGTATCCGATCCCCCTCCGGCCGGATAGGGCACCACCACCTTGATCGGGCGGAGAGGATAGTCCCGGCCGCGCCCCGTGCCCTCTCCGAAGAGCCCGAAACTCCACAGGAGGAGGGCTGCGATGACGACACCGGTGGCACCGTGAAGCAGGAGAAAAAGCCGGGATGGAGATTCTAACGGGCTCATGGGGTCGCGCCGCGGCGGATCAGTGGTCGAATCCAGGGAAAACAGAGCGTTCCCGCGGCGGCGAGGCAGAAGAGAAGCGCCACCGGATCCGTGAACAGGGGTACAAAACTGCCGTTCGATGCCTGTAGCCCCTGGCTGAGAGCCTTTTCCCCGATCGGTCCCAGCACGAAACCGATCATGAGAGGAGCCAGGGGAATTCGCATTTTCTCCAGAAAAAATCCGAGCACCCCGAAGGCGAGCATCACCCACACGTCGAAGGTTCTTCCCGCCAGGGCGAAAGAACCGACCACACAGAAGAATAGGATGACGGGCAGCAGGAAAGGACGCGGTACGCGGGAGAGACGGGCGACGTGACGCATCGATCCCAGCATGATGAGAGCCATGGCGATGTTGGCGAGCAGGACCGCTCCGATGATGGTGTAGACCACCTCGGCACTGTCGGAAAACAGCTTGGGGCCGGGCTGCAGGCCAAACTGAATGAGCGCCCCCAGCAGCACCACCTCGACGATGCTCCCGGGGATGCCGATCGCCAGCAGCGGAATGAGCGCCCCCCCGATCGTGGCATTGTTCGCCGCTTCCGATGCCACGATCCCCTCTTCCGAACCGTGCCCGAACTTTTCCCGCTCCCGGGAGAGTCCCTTCGCCACCGAATACGAGGCGATCGACCCGATGTTGGCCCCGATCCCCGGCAGGATGCCGATCCAGGTGCCAATCACCGAAGATCGCGCCAGATTCACGCCGTGCCGGCACAGGTCGCCCGGCCGCAGCAGCACCGATTTCCGACCGACGTCGATCGGTTTGCCGGGTTGGGAGAGCATGATGATGTCCCGGAGGACCTGACCCACCGCGAACAGGCCGATGAGGACGGGGACGTCGGCGAAGCCGTCGTTCATTTCGGTGAACCCGAAGGTGAGCCGGGGTTGGCCGCTGGCCGGGGAGAGCCCGGGCATGGCCAGGAGGATGCCGAGAAACCCCGAAAAGAGAGAACGAAGGCGGGACTCCCCTCCGATGCCGGAGATCAATGCCAAGGCCATGAGAACCAGGGCGAAATAGGCGAAATAGCTCAAGCGGGTGGCGAGGATGGAGATGGGATAGGAAAGGGTGGCGAGAAAGCACCAGGAAATCATGCCCCCGGCGAAGGAGGCGAGCAGACCGAGGCCCAGGGCGCGTCCCGGTTTCCCCGACTGGGCGAGGGGGTAGCCGTCCAGCGTCGTCACGATGGAGGCGGGCGTGCCCGGCATGCGCAGCAGGATGGCGGTGATCATCCCTCCGCTGACCGCTCCCACGTAGATGCTCACCAACAATGTCATGGCGAGGCCCGCATCCTGGCCGTAGGTCAGGGGGACGATCAGGGCGATCAGCATCACTCCGGTGAGTCCGGGAACCGCGCCGACGAACACCCCGAGCGCCGTCCCCAGCACGATGGCGGCGAGGCCCGGGGGGCTGAGCAGGGTTTGCAACGCTTGGTCCATGGGTGGAAAACGGAAGGAAGTGCCTTCTAACCCGACTCCCCGCCCACGGTCAACACGCGATTTCCCGCCGGGGTTCGGCCACTGTTAATCGAGGATGGCCATCACCCGCTCGGGGAATCCCCCGTCGGCTTGGCCCCAGGGACTCCGCTGTGCTTGGGCCAGGTGCGCTGTATCCTCCAGAGACGAGCCGAAGCGTCGTAAATGGCGTGAGCCCAGTGAGTCCCATTTGGCACCGGCCGGTCGGTGGGACAGTGCCGTTTTCCCCCCTCGGGCGCGGTGCGGCGGCGACGGGTCAGGTAGTTCCAATGATCCGAGACCCGTTCGCAGCCCTCGGGCGTGAAGTCCCACCGCTTTCCCCGCATCGAATAATAGGAACGCGAGTAGGGCGAGGCCACCAGAACCGGCCATCCCGCCAGGATTTCCCAACACTCTCGAGGAAAACCGGGTTTCGCAGCGAGATGCTCCAGGATCTCATGGCGTTGACGGCGTCGCGGCATGTCTTTCAGATCGGATTCCGGAATCACAGCGGGCAATTTGCCTCCTGAACTTTAGCTGGCAATCTTAAATATGGAAATTATAGTAAGACATGATTGCTGCCTGCCACCGTCGTTCACCCCGCGGCTCTTCATCGCGCGGAACGCTCATCTGGGTGCTCGCCCTGATCATCGTGGCCGCGATTGTTCGGCACGAGTTTTTTTCGGGTTCGCATGGTATCCACTACCGCGAGGTGCTGGAGCGGCACGGGGAACCGGTCGCGAAAACGGCGGTGCCTCGACCGGGATGAGGACCTCTCTCCCGGGGAACAGGTTCTGTTCTCCACGTCTGGACTTACGCCAGGGATCAGGGCGACCACGTCGAGTTGCGCCAGATCGTTTTC
>CAZLUZ010000053.1:0-26963 GCA_964562825.1 uncultured Akkermansia sp.
CGGACCGATATCTCCCAGAACGGTCCAGACCCTGCCCGCCGCCATCATTTCTCCAATGTCAACCTCTCTCCGGCCCCAAGAATCCGATAGGCCTGCCCGAGTCTTTTGCAGGAATCCTCAAAAAGAGCCGGCGACGCCGTGTTGAATTCGAACATCTCGTAATGGCAGGGGACGACGCACCCTGCCCTGATCGCATGGGCAAGCTCCGCGGCTTCCTTCCCGTCCAGATTTCCGGCGACGCGACGCTCTGGCCTGTTCCCATTGATGGGGAGAAGTGCCAAGTCGATCGCAAACGGCGCGAGTGCCGGCACCAGCCCTTCGTGCAGGAGGGTATCCCCGCTGTGGTAGATCGTCCAGGGCCCGATTTCGACGACGTATCCGAGGTAGAGATTTCTGCCCTCCCCGTCTCGCGCCACCTCGTTGTGGGCCGCGGCCACCGCGTGAACGGTAAAAGGGCCGATCTCGATCCGTTCACCACCGTTTATCCCGATGAGATCCTCGCCCCAGTCGCCGGTCCTTTCGCGCACCGTTTCGGCGATGGTGGAGGGATGCACCAGTTTCAGGCCCGGGTTTGCGGAGCGCAGTGCCCGAAGGGTCAGGGAGTCCAGGTGATCTGTATGGGCATGCGTCGACGTGGCCAGATCGATGCCCTCCAGTTTCTCCGGGGCGACCACACGCCGGGTCATGCGCACGTGCGGTTTGTCGGTATCGCAATATTTCTCGGTGAGCGAGTCGGATAGGTAGGGATCGAAAAGAATCCGACCTCCATCCGCTTCCCCCCACCCGCTCCAGTCGACGAGAAAGCCACTCTGCCCCACCCACCAGACATGCAGCCCCGAACCCGAGGCGGCGGCCACATCGGCGAGAAAAGCCTCGTCCCTCAGCACCGGCTCGATCATGACAGTCCCATCCTCTTCCTCACCTCGGCCACGCCGGACACCAGGTGGTTCAATTTCTTTTTCGCGGCCCACCGTGCCGTCTGGCTCAGGCCGCAGTCGGGAGCCAGGACGAGTCGGTCGGGTTCCACATAGTCGAGACACTTTCTGACGCGAGCCGCGATATCATCGGGTGTTTCGATATAGTAGCTCTTCACGTCGACGATACCCACCGCCACGTCCATCTTCGGAGCGATCTCCGCGATCAGCTCGATCTCGGCGAATTCCCGACTGGCCATTTCCACGTGCATCTCCTCCGCGTGGAAATCGAGGAAGGCGGGAATCATCGGAGCGATTCGCCGAAGTCCGACCGCCCGGGCCTTGAAGTTCCCGAAACACAAGTGGGTGCACATGCGCGTTCGTCCCCGGATCGATTCCACCGTGCGATTGAAAATATCGACAAATCGGGAGGGCTCTTCCCGATAGGCATAGCAACTCATCGACGGCTCATCCACGCTGATCTCGGTGCACCCGGCCTCGACCAATTTTTCCAACTCGGTCCGGACCAGGGGCAGCAGTGCCTCGGTTAGAGCCCAGCGATCCGGATACCGCTCATTGGGCAGGAGCCGTCCGCTCAAGGTATACGGTCCGGGAAGCGACGCTTTGAGGGTTGGTCCATCCGGGGCCAGACGTTTCAGACGCAGCCATTCCTCGACGGCTCCCAGACCGCGCGGAGCCCGCAATTCGCCGGTGACCCGGTGTTTGCCCCGCTGATCGTGCGCGGGCGGCCCGAAGCGGCGAGGCGAAGCGGACTCCATCTCGATCCCCTCGAGATATCCGTAGAAAGACAGGTTGAAATCGAACCGGGTTTGCTCGCCATCGGTGATCACGTCAAGGCCGGCACGCACCTGATCCTGCACCGCCACCACCACCGCGTCTTCCTGCATTTCCTCGATATCGGCCTTCCCGAACTGGTCGAGGTGGCCGCTGGCAAATTCCAACCATCCCGGAAACGGGTAGCTGCCGATCACTGAGGTTCTCAAGGGATTGTCTTTCATGGTTTTATCCGATTGCGGGCCCAGTCTCCGGGCCCCGTATTTGCGACTTCTTCGGGACGTTCCAAAACCGCGCCGAGTTCTTGCAACTGCCGCTGAAGCAGCTTGACGTCCACCGCCCCGGCCCCCGAATCGGTCTCGAGGCTCAATGCGGCTGCCGCACCTGCCGCCTGTCCCATGCTCATGGTCTGGGCCATGGAGCGGCAGGAGGCATGGGCGTCATGGGTAGCGCTGAAGCAACGCCCCGCCACCCAGATGTCGTCCCGCCCCCGGGGCACCAGCGTCCGGTAGGGAACCTCGTAGGCCAAGCCATCCGGAAGGTAGGCCCACTCGGTCTCCTCGCCTCCGTCCGTCGCCTGACGATGGTCCTCGATGGGAGCCCCGCAGAGAAGCACCTTATCCTCGAAGGTGGCGGCACCGAGACAATCCTGGCGCGTCAACCGGTAGATCCCGTAGACCCTCCGTGTCTCCCGCACCCCGATTTGATGGGAAAGTCCGATGATGTTGGCGTGCGCGAACCCGGCGACCCGGTCGCGCAGAAATCGTTCGTAGACAAAAGCCTGTCGTCTGCCCTCCATTTCCGCCGTCGTCAATTGCTCGAAGTCGGTGGCATCCACGTCGGGCACCCTGACCGCCACGGTCGAGATGCAGTCCTTCTGGCACATGGCGTGGAGGCTGCCGGCCTTTCGGGGCAGCGGGTGGCTCCCCTCCTCCACCGCTTTCTCCATTTCCCGCATGAGCATCCTCTTGCCCCCGGCCTCTTCGTAGGCATTCAGGTCGACCCCGCTCATCCGGAAGGTGGTGGTCAGGGTCTGGGCGGGCTCGAGGTCGCCGGCCTTCTCGTATTCGATGCCGGCCAGATGACAGAAATCGGCATCGCCGGAGGCATCGATGACGCGTCTGGACCGCAATCGGAAAAACCCGCGTTTGGTCGAGATCACCACACAGGGGATCTCCCCTCCGGAATCCTCCACCGCCACCAGGGTGGCGTGGAGGAGAACGCGGACGCCCGCCGCGGTCAACAATTCGTCCCAGACCCGTTTCAACAATTCCGGATTGTAGTTCACCCCCGTGCCCGCTCCGTAGGTGTTGGGGCGCAGGAAGACACCCCCATCCCGGGCCAGCCGATCGACCACCCGATCTGCAATGCCCCCCCCCACCTTGCGCGGCGCGTCCCCCGGGGTAAAAAAACCGTAAAAGGTATCCAACATCTGCGTGCTGGTGCCCCCGGCGAAGCCGTAGCGCTCCACCAGCCCCACCCTCCACCGCCCGGATTCCCGAGCGGCCAGGGCCGCACAGCAGCCGGCGGAGCCCGCCCCCACCACGAGCACGTCGAGCTCGGCGAGGACGGGAATCCGGTTGAATCGCAAAATGTCTCTCATTCGTTTGCCTCGCTGACCGGAGAGGCCATGCCCACCCTCCGGTAGTAGCGGGAAAGCCGGTGGGCATGTTCGTCGTAGGCGGCCTCGAAAATCTCCGCCGCCCTCTCGGAACCCACGACACACCCGGCTGCCAAGGCCTGGGGCGGGTGACCGGCCGCAGCCAGGCGCTGGGCCACCTCCGCCTTGATGCTGTTCACCACGAGGCATCCCCCGACCGTGGAGCCGGGCGAGACCCGCTGCTCCATGCCCTCGATCGGGACCATGGCGTCGCCCCTCGGCGCCCCGGTGTCCAGCACCAGATCGGAAAAGTCCCCCAGCTTTTTTCCGTCCTCGCGCCTGCTCCCGCTCGCTTCAGAATGCTCGCGGCTGATCAGGGCCACGACCCGGACTCCCCGCTGCTGCAGGAGTTCCGCCATTTCCACCGGGACGATGTTCGTCCCGCTCGAAGAAATGACCAGGGCGCTGTCTCTTTCCTGCAGATCGAAGTTGCGCAGGATGCGATCCGCCAGACCCGAAACATTCTCGATGAACATGGCCTGGCGTTGTCCGTTCGCGCCCACGACGAGGTTGTGGAAAGAGAGCGACAACTCAACGATCGGGTTGAACCCGGGAAAGGATCCATAGCGCGGCCACATCTCCTCAGTCATCATGCGGCTGTGTCCCGAGCCGAAAACATGAACCATGTTGCCTGCCAGAATCGTCTCGCTGAACCAGTCGGCCGCCTGTTGGATGGCGCCTTCCTGAGCCGCAACTTTTTCCACGATCTCCCGGCTCGCCGCAAGGTACGCCGCCGTTTTCGATGGCATCTCCCCCCGGGTCTCCTTTTGCTTGTTCTCGTTACTCATAAAGATTTGTTTTCGCCAGCACCCCGAAGGCCGCTCCGACGGCTCCGGAAGAGGCTCCAAGCTCGGCGGGCACCAACCGGACCCGATGGCCCTCCGGCCGCCACTCGTAGCGAGCCAGAGCCTCCCGGACATCATCGAAAAACGGTTCGCCCGCCGCGATGAGCCCTCCCCCCAGGATGATGCAGGCAGGGTCGAGCACATTGATCAATCCGGCCAGGCCGCGGGCCACCTCATCCAGCGCCCAGCGCCAGTGCCTTTGGGCTTGAGGTTCCCCGGACTGTCCGGCGTCGAACAGAGCCCTCATCGTCGGCCAGCGTCCCTTCTCCACCTCGGCGAGGGCAGAATTCGACAGGGTTTCCTCCAGGGTCCCCGGTAACCCGGTGATGCCCCTCTTTCCGTCCGGGCGAATGCTCAGGTGCCCCAGGTGACCGGCCCGGCCGATCGCTCCCTCGACGAGCTGTCGCCGGGACAGAATCGCCCCACCCACCCCGGTTCCGAAGGTCAGCATGAACACATCGCTCTCTCCGCGCGCTGCTCCCAGCCAGCACTCCCCCATCAGAGCGGCGTGGGCGTCGTTGAGAACCCGCACGGGAGAATCGGGAAAGACCATGCCCCAGTCCACCGCGGTCAGGCCCTCCATTCTTCCGGGCATGTGCCAGATGCGCCGGCCCGCGCGGTCCGCCAGACCGGGGGCGCAGATTCCCACGCCCAACAGTGGTCGTCCGGCCAGCGCGCGAAGCGATTCCACCACCGCATCCACCCCCGCCAGGAAGGCGGGCCGATCCTCGATGAACTCGCCGTCCCGGGTCGCCGCCGAGGCCTCCGCCAGCACGGTGCCATCGGATGCCATGGCCCGGGCCTTGATTTCGGTCCCACCCAGGTCAATCCCTGCCACAAACCCTTCCGCGATCACGAGTCCTCCCTGGTTATCCCCTCGGAAACCGTCCACCCGCCGTCCACCGCGATGACCTGACCGGTGATGTAGGCTCCCGCGTCGGAGAGCAGCAGCTCAGCAGCGCCGTTCGCATCTTCCGGAACCCCGAGGCGCCCCCCGTCGAGCGGCTGCTTGCGCCGGACAAAATCGACGATCTCCTCATCCTCCGCCGCCCGCCGTGCCATGGGGGTCTCCACCAGCGCCGGCGCGAGGACATTCACGCGAATGTTTCGCGGGGCATAGTAGGCCGCGATTGCCTTGGAGAATCCGATAATGCCTCCTTTCGTCGCCGCGTAGCCATGGGTGGAAAAGTGCCGGGGCGAAGGCGAATACCCCAACACACTTCCCATGTTGAGGATGGCGCCGCCGGAGTCCTGGGCCAGAAACTGGCGAACCGCCGCCCGATTCGACCAGATCAGAGAAGCCAGATTCAGATCCGAGGTCTTCCGCCATCCTTCGTCCGTCAGCTCGTGGAGAGGACCGTCCCCGAACCTCCGACCGCTCCCTCCCGCCACGTGATACAACCCGTCGAGCCCGCCATAGGTCGCGACCGCGAGAGCCACCGCTTCATCGGCGATCGCGGAATCTGTCGCATCTCCCGAGAGAATCTCCACCGGTCCTGCAAGTGCCTCCCTGGCTTCACCGAGGGATTCCGGATTCCGCCCCACCAGAACCAATCGGGCCCCCTCGCGGGAAAAGGTCCGCGCCGCGGCGAAGCCGAGGCCCGTGGACCCTCCCACGATGACGATCCGTTTCCCGTCCATTCGCATCGAGGCCACCGTGCCAGAACAACCGGATAGCAGAAAAATGAAAGAGGTCATTAGCCAACAAAAGTGATATGATAACGCCCATCCATGCCCCGACCAGAAACCGAACACGTCAGGCGGGTTCGGGAGGAGTTGGCGTCCCGGATCGGGTCCGGCCTGCTTCCCCCGGGCACGCGATTCTTTTCCGCCCGCCAATTGAGCCGACAGTTTGGCGTCTCGTACCAGACCGCTCACCGCCTGCTCGATCACTTTGCCGAGCGGGGTCTGATCAGCCGCAAACGGGGATCGGGCAGTTTTGTGGCCGGCAAGACCCACCCCCTGGAGCGGGTCGGTCTCGTCTTTTCGCGGCGGGCTTCACGACCGGGAAGCTTCGGCGGGACGCTCCTGGAGCTGCTGAAAAAAGGGCTGGAATCCGAAAAGATCGACGCGGATGTGATGCTGACCGACGCCCTTCCCTCGCTTCCCGAGGACACCTATCCCGTCTTCTGGGAGGCCGGCCTGACCGGAGCGGCGGTCGGCCATTTGCGACGGTATTGCCTCGTTCTCAACGATCACCCCCGCTTCGGTCTCGCTTCGCGCTGGGTGGACAGCATCGCCGTCGATGATTTCGGGGGTGGCATTTCCGCGGCGGAATTGCTGGTGGATCTGTTTCGCTGCACCGGCCCGGCGGTGCTCGGCGGGCCCGAGGGAGACGAACGATCTCGCCAACGGGTCAACGGCTTTCTCTCCGCGCGACCCGACGCACCACTGTTTGCCGCCGGCAGCTGGGGCCCGGAGATTCGGCCGAGCACCCTTCGCGAGATCGAAAGAGCGCGTCCCGACGGGATTTTCTGTGTCAACGACCGCCTGGCGGCCTCGCTCAAGAGACAGTGGAAAACATCGCGCCTTCCAGCTCCCCATCTGGTCGGTTTCGACAATGCGCCGGTATCCGTGGACGAACGCATCACCACGATCGCTTTTCCCTGGGAACGATTCGCGGAACGAGCCGTGGACAAGATCAAGTCACGCCTCCACGCAGAACCCATCCCGGCAAATCACGAGACCCTTTCCGTGCAGCCCATCATTCGGGAGTGAACTCAGCCCCGCATGGGCGAGAAAGGGGAAAAAACCAACCACGCATGGGGGGCCTCGATACGGGAGCCTCCTCGCTTGGCCGCCGGTTCCGTCAGGACTCTTCAACATTTGGGGGTCGACGCGGCTCATTGGTTGTCTTCCACTCTTGGTTTGAAAGCCCATCGTTTTGCCTGTATTTTGCCGGTCCCTTCGACCCCGGATCATCTCTGCCGGCGCGATTCCTGCCTTTGAAAGAAAAGATTCCAGCCAGACCGGCCGAACAACCCGGAACCTCTCCCTTTTTCGCCACCATCGGAGTCTGCACCTTTCGCGGCGCCAGTCGGTTGCCCGCCCTGCGGAAAGCCCTGGAGAATCTCGAAGTCCCGGAGGGAAACACGGTCGAGGTTCTTCTGGTTGAGAACGGATCGGGCCGCAGCTGCGAGGGCATCCTTGATCCTCTCAATCGGCTCGGGCGATTTGTCTACCGGTACCACTCCTTGGATCAGCCCGGCCTCTCCAAGGCGCGAGAGGTGATCCTGAACCAGGCGCAGGGCCGTTACATCGTCTTTTTCGACGATGACAACCTGCCCCGTCCGGACTGGCTCGTTCGAGCCAGCGAAGTCTTTGACCGTTATCCCAGGACCGGCGCGCTGGGCGGCAGGAATCTCCCCCCGCCTTCCCTCGCAGGCCGTCTTCCGGAGTGGTTCGATTGGTTTCAGAATGCCTTCGCCGTCGGCGAACAAGGGTCTGGTTCGGGTGATGTCACCCTCTCCCGTGGGTTTCTCTGGGGCGCCGGTTTGGCCATTCAGCGGGAGGCGGTCATAGCACTAAAGGAGGCCGGATTCAGCTTCCTCACCTCAGGCGTGAGGGGACGCCAGCGAAATGCCGGGGAGGACTCGGAATTGTGCAAGGCGCTCATTCTCCTCGGCTGGCGATTGCGATACTCGCCCGATTTGATTCTGGAACACCATCTCGACGGCGAACGCGTCGACTGGAACCACCTCGGCGATCTCCACGCCGCTTTTGGCCGGGCAGATGTGATTCATGATCTCTACGATGCCCGAATTCGAGGGCAGGAAAGGACGGTTTCCCTCTTCCGTCGGGTGCTTCGCGCGGAGAGCGAAAGGCGCGAGGCGGGAAGAGCACTCAAACAGACCTCCGGGCAGGAAAGCCGGGCACGAGAGAACCTATTCTGGCAATTGCAAACCCGGAGACGGGGACAGAAACTGCAGAGACTCGTCTTCAGTCTCCCCTGGATCGGGCGCTGGGAACAAGAGGTGGCCCGGCTCGACGACCGGGGAAAAGAGCGAACGTTTCGGCCCGGCTCATTCGGCGAATCAAGCCGGATCCTGATTTGGGGAGGCTACGGAGGGGGCAACACCGGCGATGAACTCCTCCTGCGCCGCTGTGTCGACGAAGTCATCCGCACGGGTGCCTCTCCCACCATCCTCTCCCCCATCCCGGGATTGACGCGCCGACTCCTCCCCGGTCTCGACGTGGTGGAGTTCAGCCGGGAGAGCTTTGCCGCGACGCAGCATGGGGCGCAGCCAGCCTCTCCCGCCGTCATCGCAGCGCTCGAATCCTGCGATGAACTGTGGCTGACCGGAGGCGGATATCTCACCGACACCTTTGGCGAATTCAATCTGCGATACTTCCTCGCCCCGATCCGCCAGGCGGGGAGATCGATCCCCCTTCGCGCCCGACCGATCGGCCTGGGGCCCTTTGCCGATACCGAGCTCGCCATGTTGACCGCGGAGGGACTCACCGGAGGAAGGATCCTGGTGCGAGATCGCACTTCGCTGGCTCTATGCCAATCCTGGAACATCGACGCCACCCTGGCCGAGGACGACGTGTGGAATCTGAACCTTCCCCAGGAGAGGGCAGAAACACGAGGAGAAATTGTGTGCGCTTTTTTCGATCAACCAGACGACCCCGATCCCGGAGTGAGCCGAAGGTGGTGGACCGAGATCGTCCGGGCCCTGGTCGACCGCGGTTTCGTCCTCGTGGGAGTTCCCTTCCATATCGACTTTACCCAGGATTTCGCGGTCACCGCGGAGATTTTCGCCGCAGCGGGAGCCCGGGTGGAATCCGTGCTCGTTCCCGAACTCGATCCGGTGGAGACCTGCCGGCGCGTCGCGGGGCGGCGTCTTGTGCTGAGTTCCCGGTTTCATCTCGCCTTGATGGCCCGGCGCCTGGGTATTCCCGCCGGAGCACTCGCCTCCGGCCCGTATTTCCGGCAAAAGATGGAGTCTCTCTCCACCAACCCCGGAGCCCCGTTGCAGGTGTGGCACCCTGGAGAAACCTCTGCTCCGGAGGCACTGGGCCAGATCGAGGACCTGCTGCGCCACGCCCCCATCCGGCAATGACCCGGAGCGGGGGCGCACCGCAGAGTTCACGGGAGCGGATCGTGACGACCGAAGCGAGCCCTGTTCCGGCGAATCCCCTCTTCGATCGCGGCGATCAGGGGATGTCCGGGATCCTGCGCCTGCCATTCCCGGCGGAGTTGAACCCAATGACTTAGCACCAGAGTGGTATCCATTTCCAGCCCTCGCAGGGAATCGGGGTCGACCGTTTGGGGAAAGCTGTGCGCTTTTTGCAAGAGACCGGCCAGAATCAGTTCGACCATGGTTCGAAGGCATTTCTCGCAGCGGCCGCAATTGTAGGCGCCGCCCGTATTTTTCCAGCAGACCCGAAGATTCTCCAGCGCTTCAGGCCAGGCTGCCAGGGTGCGGATCTTTTGGGACCGGCTGGACTCGGCACCATGATGCACGATCTCCACGCATTCCGAACTCCACAAAGGGTCGAGTTCGGGCATGGAACCACACTTTTGCAGGGTCTCGTGATCGTAGCTCGCGGCGAGGTAAAAGATGCCGGCCCGCTCCGCCAGGAGGTGAGCGACCGAAGCCAGCGCAGCACCGAACATCATCTCTCCCCACAGGGTGAAGCGATCCGCACACGTGCGGAGGTTGGTCCGGACGACGTGCAGGGGCAGCCCTAGACTGCCAGCCATCCGCCGGATGCCGCTCAAAACCACTTCCTCCACGTGCCGATCGGACACCGCGACGTCGAATCCGCAGACGTAGACGAGCCCCGATAGTTCCTCGCGATTCTCCCAACAGGTAAAACAGGAATCGACCCCGCCAGTGAAGAAGGCCATTCTTCCGGGGCTTCGCTCCCTGGGGATGGTCGGCCTCTCCCCGGCTCGGATGACGACCTCCTCCAGGCGGGGATGGATCTCCCGGAAGAGAGCCTGAATCCTCGGAGCTGAACCGAGGAGCCGGGGAGAAACCGGTCCGGGGAGTTCCAGGATTCCCGCCTCACTCGCCATCGCCATCACCAGCGCCACCGGGAAAATGACGTCGTCGGAAAACGAAAAATCGGGCAGGTTGTCCTGCCGGGCAAACCAGAGCGATCCGCTCCATCGATCGGTGCGGAAATGGTATTCCGCGTATTCCTGATCACCATCCCGTGTTCGATCCCTCCACTCGACCCGAAACAGCCCGCCAAACGGGCTCGCCCCGGGAACATAGGAGGCGGGGGTGATCGGACTGGCGGGCGTCACCTGCGGTCTGACGAGCCTTTGCCAGAGGTGAAGCCCGATCAGGTTCTTCACGGGGGCCGAACGGTTCAACTGACTACCCGAGGGAAGCAGAACTGGATCGGGAAAGCAGGCTT
The DNA here is from genome assembly GCA_964562825.1 of uncultured Akkermansia sp. Classification (GTDB taxonomy): domain Bacteria; phylum Verrucomicrobiota; class Verrucomicrobiia; order Verrucomicrobiales; family DEV007; genus Arctic95D-9. The sequence goes on from CAZLUZ010000053.1 coordinate 10,587, forward strand.
CCAGGCGATCAGTAGAGAGCAAACCGTCTCCCTCGCGTTCGGCCAGTGTTTGACGCCAGAGTTCTCTCCAACCGGCATGATTCGAGAACCGGAACAAACGGCTGTAGACCATTCTGGCGTCAGGATCACGCGCCTGCTCCTCGGACAGCGGCGGCAAATCGGGATCGGGTCCCTCGGGAGAAAGAAAGCTGCGAGGCGGGCTTTCGGTTTTGTCCACGACGACGTCGGCCAACCCGGGAAAGGCGTGGCAGAGCAAAGGCAACCGGATGTCTTCCTGGAGGACCTTCCGAGGCAGCGAGCGCAGCAGGAGGAGAAGTTTCTGATCAAAAGCCGGGGAAACGGGAGCGGAAAACTGGCCGAGTATCCAGAAGGCATTGCCCACGTGCAGACGGTTCCGGTTCTCCAGCGTGGTGTGGTAGGAAGGAACCGTGGAGACGAGGGACCAACGCTTCCACATCGCCTCCAGATCGCCATAGACACCCTCGACCGCCTCTCGGCCGCGTTCCTCGCCAAATAGCTGATGGAGAGTTTCGGCAGTCACCCCCCAGGCGAGGTTTCGTTGCAGATAATCGGGGTAGGAATCGCGCGCGCCGAAGACGGCGTACTTGCTGATGACGAAGAGCATGTCCCAGAACAGGCCGGAGACAAAGCTGGAGCCCGTTGAGGCGAGGGCTTCCCCGATCTGCCAGAGCCAGGCATGGTTGCTCATCCCTCCAGCGAGCCCGTCATAATAGGCGGCACGCTTGATATCATTTTTCAACTCCGACGGGTCGGGTTCGATCAGTTCGTGACGGGAAATGCCCAGGGCCTTGACCGCCTCGGCCGCGCTGAAGGCGTCGTAGTCGGTGGGCTTGCCCATGGTCAGGGCGCATTCCGGCGTGCGTTGCAACCGACATGCGTAGGCGGCCACCATTCTCGAATCGGCACCCCCACTGAGGAGGGCGGTCACGGGGGCCGAGGCGTGGCGCAGGGCCCGTGCCGTGGCTCGGTGTATCCCTCGGTCCAGTTCGTCGAAAAGCCGGTTCCGGGAAAGGCGGGAGAGCCTCCGCTCGAGCCGGGAAGAAAAGGCCGGAGCGACACCTTGCTGGCGCGGATCGCTCCCCGGAAACCACCTGAGCATGGACCGTGGCGCCAGGCGAGTGATCCCCTGCAAAAGAGTGCGTCCCGCGACCAGTCCATTGGTCAGAAGGATGCCGGCCAATCCCTGCTCGTCGAGCTTCCGCGAAAAAAGGGGATGCTGCAGGATGGAGGCAGGAGAGCTGGCAATGACCAGTCTCTCCCGGTTGCCCCAGTAATAGACGGGGAAGACGCCAAAGCAATCCGGGGAGATCAGAGTCTCCCCGGAGTCTTCGATGCGCGCGGCCAATCCGTAACCGTCGGGGATTGGAGGAAGCCGGTCCCCGAGCCCGATCCGCCAGCGACGGGCCAGTGAAGGGAAGGGATCGTCCGAAACGTCGCGGTCGGGCCAGAACAAATGTCCGATCTGAAAGTAGACGTGATGGTGAAATCGAGCGGCTCGCACCGACATGGCGGAGGGATGGGCGAAGACGGCCAGCATCCGGCCGGCCGATTGATCGATCATGTGCTGCCTGCGATGCATCCGGACAACCCGACGCAACCGCCGCTGAAAGGTCTCCCGGATCGCTTCATCGGGCTCATAGGAGATGCAGAAATTCGACATGCCGCGTCATGATTACCGGCGGTGACCGCCTGCTCAAAGAAAGAGTGTTCCCTTCTCAAAGTCCAGGATAGAGGTGGACGGGCCGAGACCAGACTTCGAAAACTGATTGCCTGACCAGAACAACAGGCAGCTTGTCCAGCGGCTTATTGAAGCAGTTCGCCGTGTTCTTATCAGACAGGTTTTTGGCCGATCAGAGGCGATCGACACGGGAGAACGCCATCCATGTCTGGAAGGGAAAAGATCCGGTGACCAAAAGCGCGAAAAGCTCTCGATGACCTTCTGACAGAGAAGTTCGACTCAGTTCCGATACCACCGAGGTTGGTACGATGAACATTCTGATACCGTCCTACCCGGATCTCCTCAATCGGCTCAACCGGACCAAGTGCGACGTGGCTTGACTTTTGCCCTCGAAAAAGCGATCTCCTAACAGTGGAGGGCCGCGCTTCGTGGGCTCGACGAGAAACCCCTCTCCGGGAGCAATCCTCTCTTGCCCACCAGGCATCGTAAAGGATGCCAAAGGAGAACGCCAAATCCAATTGGGCATGTCCCGCCATCTCTCCAGCAGACTCTTTCTCACCCTGCTCTGCGGCATCGGCTTCCCTCTTTTCGCTCTCGGGGTCGAGGTCTTTGTGCCTTCCCGCCCCGATCCGCTGCACGAGGGCTGGCGCTGGCGCCACCTGGATGCGCTGGAAGAACTTGGAGTGATCTGTGTGGACGAAGCTCCCGATGGCAGCCTTTGGTTCGGAACCCTGGAGGGCTTGGCCCGGTATGACGGTCGTTCGGTCGAACGAATCCGATTCGAGGGTCTCTATGGCACGCTCCTGACCAGCGGAGTCCCTTATCTGAGGGTGCCAGCCATTGTCGCGATCGCGATGGCTCCTTCGGTCCTCTCCGCAGCCTCGATGGGAGCGGGTTCACTTGGCGGACCGGTACCTGGAAGGACAAAAGGGATCTCCGCTATGTCTCGGACGACGACCGCGACCCGACCGGCGACGAACTCAATGCGCAGTGGGCTGTCGAGAAGCTGCGAGGCTTCGCCGAGAACCCGGAAGACGAGCGGTTTTTTCTCGGCGTCGGCTTCATCCGTCCTCACACCCCGCTCATCGTGCCGCAGAAATACTTCGATCGTTTCCCTCTCGACGAGATCGAACTGCCCGATATTCTCGAAGGGGACGCGGAGGATACCTTCAAGCACACGATCGATCCGGGGGAGGACGATCGGAGCGGAGACCGGGGCACAGAGATGTATCACAGCCTCGTCGCCTCGTTCGAAGGCGATCGCGAGCTTGCCCTGAAGAAATTCATCCAGGCCTACCTCGCCAGCGTCGCCTCGGTCGACGACCTCCTGGGCGAAATCCTCGAAGTCGTCGATGAGTCGCCGCTTCGGGACAACACCATCGTCGTCTTCACCAGCGATCACGGCTGGGGCATGGGGGAAAAGGACTACCTCTACAAGAATTCGCTCTGGCAGGAGAGCACGCGGGTGCCGCTGGTCATCCGTGCGCCCGGCGTCGCGAAAGCGGGGGCGACCTCGGATGTTCCGGTCGGCCTGATCGATCTCTACCCCACCCTCGTCGACCTGTGCGGACTGCCCTACGAGACGAGGAAGAACGACAAGGGTCACCCCCTCGACGGGTTCAGCCTGCGCCCCCTCCTCGCCGATCCCGCCGCCGCTACGTGGGCAGGCCCCGATGCGGTATTGACCGCGCTCTACCAGTGGGCTCGCCACTACGATCCTGCCGAGCAGAGCTATTCGCTTCGGAGCCGCCACTGGCGTTACATCCGCTACGGCAACGGGAACGAGGAACTCTATCACGCGGCGGAGGATCCCCACGAGTGGACCAACCTCGCCGGCGATCCGAAACACACCAAGACTCTGAACTCTTTCCGCGAACAACTCCTCGCCCTCTTGCCAGAACCGCAGCCCGAACCCAAACTCACCGCCGCCCAGTGGAAGGACCGGTATTTCACGAAGCACCCCGACGCCGACGAAAACGGCGACGGGACCCTGACCTGGCCCGAATACCGGGCACACCGGGAAGCGGCCGCAACGAAGCCCAAAACCGGCAATGGTCGTCTGCAGACGAGCGGCATCTTCTCTCGCAACGAGGCAGGTCACCTCGTCTTCACCGATGGGAAGGACCGGCGGACCTACTATGTGATCGACGTCCTCGCCGACCAGGTCGCCCCCCAACTGGAAAGCGAGGTGAGCGTCATCGCCCGCGTAAAACCCACCGATTCCGGCAAGGGATGTTGATGGTTCACCTCGTCTCGGTGAAGTAGGAAAAAGGGTTTTCCCGTCAGGGGCTGACCGAAACGAGGGCCGTCATCGGGCTTGGTTTCTGGTCGGCGATGGTTGGCTCGCTGAACACCTTCACATGGAGGGCCTCACACCCTTCAGTTATCCCCAGAAAATACGATATCCTGGCGGTGGTTTCCCTCTTGCCACGACACGGTAAATCGCTCCTTCCAATTCAATCTTTGGTGCTCCTGGCATCCCGAACCCTTTGGCTCATTGATTCTCGCGGCCCCTTTTTGGCGACCAGTCGGGGAAAAGACACGCAAGGCGACTGCGATGCCAAATTCCTAGTAGCCCAAGTTCCGCAGTTTTTTCAGCCGGATCCCCCAATGGTGGGGGCTGGAGCATGCGATCGGCCGGTTTTCTGCACTACATCTGAAAATTCCGGTTCCCAGCGGAGACCGATGCCAGGATCTGATTCGTCCCGAGAAGCTTCAATTCGAGCCGGGTCAGCAGCTCGGCGACGTGGCGTTCGGGTTTGGATACGGTGCGTACGGCGATCTCGAGACCGGACGCAGCTTCAGATCGCTCTTCACGGTGCGAAAAGCGGCTTCAGCTTCAGTGAGTTGAACATACCATTTCCAGAGTTGGGCCGGATCGGTTTCATCGCAGTTGGTGCGAAGCAGATAGGCTCCGTGGCTGCTCTCGGTCCAGTCGCGCTTGGTCTGATCGGTGGCTATCTTTATTCCTTTCGCTTCGCCGCCTGCTTTGTCTGTCTCTACTTTCGCGCCAATCAGTTTGGCGGCCGCGGGATATTTGCCGAGCCAGCGCCCGATGCGGCGCTCGATTTTACCGGTATCACTTTGGGGACGACTCTTTAGCGAGGCATCTATCTTTTGCAGCTCAGCGGTGAGGTTGTCGATCTGGCGCTGAAACATGGCCCGCTCTTTGCCAGCCCGTGCAGTGCTGCGGCAGAGGACATATTTCTCTGTCCCGTCGCCGTCGGGGTGACTGACGATGCGGGCTTCGAGCCCGGCCTGGACATCATGCCACCCGTCCTTGTCGAGCAGTTGTTGCTCGAACTTTCTCAACTGCCTTTTGGGAGTCCCTACCAGATAGCGAGCGTTTCGTACTCTCAAAAATTCTATATTGGCCCCCATCCATCCCCTCGGTCGCAGGCGGCTTGCATTTTTGTGTTGAACAACGCAAATTCCTACCAGCTGCTACGTCAAACCCACAGATTCCGATCCAGGGTCCGATACTGGATCGCCTCCATGATGTGGATCTCCTTGATGTCACGCGATCCCTCGAGGTCCGCCAGGGTGCGCGAAACTTTCAGAATCCGATCATAGGCCCGGGCGCTGAAGTTCAGCGTGTTCATCGCCTGCTCCAGCGTTCGTTCGCTGTTCCGATCGAGTCGGCAGTGCTCCGACACGAGTCCACTCGTCATGTCCGCATTGGTATTGATCCCGGGGTGCGACACGAGTCGCCTGAGTTGTATCTGCCGCGCCTCCTCGACGCGCTCGCGGATCGTCTCGGAACTCTCCCCCACGCTCTCCGAGCGCAGTTCCCGGTAGTTCACCGCGGGCACGTCGACATGCAGATCGATCCGGTCGAGCAGGGGTCCGCTGATGCGCTGCCGGTATTTCTCTATCTGGTTGGGACTGCAGCGACACTCCCGCGTCGGATCGCCCAGGTAACCGCAGGGGCACGGGTTCATGGCGCAGACCAGCGAGAAGCGGCTGGGAAAGGTGAAGCGGCCCGCCGCTCGCGATATGGTGACGTGCCCGTCCTCGAGCGGCTGACGGAGCACCTCCAGGGTGGACCGGCGAAACTCGGGCAACTCATCGAGAAAGAGAATCCCGTTGTGGGCCAGACTGACCTCCCCCGGGCTGGGGTTGCTGCTGCCCCCAAGGAGTCCCACGTCGGAGATGGTGTGGTGCGGCGCACGAAACGGCCGCGTCGCGACAAAGGCGTTCGCACTGTCGACCAGGCCAGACACCGAATGGATCTTGGTGGTCTCGATCGCTTCCTCCTCCGTCATCGCCGGCAGGATGGTGGGCAGGCGTTTCGCAATCATCGATTTGCCCGTCCCCGGACTGCCCAACATGAGCACGTTGTGCCCCCCGGCCATGGCCACCTCCATGGCCCTTTTCGCGTGGGCCTGCCCTTTCACGTCGGCGAAATCGATTTCGTAGCGCCGTTTCCGCCGAAAAAACGCCTCTCGATCGATCTTCTCCGGCCGAATGTTCCCCTCCCCTCGCAGAAGGTCGTGAGCCTCGCGCAGGGTGCCGACCCCGTAGGCATAAATGCCCTCGACGATGGCGGCCTCGGTCACGTTGTCCCGGGGCACCAGAATCGCTTTCAAGCCCCGCTTCTTCGCCTCCAGCGTCAGAGAGAGCACGCCTTTCACCGGCCGGACCCGGCCGTCCAGAGCCAGCTCGCCGACGATGGCGCATTTTTCCAGGGCCCCCTCTTTCAACCGCCCGTTCGACTCCTCGTGCAGCGCCGTCATGCCGACGGCGATGGGCAGATCGAAGAGCGGACCCTCCTTCCGGATATCGGCCGGGGCGAGATTGATGGTGAGACGACCCGTGGGCCAGCTCAGTCCCGAATTCCGAATCGCGGTGACGACACGATCGACACTCTCGCGGACCGCCGCATCGGGCAGACCGACCATGCGGATATCCACGTTCCCGCTGACGCTGACGTTGACCTCGACCTCGACAGGCAGGGCATCGACTCCGTGCAGGGTTCCGGCGTGAACACAGATCAGCGACATGGCGTGTCCTCAGACCATAGAAGGACCGGCGCGCTTGCCAACCCGAAACTGCGGCAGGGAGCGGCGGCCACAGCCGTCTCATCCCGAGGGAAAGCGTCTATCGAGTCCGGTTATCAGAACTGAGTAAAGTAGTTAAGATTTTTTTAACAAACGGGGAATCCGTTCGTCTATGACTGTGATGCGGAACCCCACTCAACTCTGGACCGAATGGCTGCGGGAACACGGTTCCCGGCTCATGCTGTACGCACGCCAACAAACACGCTGCGAGGCCGATGCAGAGGATGTGCTGCAGATGGCGCTGGTCAAAACGTGGAAGACCCACGACGGACCGCCCAACGACCGGGTGATCTCGCTGACCTACACCAACGTGAGGCGCTGTGCCATCGATCTGGCCCGCAGCGATCAGCGCAGGTTGCACCGCGAGGATCGCGCCATGCGCGAAATGGGCGAAACGGTTTCCTGGTTCGAGTTGCCCGATGACGACGAGTCCCGCATGCTTCAGGTCGCCATGACCAAGATACCGGAAAAGTTCCGCGAGGTGGTCACCCTGAAAGTCTGGGGTGACCTGACCTTCCAGCAGATATCCGAGATGCTGGATATCCCGGTCAACACCGCAGCTTCGCGATACCGTTATGGGCTCGAAGCTCTGCGCAAGATCGTGGCGCAGGACAAGGAACTGTTCCACAACAGCTGATCCCGCGGAGAATCTCGCCCTGCTCGGGTCCATTCCCCAGGGCATCGACCGTCGGCTTGACTGCCGCCCGCTTTCCGTCGATCGGGGAAGGAAGGCGATCGCACCAGGATGACGCGGCCGTCGCCGGAACGAGAACAGACTCATGAAACGGAACCCTTTCGTTGGCTTGGTGGCAGTAGGACTGAGCGCTCTCTCCGCCTGCCATCCGCTGACCGGGCAGGAATCCGGTCGGGCGGATAGCGATGCGTATCGAGCCTCCGACCCATGGGCGCCTTACCCCCTCCTTCCCGGTGCGCACTACCTGGATGTGACCCGTCCCCCGTTCCACGCGGTGCCGGACGATGAGGGCGATGATACCGCGGCCATTCAGGCAGCCCTGCGCCTGGCGGCCAGCAGGCAGGGAACGTCCACGGGAACGCGGCAAACCCTGCAACAGATGGTCTACCTCCCGGCCGGAACCTACCTCGTGAGCAAACCTCTCGTCTTTCCCCGCAATCTCACGAACCAGAATCACCAGGGGCAGGAGATCACCGATTCCGAATCCTATCAGTGGCTCCGGGGCGCCGGAGCTGATCGCACGATCATCCGGCTGCGTTCCCGGGAAGACATGGGCCTTTTCGCGACAAAAGAAAAACCCGAACCGGTCGTCCAGACGGCGCGGTATGCCTTCGACCAGAAACAGAACGGCAACTCCAAATTTCAACTCTGGGTCACCGATCTCTCCATCGTCGTCCCGGACGACCAACCCCATGCCGTCGGTCTCTCCTTCGGGGTCGCCAACATGGGAGGAGTGCGGCGCGTGCGTCTTCGGGCAGAGGGACAGGGCGGTCACACCGGGCTGGCCCTGGTCCAGAACAACAACGGCCCCGGGCTGATCAAACGGGTTCACGTCGAGGGGTTTCGGAACGGGATCGAGATCAACGATTCCACGGGGAAGAACTTCACCCTCCAGGAGGTGACGATCGCAAACCAGCAACCCGGAGGGATCGCCCTGGCCATCGCCGACAAAGGTGTGATGGTGGAAAATCTCGAGATCCGGCAGGAGCATCCGGACGTCGCGGGCATCCACCTGCGCGAGAGTCGGGGCCCCGCCGCGTGGACGCCGAGCTACCCCCACCTGACCCTTCTCGGCGCCGACTTCCGAAACACTTCTCCCGATGGGGCCACAGCTCCGGCTATCCAGTTGGACCTCGGCCATCTCTATCTGCGCGGGGCGGCGTTTTCCGGGTATGGCGAGAAGCCGATTCTCGATCACGGACAGCGGCGAACCTCGGAGGGGGGTGAGCTCGTGTTGGTTCACGGCAAAAGCGTCGCGGAACGGCCCAATGTGGCGGTCGCTGTCGGCGATGCACCCACCCGATCTCTGGGGCTCGAGGTCAAGCCTGCCCCCGCCCTGCCCGAGAGAGCCTGGCGGGCGCTGGACGCCGGAGATTTCACCCGGCTCGACACCACAACCCTGGAGGAGAATCCGACTCCCGCGGTGTCGACCGACTGGGTGGTGGTCGAGGCGTCCGGAACCGGAGACGACACTTCGCTGGTCCAGGCGGCTCTCGATTCGGGAGCCCGCTACGTGGGATTGCTCGACGCCCCCGCCTTCGTCCTTCGGGACACCATCGAGGTCAACGCACCGGGCACTCCCGGCACGGTGGAACTCATCTACGGCCACATGACCGACCTCGTGTTTCAGGGAGAAATGCTGACGCGAGCGGCCCCTTTCACCGAGCCGAACGAATTCACCGCGCTCCATCTCCACACCGGCAAGCATCCGCACCTCTTTATCGAGGGGCTGCGCATCGACAGCCATCCGCAGGGGCGCGACTGGCAGGCCGAAGACTTCGCGGTGTTCCGCAACGATGCCGCCTGCACCCTCGTCCTCCGGGATGTCCGGGCGAAATGCGGTCCGCGTCACTATCGCAACGGTCCGGAATCCGAGGGACAGGAGGTCTATTTCGACCTGGTCGAGTTCGCCTACAGCAAGGTCTTCCCCCAGGAATGCGTGGTGATCCGGAACCAGAAGGCGTGGGCCCGGTCCTTCAACGTGGAGATGGGCATCAAAGCCAGAGAAGCCACGTTCGAGGACGAGGAAGGCCGGAAACACCACTTCAACTCCCTGTCCACGGTGCCCCGGATCATCAATGAAGGGGGAGTCCTCTTTGCCACAGGTCAGAAAGTGGGCGAGCACAACGGTCCCTTCTTCCTCACTCGGAGCGGTGGCAGGACGGAGATTTTGTCCGTGTTTTTCAACCAGGCGGGTCATCCCCTGTTGCCTCCGACCCGGGATGCGGCGCTCGTGATCGTCGAGGGCAGAAACAGCGCCTGCAGTCTGGTCGGATTCGAGCGGACGAGGCAGAAGCCGTTCCCTCACGACAACACCTTCGCCGTCATCGACACCCCCGAATTTCAGGGTGTGCTCGAAGGCACCGCTTTCCCCACCCACATCCGCCACGACGGATTCGACCCCTTCGAAGACGCCGACCCGGCACGCTACCGGGATAAAGGCATCTCCCGGGTTTTCGGTCTGTTTCGCGTCGGAGAGTAGACGCCCGGATGAGCGAATGCCGGTCGCCCTTCGTATCGCGAGGTGGAACCAGCTCGCTTTTCCCCGGCTCACCCCCGCTCGCCAAAGATCGCGGAGCCGACCCGGACGATCGTGGCGCCCTCCTCGATGGCCACCGAAAAATCGTGACTCATTCCCATGGAGAGCTGGGGCAGGGCCAAACCCGTCCGCTCCTTCAGGCCATCCCGCAGTTCGCGAAGTGCCCGGAAGGCTGACCTGGTCGCCTCGGGGTCAGGGTCAAAACGGGGTATCGTCATCAGCCCCTCCACCTCCAGCTGCTCCAGGGGCGCGACCGAGGTGAGGACGGATTCGGCTTCCTCGGGGGCAAGGCCGTATTTGGCGTCATCCTCCGAGATATTCACCTGGAGCAGGGCGCGCGCCCGCAAGCCCAGTTCCCCCGCGATGCGGTCGAGGCGCAGGGCCAGATCCGTCGAGTCGAGCGTGTGCACCACTTCGCAGTGGGGCAGCACCTTGCGAATCTTGTTTTTCTGCAGGTGACCGATGAGGTGGAAGCGAGCCTGTCCCGCGAATTCGGGCTGCTTCGCGATCAATTCCTGCACCTTGTTCTCCCCGAAATCCGCCTGACCCGCGGCGATGGCCTCGGCGATCATCGAGACGGGCTTGGTCTTGCTTACCGCGACGAGCAAAACCTCTCCTCGGACCCGTCCGGCCCGCTCGCAGGCCCGAGAGATCTCTTCCTCGACCCGGGAAAGTTGATCGGCGATGGACATCGCCGCAAGCTTCCTCCAAGGTGCCCCCGGCGCAATGGAACGATGAGATTTCTTCGCTTACTTCTGGGAGCTGACGACATGAAAAAACACCCCGATGAGGCACCGGAAAGCGAGGGCATCCGCCTGATCATCGGGCTGGGGAATCCGGGCAAGGATTACGAGCACACCCGCCACAATGTCGGCTTCGACACCCTCGACATCCTGGCCCGCAAATTGAATCTCGATTGGGAAAAAGACCGTCGGTCCCAGTCCCTGGTTGCCCGGAGGGGCACGTCTCTGATTCTGGCCAAACCGCAGACTTTCATGAATCGCAGCGGGGAGACCGCGGCGGCCCTGGCCCGATTTTTCCGCGTCCCCGCCGGAGACATCCTCGTGGTCTACGACGATGTCGACACGGACCTGGGAAAGATCAAATTCAAGACCAGAGGATCTTCGGGCGGTCACAACGGGATCAAATCGCTGATTCAGCACCTCGGAACCGAAGATTTCCCCCGGCTCAAGATCGGGATCGGCGGGGGCGGAGGCAAATCCCGGATGATCGGACATGTGCTGGGGAAGTTTCGCGAGGAGGAACGATCCGAAATCGAAAATGCTTTGGCAGAGGCTGCAGACAGTGTAGAATATGCGCTCGCCAATGGCCTAGGCTCCGCCATGAACCACTACAATCGGCGGGAAAAACCGAAGAAGGAAACCAACCCAAACCCTGAAGAGAACCCCGAAACATGAAACGCAGATACCATGGTGTGATCGTCCTGAAAATGCAGGGCCAGGAGGACAGTCTGGAAGAGTCGGTGAAGGCCGTCACCCAGGAACTGGAAGCCGCCGGGGCCAAAATGGATCAGATCGACCGACTCGGCCGCAAAGAGTTCGCCTACGAGAATCACGCCAAGCAGAAGGCCGGTTACTATGTGCAGTACCACTTCGAGGCCGATCCCTCGACCATCGTTGAAATGGAAACCCAGCTCAAGTTGAAGATGAAGGATCAGGTGATGCTCCAGCACTTTCGCCGGGCCTCCTGACGCCGGGCAGCACCGCATTCCGCAGCCTCGGCCCGAACCCGCGGCGTAACCCATTTTCCGTGACTGGAATGATGTGGCACGCAGTCTATTGGGTTTCCCGTGCCCTCCGTCCTTCTCCCAGGAAATCCGCGCCCCTCCGGCCGCCAAAAAGCGCCGGCCGGAATGCAAGAAAGCTTTCTCCTCACCCGCGCCGGCCTCCGTGCCTGGCGCCGGTGCCGTTCCTCCGCGCCTTCTCCAAAATTTCTCCCTGCAACCACTTGATATGTCAGCCAATGTCGACCGCGCCACACTCGATTTTCTCAATACCTTCGACGAAGACGAACGAAACGAGGGACAGAGGCTTCAGCGAGAGGGAGCCGTGGCCCAGATCTTTGGCAATCACCTGATCATTCAGGCCAAGGTCGAGGACGGCTCCTGGAGCTGTCGCACCAAGATCCAGTTGCAGGGGAACACGTGGGTGGGCACTTGCGACGATTCCTCGGATTCGGGGCGCGCCGCGCTTTATGCCACCATGTTGGAGAAGGTGGAACGCAAGGGGGAGATTCCGGAATCCCCCAACGAGGTGGGGGAACGCTCGCTCACCGAGATCCTGGAAGAAAAACTGAACCGGGTTCTCACCGGGAACGAGGACGAGTATCTCAGCAAACTGGAACGTCGCTATCGTCGCTTCGAGATCTCGCGGGAAATCTTTGATTCCGACCTGGTCCGGCTCCATCCGCGATGGCCCATCGATGGATTCGAGCCCCTGACCCTCTGGCCGGAACCTCCCGAGAACATCCTCGAATTCTGGAACTACCTCAGTTACACCTTCCGCAAGGGCAACTTCGACTACCCGGAATTCATGGAAGCCGTGACCGACCGGGAGTGGACCGAGAACCGCATGCGGGAATGGGAGAGGGAGCGGGAAATGAGCGAATGGCGGTACCAGGTGGATGTCTACAACCGTCGCCCCAACGAGGAGCCGGTGGAACCGATCGAATTCCGGCTCCGCCTCACCAGCCGGGAGGCCCGGCTGATGTGGAAGAGCGAGCGGGAAGAGGGATTCATCAAAGTCGAGGACGAGGACGATTTCGACCGGCTCAAGGAACGTTACACCTCGGGCGGCTTGCGCATGGACGCGGGTTCCGAGATTCTGTGGAGCAAATTTCTCCGCGCCAGCTCGCGGGAGGAGACGGAGGACGGCAGTCTGCCGCTGGAGAACATCGAAAATTGCCGCCTGCTCAACCGCCTTTTCCATCAACCCGAGATCGAGGGCAGGATCGTCAACCTCGACGAAGTTCCCTTCATCCTCTCCGCCAAACCTCTCGCCTGGGAATGCCGGGTCCACCCCCACGACGCGACGGTATACCTGCTCCAGCTGGTGACGGCCGACGGTGTCGACGTCTCGCACACGCTGCGGCTTCTGCCCGGCGACGAGAGCATCTACCTGAGCGACGAGACCGCCTTTCCCGGACCGGAGTTCTGGAAGAAAAACGAAACCCTCATCGACCCCACCTTCGAGATCCCGGCGAGTATCGTGGAGAGCGAGAGCGGGGTCGCTTTCCTCTATCGATTGGGGGTCGGATTGCCCGATGCGCTGGAATCGAGAATCGTCGAGGAACCGCTCACGGTCACACTCAACCTGTCCATCGACTCCCGCGCCACCGGAGCGAACAGCGATCACATGCTGATCGAAGCGGTCGCGGAGAACGAGAAAGGAACCCGCCGGGAAGTCCTCGGACGAGAAGGATGGGATGTGGCGGTGCAGCAGGACAATTGTGGCGAAACCCTGTATCGCTATGATCGGAGAGTCCTCCGCGGAGTCGGTGCCGTCATCGCCCCGCTCCAGCCCACCTATGACGCGAACCGCGGGTGCTACCGCGTGCGGGTGACAAAGAATTTCCCGGAAAAATACGCCGAATGGCGTGCCAGCATCCCGGAGGAGATCCGGGTTAACGCCGACCCCGAACTGGCCACGCTGGAGGCCGCGCCCATCGAAGCCCAAGTGACCTTCGAGGTGGTGGACCAGAATATCGACTGGTTCGACCTCAAGGTGGTGGTGAACGTGGAAGGCATGGACCTGTCGCCCGAGGAAATCCGCGCCCTGGTTCAGGCACGGGGAAAATTCGTCAAGATGGACAGCGGGGGATGGCTCCGTCTCAAGATGAACCTCGACGAGGAACAGCAGGCGGCGGTGAGCCGGATCGGTCTCGACCCCTTCGATCTCTCTGGCGAGACCCATCGAATGCACGCCCTCCAGCTGGCCGAGCCGCTCGCACAGGAGGTATTCGATGCCTCAGCCTGGAAGAAAATCATAGAGCGGGCCGAGAGCCTGAAGCTCCAGGTGCGCCCCGAGGTGCCGCCGGGCCTTAACGTGAATCTCCGGCCCTACCAGTTCGAGGGTTTCCACTTCCTTGCCTACATTTCCACGAACACCTTCGGCGGTATTCTGGCCGACGACATGGGCCTCGGTAAAACCATCCAGACGCTGACCTGGATGCTCTGGCTGCGGGAGGAAGCGGGCGACAATCCTCCCCCGAGCCTCGTGGTCTGCCCCAAGTCCGTGCTCGATGTCTGGGGCGCCGAGGTCGAAAAGGCGGCCCCCTCGATCCGGGTTCAGGTGCTGCGCAACAAATCGGAACTCGATCTCTCCCGCCTGGGCGAGGACATCGATCTCCTCGTGATCAACTACAGCCAACTCCGCACCAACTCGGAGGAACTCAAGTCCATCGAATGGCTTGCCGTGATCCTCGACGAGGGCCAGCAGATCAAGAACCCGGACTCCAAGGCGGCCAAATCGGCGCGCGCCCTGAACGGGCGGAATCGTCTCGTCCTCACCGGAACTCCCATCGAGAATCGCCTCCTCGACGTGTGGAGCCTGATGGCTTTCGCCATGCCGGGGATCCTGGGCGACCGGAAATATTTTCGGGAGAACTTCGACCGGCGCAAGGATTCGCAGAGCCAGACTCGACTCTCGGCCCGGCTCCGCCCCTTTCTCCTGCGGCGGACCAAGTCCGAGGTGGCCCTGGACCTGCCCCCCAAGGTCGAGGAGGACGTCTACTGCAATCTGGAGGAAACGCAGCAGCACCTCTACAACGCCGAACTGGAGCGCATTCAAAAGGTCCTGCTCGGTGTCGAATCGACCGAGGGACTGCGCAAGAACAGCTTCGTCATTCTTCAGGGGCTGATGCGCCTCAGACAAATCTGCTGCCATCCCGGACTCGTCGATGCGAAGCATCTCGGCGAAGAAAGCTCCAAGATGAACGCTCTCTTCTACCTCCTCGATCAGCTTCACGAGGAGGGACACAAGGTGCTGGTTTTCAGCCAGTTCGTCTCCATGCTGGACCTGATCCGCGACGAATTGGAGGAACGCAACCGCCCGATCTCCTACCTCACCGGGCAGACCAAGAACCGGCACGAGGTAATCAGCGATTTTCAGGAGACCCGCGACCCCAAGACTTTCCTCCTCTCCCTCAAAGCCGGCGGTAGCGGACTCAACCTGACCTCGGCGAGCTACGTCATTCTCTACGATCCATGGTGGAACCCGGCGGTGGAAAATCAGGCCATCGACCGTTGTCACCGCATCGGTCAGACGAACCGCGTCAACGCCTACCGCCTCCTCTGCCGGGAGAGCGTGGAGGAGAAGATTCGGGTCCTGCAGCAGCAGAAAAGCGAAATGATGACCGGAGTGCTCGGCGAAGAGGGTTTCACCCGGAACCTCGAGCTCGAAGACCTGAAGTTTCTCTTCAACATGGGGAAAGAGATCGAAAAGCCGGCCAAAGAAAAGGCAGAGGCCTAGTCGAGACCCGTCCTCCCCGGTATCAAATCGGTTGAAAATTGACGAATTTGTGGCAAACACTCCTCTTTGCCGGTCATTCCCCCCCACCCCGGGCCGGGAACCGGTGTTCCCCAACGAAACTATGAGAAGCGAGCTAGTAGAAGAAGCCTCCAAGGTGATTCCCGATCCCCCGATCCTGATCAATCTGGTATCGCGAAGGGTCAAGCAGCTCAACCTGGGCCGGGCGCCCCTGGTCGCCACGGATCATCGCATGGGGGCGGCGGATATCGCCCTCACCGAGATCATCGAGGGCAAGATCAGCCCCGAATTGCCCGAGGAAGAAGATTAGGCGACAGCCGCGTCCTCGCCCCCCGCCCCCCCTTCATCCGCCTTCTCCGGCCATTTTGAGCCGGAAACGGTTCCCCTCCGCAGCACCCGAGGGTTGCGCCGGAACCGGTGCTGAGTCACTTTGCCCCTCGCGTCCCCACAGTCGTCCATGGCGGATTTTCATCTCTCTTCCCCCTTCTCCCCCCAGGGAGACCAGGCTCAGGCCATCGCCAAGCTGACCAAGTCGGTTCTCGCGGGAAACCGCCACCAGACCCTCCTCGGCGTGACCGGCTCGGGCAAGACGTTCACCGTCGCCAACGTCATCGCCAACGTGGGCAAGCCGACTCTGGTCATGTCGCACAACAAAACCCTCGCCGCTCAGCTTTACAGCGAGTTCAAGGGGTTCTTCCCCGACAACGCGGTGGAGTATTTCGTCTCCTACTTCGACTACTACCAACCCGAGGCCTACATCCCGCGCACGGACACCTACATTGAAAAGGACTCAAGTATCAACGAGGAGATCGAACGCCTGCGTCTCAGCGCGACCAGCGCATTGCTCTCGCGCCCGGACGTTATCGTCGTCGCAAGTG
>CAZLUZ010000054.1:0-11132 GCA_964562825.1 uncultured Akkermansia sp.
TTTAACTAGCATGAAAATTCAGGTTTCGCTAGATAAATAATGCGCGGGTTAATACTGTTCTGAAACATGACGATCAAGCTTGCCGGGAACAAGAACTGTTGCGCAAATATACCTATCCTTCCGAAGAACGGGAAACAGCGCTCGAGAAAGCGAAACGGCGCGATAGCCAATCTTCTCATATCGATGAATGAGGATGTTCGCCTATCCCCCTGACTGAAGAAATCGATGGGAACTGGAGTGCGCAGAATCACCGCGGGCCAAAGGGAAACCGATCGAGGTCGCGGCAGATGCTAAGGGCCCGAATCGGCCGGAATAGTCACGTGATCGCCCGAAAGAGTTTTGCTGGCTGACCCATCCGTTGCTCAAAAACGCAACCCCGCAAGGACTCGAACCTTGACAAACAGAACCAAAATCTGTTGTGCTACCATTACACCACGGGGTTTTTCCGCGCGAGAAGATTCATACTCCTTAAGCACTCCGGTCGCAAGCGACATCCACGACTTTTTTTTCGATTTTTGCGAGGATTCTCGCCAGGTTTCCACCCATGACAACTCTCCTCCGGCGCACCTTTCTCATGGCTCTTTCCGGCGGTTTCTTCGCCTCGTCGATCCTCGCCCAGCACGACGGCGCGCGCAACGCGGTGCAGCAAATCGCCCTCGGCAATCTCGACCGGGCGGCAAAAGAACTGGACAACAAAAAGCGCGATGCCGGGGAAATCGAGGCCCGCTTCGTGGAAATGCTGGCCCTGCTCGCCGAGGATCGGACCGGGCCGGCCCTGGCCAAGGCTCGCGAGGCCGTGAAGCTGGGCCTCCCCTTCGAGCGCCTCCTCGCCGGACCGCGACCACTCCTGGACAAACTCCATGCCCTCGATGAATTCGCCCGGTGGAAAAGCGAGATCGATCCCCCGATCCTCCTCCATGGTCCCATGGTGGGAGACATCACCCCCACTGCGGTCTCCCTCTGGATCCGCACCGATGGCCCGGCCACCCTACCCGTCTCCGTCACCGGTCCGGACGGGGACACCCACGAAGCCCTCATTGCCACGACCGCCGAAGCAGACCACACCGGAATCGCCCGGATTCCCGGCCTCGCTCCCGACACCGCCTACCGGGTCCAGGTCGATCGCGTCGAGCATTCTTTCCGCACCGCGCCGGCCCCCGGTCCCTCTCGCTTGCGCGTGGCCTTCGGCGGCGGGGCGGGATATGTGCCGGAGTGGGAGTCCATGTGGGATACCATCCGGGAATTTCGGCCCAGGGCCATGCTCATGCTGGGCGACAATGTCTACATCGATCAACCGGAACACACTCTGTGCCAGCACTACTGCTACTACCGACGGCAGAGTCGCCCCGAGTGGCGGCGGCTCGTCGGGTCCACCGCCATGTACGCCATCTGGGACGATCACGATTTTGGCGACAACGATTGCATCCCGGGCCCCCACACCGACAAGCCGGCCTGGAAACGGCAGGTCTGGAACATCTTCCGGCAGAACTGGGTCAATCCCGCCTACGGCGGCGGGAAGGACCAACCGGGTTGCTGGTACGATTTCACGCTGGCCGACATCCACTTCATCATGCTCGACGGCCGCTACTACCGGGACCTCGCAGGCAAAACGATGCTGGGTCCGGCTCAGAAAAAATGGCTCTGGGAGACCCTCGGGAAATCCGCCGCCACCTTCACCTGCCTGGTCTCTCCAGTGCCCTTTTCCCCTGGCATCAAGCCGGGCAGCCGCGATCCCTGGGACGGGTTTCCCGAGGAACGGGAGGAGATTTTCCGCAAGATCGAGGAGGAAAAAATCGAGGGAGTCATCCTCGTCGCCGCGGACCGCCACCGCACCGACCTGCGGACGATTGCTCGCCCCGGGGGCTATCGTCTCTACGAATTCGAGAGTTCCCGGCTGACCAATGTCCACACCCACAAGGTGGTGAAGACGGACGAACTGATCTGGGGCTACAACGAGACCTGCTCTTTCGGTCTGATGACATTCGACACCACCCTGGAGGACCCCACCGTCACCTTCGAGTGCGTCAATATCAAAGGCGAGGTGGTCGAATCCTATCTACTGCAGCGAAGCTCCCTGAGCTTTGCCGCATCGGGCGACTGAGGCGAAAACCGGCGACGACAGGCTTCCCTTCAGGACAGATCGCCGAACGCTTCACATCCGGTTTGCCCCGGCCTCGGCCAGCTCGCTTCGCTCGATCTTTTCGAGCGAAATGTGGGCGGCGAGAGGAAGATCGCTCATCTTCTGTTTTGTGTAGACCAATCCGTTGCTCCGACTGTCCACGTAGGGATTGTCGATCTGCGCCGGGTCGCCCACGAGAACCAGCTTCGATCCGCGGGACATCCGGGTGACGATCGTCTTGGCCTCCAGAGGCGAGAGTTGCTGGGCCTCGTCGAGAATGAAATATCGGTTCGGAATGGAACGCCCCCGGATGAAACACAGGGCCTCGATTTCGATGACATTGCTGTTGATCAGGTCCTGGTAGGGATGGGCGTCCGGCGCATCCCCTTTCTTTTTCCCGCTCGGTGGCATGAGGTAGTCGAGAGCGTCGTAAATGGGCTGGAGCCATGGGCGCATCTTTTCCTCCAGGTCACCGGGAAGAAATCCGATCCCCTCACCCATGGGAATCACCGGTCGGCTGATGGTGATGCCCTGAAAGTCCCGATTGAAATAGGCGTGCAGAGCGGCAGCGACCGCCACGATGGTCTTGCCGGTTCCGGCCGCGCCGAAACAGGTGACCAGTTTGATGTCCGGATGCAGAAGCGCATCCACGAGACAGCGCTGTCCCAGATTGAGGGGCTTCAGACCCACTCCCTTGGGATTCTTCATCACGTCCGGGATACAGAGCTTGTGGAAGGTGCCGTCGAGGTAACGCGCCGGCATGGTCCGTTTTTCCCCGGAACTGAGCAGCACATACTGGTTCGCGGTGAGAGGCTCCATCCTCTCCAGGAAGCGTGTGCTGGCAAATCGCTGCAGGTCCGAGGGCGAGATCTCGATTCGAGGGATACCGTGCTGTTCGACGTCGGAGTGGTTGACCTTGTCGTTGAGGTAGTCCTCGCAGATGATGCCCAGGGCGCGCGCCTTGAGCTGCATGTTCAGGTCCTTCGTCACCAGGACCGTTTTCGACTTGTTCGCCTCGGACACGAGCACCGCACAAGCGATGATGCGGTGATCGACCTTCTCGTCATCGACGAGGATGCGCCGGAACCGAGCCAGCTTCTGCTGGGCCTTGGGCAAGCCGTAGTCGGCCGCCACGAGCCGGACCGTGCCCCCGCCCTCGGTCATGATCCCGCGGGTGATCTCCTCGGGCCGATCCTCGAACATCTCGGTGAGCAGGCGGTGCACCGCCCGGGCGCTCGCCCCGCGGTCGCTCTGCTCGTTCTTGAATCGGTCCAACTCGTTGAGCACCTCGAATGGGATGCAAACGTGGTTGTCCCCGAACCGGAAAATGCAGTTGGGATCGTGGATCAGGACATTCGTGTCCAAAACAAAATTTTTCCCCAACTCGGCAGGAGCCTTCAGGCCGGACCACACCTGGGTGCTGCGGTGGGGTTTGGAATCAACCAATTCGAGGGTGGAGAAGAGGCCGGGCATTACGGTGGGGGCGGTCATATCGTGGAGTTCTCGCGCGTGACTCATGGATCTTTGGTGGATGCCCGAAGGAAAATTCGAGCGTCGCGTTCACCAAAGCATAAGTCATGCGCACCCCCAAGAATTATTTCAGAAATGTTAAATGACCGGATCCCTAAACCACCCTGGGCTCCCGCACCCCGGGATCAAGAGGCCAGCTCCGTCGCAGGATGCGCCCGAAAGCCATAATCGAGTTCCTCGGGCAAATGGCAGATCGAAGCCACCGCCTCAAAAAGCTCGTCGAACTGGTCGACGAACAGGTCTCCAATGAGCAGATCGGTGAGGCAGGGACGCAGGTGAGGGAAACGCTTCACGAGTTCGCCGAAACTGAATTCAGGATCATAAAAGGCGTAGACAATCTTGCGCATCCGTTCCATGGCGAGACAGATGTCCCGCCCGTAATCCGCAAACTGCCTGGCCGAGGTGTCGCCCTCCACGAGAGCACGCTCCACCGCATCGGCGGCGAGTTCCCCGGATTTCAGCGCGAGAAACAGACCAGAGGAGAACACGGGATCGAGGAAGGCAAAGGCGTCGCCCACCAGGATGACGCCGTCCCCGGCGCAAAACTCCGCCCGGTAGCTGTATTCCCCCGTTACCCGGTAATCTTCCACTCGGCGCGCCGGGGCGAGGTGCTCGCTTATCCAGGCATTTTCCCTGACCTCCCGCTCGAAAATCTCCCCGAGATCACGGGTGTCCCGATAGAGGTAATCTCTCTCCGCAACGATGCCGACGCTGACCCGGTTGTTCCGCATCGGGATGTACCAGAACCAGCCTTTTTCCGGGATGTAAGCCACCGTGGTGGAACCCGAGTCGAGCCCTGGATCACGCATTGCACCCTCGTAGTAGGTCCAGAGAGCGATCTTGTTCAGGCTCGGATCTCGTCGGCGCCACCGGCTCTTGCCGGATACCATGGCATCCCGGCCCGAGGCGTCCACCACGATCGAAGCGAAGTGATCCTGAATCTCCCCGGCAGGCGTTTCGACTCGCACCCCGATGGCGCGGCCGTCCTCGTCGCGAACCAGCTCAATCACCTTGTGCTCCTCCCGGATATCCGCCCCAAGCTCACGGGCCCGGTCGGCAATCATGACGTCGAACTCCGCTCGCTCCACCTGCCACGTGACCGAAGAGGGATGATCCCGGTGCTGGAAAAAATAGAAGGGGCGGGACACCTTCCCGTCCGGAGTGACGAACTGCACGCTGTGCTTCTCTTGAAATCCCCTCTCCTCCATCTGGTCGACCAGCCCGAGGCGCTCCAGGGTGTTGTAGCAAAAGGGCATCATCGATTCCCCGATATGATAGCGGGGGAATTTTTCTTTCTCAAAAACCAGCACACTCCTGCCTTTCTCGGCGAGGAGGGCGGCAGTGGTCGAGCCGGCCGGTCCGGCCCCAATGATGATCGCGTCGTAGTTTTCCTCAGTCATAACCCTGCAGTCAATCGGATGCCCCGCTCATCCCCAGGTTTCGTTACGTTGTCCATCCAGCGCTCGGACTCGAAATGCCGCGGCAGAACCTCGACGATATCCGCCATGACCATGCCATCGGCATCGAGCAACTGGTTGCACCGGCCGTAAAGTCTCTCCCCGGGCGATTGGTCCAGCGTTCCGGCGATGAGTTCATCCGCCGGGACCGAGAAAAAGGCCACGGGACTGCCCCAAAGCGCCACCTTTAACTCCGCGAGGATGCCTCCGAAGTGAGACTCCCCCTCGGTGATCTATTTCCTGACCTCGTGGGAAAGGCCGTCCATCTGGATGGCGATGGCGCCGAACTCGACCGGGGCGTCCGAGGCGCGCGCGTGGAGGGTGACCATTCGCATGAGGTAATCGTCGGTCTCCTCGTGCTCGTGGACCTCGAGGTAGAGCCGCGAATGGTGGAATGCGGCCAGGGTCGGCGTCATGTCGTTGTCGTGAACGAGGAGCGACCGGTAGGGATAAGGCACCTCGGACCCGGCGAGAAAGGTGAAATCGGGCAGCGGCAGTCCCGCCTTTTCGTAAAAAAAATGGAGAGGGAGCAGTCGGTGAAGCGCTTCGGCGAGCCGGGCCGAAGCCTCTCGCGGATCGACGGCGGGATTCATGGGACTCTCAGGTATATCTGGCGTCCCGATGCTGGGGCATGAAGAACTCGTGGAGCAGTTTGTCCACCTGGAGCATGCCATCGCGGTTGATCCGAATCCGATCTCCTTCGACCGAGAAATATCCCTGCGAGGTCAGCGTGGCGAGCGGCTCGGCGAAGGTCGTGAGCACGTCGGCACCGTATTTTTCCCGGAAATAGGACACCGAGGTGGAACCCAGCTTGAGTTGCAGGATGAACTCCCGCAGGAGCCTCTCGTCGTGATTGGTCGGGTAGGCCCGGTAGATGGGCAGTTCTCCTTTCTCGATCGCCGTCATGTAGGGACCCGCGTCCGCCTGGTTCTGGTAGTGCACCCCCCCGAAGTGACCGAAACTGGCCACGCCGATGGAGAGCAGATCGGCCCCGGCCCACAGACTGTCGCGGTAGACGAATTTTGTAGTCTCCGGATTTTTCACCACGGTGTAGGCGCTGGTCACGGTGTACCCGGCATCTTCGAAGCGATCGAAGGCCCAGTCCACCCAGGCACGCTTGGTCGACCAGTTCGCCACCGGCGCGGTCACCTTGCCGGCCTCTTTCATCTCCCGGTAAATCGTCGTGTTGTAGGGAATCTCCATCTGGTAGATGGTGACGCAGTCCGGCTCCTCTTCGATGGCCGTTTCCACGCACCGCTGCCAGTTCTCGGGCGTCTCGTCCATCATCCCGGCGATGAGATCGATGTTGACCTGATCGAAGCCGAGCGTCTTGGCGAACTGAAGCGCCCGGAAAGCCTCCTTGGACCGGTGCGCCCGGCCGTTAACCTCGAGAATGTGGTCGTCGAAGTTCTCGATGCCCAGACTGAGTCGGGTGACCCCGATCTGCCGGATGGCCTCGAGCTTTTTCTCGGTGAGAGTTCCCGGCTCCGCTTCGAAGGCGACCTCCTCAGTCTCGTCCCAGGGAAAGAAGTCTTTCATCCGGTCTGTCAGTTCCTCCAGTTGGGATGCCGACAGATAGCTCGGCGTGCCGCCTCCGAAGTAGACGAATTGCGGTTTCCGGCCGGCGAGGTAGGGCTTGTCAGCGTACATCGACATCTCGCGGATCGAGGCATCGAGATACGCCTTGATCTCGTTGGCGTTCTTGTCGGTATAGACCCGGAAGTAGCAGAAGTGGCAGCGCTTCCGGCAGAAAGGAATGTGGAGGTAGACGCCGAGATTGACGTCCTCCGGTGCCGGTGACAAAAGCACCGGCCCCACCTGCTCGACGAGTTCGGGCCTCCAGAAAGAAAACGGCGGATAGTTGGAGACGAAATAGTTGCCCACCTCGGTCTCGTCGCCGGAAGGCTTCGGGGGGGGCGTCAGCGCTTTGACGCGTTTGCTGAGGGTTTCGGTATTCTGTTGGGCCATAAAAACTCGATCGGTCGACTTTCAGGAGGAAGGGGAAGAGGCCCGGAAAGCATACACCACGCCGTCATCGCCGCAAAGAACCAATGCCCCGCGTGAGATGGCCGGTGAGGCTTTCACCTTGACCCCGAGTTCCCAACTCCACTGTTCTTCCCCGGTCTCGGGGTCAATCGCATAAAGAAATCCGTCCACTCCCGCCTGCCAGATGGTGTCCGGGGTGATCACCGGAGAGGAGTCGAAGGCCCTGCGCCCCAGGAAGGTCCATACCACTTCGCCCGTCATGCGGTCGTAGGCGGTCAATTTCTTGTCGGGCGAGGGAACGAAAAGGGTTTTCTCGCCCACTGCGGCAGAGCCGCGGTATTCCTGCCCCGTCTGCACCTTCCAGACGATCTCTCCCGTCTCGATCTCCACGGCGAGGACTTCTCCCCCGTTGTGCGCCACGTAAGCGATGCCGTCGCGAACCGCCGAGGAGTTGGCGATGTAGGAGCCGACCTCGACACTGCGAGGCTCCCCGGAGCCGTCCGCGGGCACGATGTGAAACAGCCCGTCGCATCCCCCGAACGTGACCGCTTGCTGTCCGCCGGAGTTCACCAGCGACGGGGTCGCCAGAATGTAGTTTTCAGTCTCGTGTTTCCAGAGCAGCTCCCCCGTGTCGCCATCCAGGCTGTAGAGGTAGTAATCGTGGCTTCCGAAAAAGACGCGCAGTTTCCCGTCCGCGGTCTCGAGGAAATTCACCCCGCCCTCGATCTTGTCCCCCGTCTCGAACCGCCACGCCCCCGTGCCCCCCTCGGCATTCAGGGCATAGAAGACGCCATAGGTATCGCCAAAAAAGATGCGGGCACCAAAAACGGCCGCGGGACCCTGCACCGGGCCATCCGCCTCGAACTCCCAGATCAGCGATCCGTTTTCGAGATCGATGGCAAAAAACCGCCCGCCCTGGTTGCCCACGTAAACCACGCCATCGGCGATCACTGCGGTCGCTTCGATGGGGAAACTGCGTTTGCCCTCCTCGATCGGAGGTTCGAAGGTCCAGGCCAGCTCCAAGGGGGGCGTGAGCTTCTGCCCGTAGACTCCCTGCAGTTCGGAGTCCCCCCGAAAAATGGGCCAGTCTCCGGTGGAATTGAGCGCGTTCGACTCGCTCGCCTGCGCTTCGCTTTCCGCATCACCACCGCCACAGGCGCTGAAGATGACCGCGGTGAGGGCGAGCCCGATAAAGGCCTGATAGCCCCTCCAGGAAGGGCGCCTGCTAGGTGCGTCGGCGGTGCGTTCCCTGCCATCGGACAAAAGACTCAAATTCTCTCGGTTTTTCATTCGTTACAGACGCGATCGACGTCCTCGTTCGCCAAAAATTCAATCCCCCTTTTTATGGACCGGCGACTGGTTCGACGCACCGGATCGTCCCACCTGTCAGAAGCGCCACGATGAAGCCATCCGTTTTCTTCCTCATCTGCATCGCCTTCGTCATCCCTTCGTTCGCCTCGCGCGCCGATGAGGCCAAATCGTGGGTACACGAGGTCAATGCCGGCGCACCGGGCCCCTTCCGCGCCATCCGCCCCGTCGCCGTAAGCTACACCCTGACGTGGGGAAAAGTCCTCAACGCGGGCAAGATGGACATCCACCTGACCCAGCCCGACCCGGGAGTCTATCTCTGGCGAGCCACGGGTCGCAGCGCCGGCGTCGCTCGTGCCGTTTTTCCCTACGATTTCACCGGCGCGGCTCAGACCAGCGCCGAATCGCTGAAACCGTTGCGGTTTCAGCTGAACGATCAGCAGAAGCATCGATCACACCGCTACTCCATCGATTTCGAACCACGGCAGATCGTCAGTCACACCCACCTGACCGATCGGGAAAGCGGCAAGACCACGCCCTTCAAACACGTCTTCGAGTTCGATCGGGACGTCGGCATGGACCTGGCCTCCGCGATCCTTTATCTCCGGAGCCAACCCTTGAAGCGAGGGGATCGGATCCGGCTCGTGGTAGCGACCTTCAACCGGCCCTACCTCATCGATTTTCGGGTCCTCGGGCAGGAGAAAAAGCGGGTCAGAGGGAAAAGGTACGACGCCATCAAGCTGGCACTTCGGATCGAGAAGATCCATGCGGACATGACGAAGAGCCCGTATGAGAGGATCGAGAGCGCCACTGTGTGGATCTCCGACGACGAATTCCGCCTCCCGCTGGAATTCGAGGGGGATATTTTTATCGGCTACGTCTGCGCCCGCATGACCGATCGCCGCTGGCTGTAAGCAGTCGCGACTTCGCCTCCACGTGAGGATCTGCTGGCAATCCCGTCTCGATCCGCTAGCATCGAGGACATGAGCACGCTTCTTTCCGGACTCTGCCTCGCCGTTCTCATTCTCCTCTCCGGTATGGGCATGGCGGACGAGCCGCGCCCCCACATCCTGCTCATCCTGGTCGACGACATGGGCTACGGCGATGCGGGATGCTACAATCCCGATTCGAAGATTCCCACCCCCCATATCGACGGCATGGCCCGTGAGGGACTTCGCTTCACCGATGCCCATGCCCCCGGTCCACTCTGTCACGTGTCCCGCTACGGCCTGATGACGGGGCGCTATCCCTTCCGCAAGGAGATCGTGTGGCGCAACAACGCGGTCATCGACGAGGACCGGCTGACTCTCCCCGGTATGCTGCGCCAGGCTGGGTACCGCACGGCCATGGTGGGAAAGTGGCACCTCGGTTTCTTCGAGGACGAAACGTTCGAGGGCCCTCTCCGCGGCGGGCCGGTGGACCGCGGCTTCGACAGCTTCTTCGGCATTCGGGCCTCCACCGACATCCCGCCCTACTTCTACATCCGCGGAAACCGGGCAGTGACGCCTCCCACGGATCACATCGAAGCGAACGCGACAGAGGGTTGGTCGCCCATCCAGGGCAAGTTTTGGCGCGCCGGAGGCATTGCTCCCGACCTGAAGCTGGAGGAGGTGACGCCGCGGTTCACCGATGAGGCCATCGAGGTGATGCAGCAGCACGCTGCCACTTCGCCGGACGAACCGCTCATGCTCTATCTCGCCTACCCCGGACCGCATACCCCTTGGCTGCCCTCGGAAACATTCGTCGGATCCACCGCAGCCGGCTTGTACGGCGATTTCACCCACATGATCGACGCCGAGATTGGGGAACTGCTCGACGCACTGGAGGAGATGGGAATGAAGCAGGACACCCTGGTGATTTTCACCTCCGACAACGGCCCGGTCTGGTACGATGCCGATGTGGAAAAATTCGGTCACGACAGCGCCGGCGGACTCCGGGGGATGAAGGCGGACGCCTGGGAGGGAGGGCACCGCATGCCCTTCCTTGTCCGGTGGCCCCGGAGAGTGGAGGCGGGCGGGGTGACCGATCATCTCGTCTGTTTCACCGACATCTTCGCCACGCTGGCCGAGCTTACCGGCACACGGCTTCCCGCCGGTCAGGCCCCCGACAGCGTGAGTTTTCTCCCCTTGCTTCGGGGAGAGAAAAAGTCTCCCCGAGCGCCTATCGTGATGGAGGCCGGCCAGAATCACTTCCTGGTGCGCTCCGGCGAGTGGAAATTGATCACCGGTCCCGGCTCAGGAGGCTTTTCCCGAATCCCGCAAGCCGAACTGAGCACCCTGCCACCCGTGCAACTGTACGATCTGGGGAACGATCTCGGAGAAACCCGCAACCTCGCGGCCTCGCACCCGGAAAAGGTCGCCGAGCTGACCCGAGTGCTCGAGGAAATCCGAGAGCGCTAGGTGGCTCGCTAGTCCCCCGCCAACGAACTCAACTTGGCGAAGACATCCGTCGAACCCGTGGCCAGCTCCTTGCCGTCACCATCCACCAAGGCATAGAAAGGAACCACTTCGCGGGTATGATACTCCAGCAAACCGCTCCTCTCCACGTCCCCGGGAAGGACGGTCAGCCAGGGAAACTCCTCCTGGGCGGCCCACTCCTCCGCTCTGTCCTCGGATTGATCACGGGAGACGTGAATGAACTCGACCCGCGAATTGCCCGCCACCTCTTTTGCGAAGCGCTCCACCAACTGTGGAGCAGAAGACCGGCAGGGGCCTCACAACGAGGCCGAAAAT
>CAZLUZ010000054.1:11142-26388 GCA_964562825.1 uncultured Akkermansia sp.
CAAGATGTAGTATTGCGACGCCTTATCCAGCTCCGCTCTCCGGTATCTCCCCCCTTCGATGCGGTGCAGGCGGCTTCCCGCCACCTTTGCGCCGACCACCGACTCGGCGGCCACTTCGGCAGGAGGCGGAGCGTTCCTCTGGGCATCCCATTCCCGGAGATAGGCGATGTCGTCGGCAGAGAGCAGGCCCTCTTCGAAGCGAAGCGTCTCGCCCCGCCGAATCACCGTCACCATACCGGTCTCCGGCTGGTAGGATCGAAGTTCTCCTGCGAAGGTCCTCGAGCCGTCCGCACTGGTCCAGGTGCGTTCTTCCGCCCACGCGATTCCAAAGGCAACCAAGGTGGTGACGATCCAAGCGGTTTTCATCGGCTAAGATCCTACCATCCTTTCCCGCCAGGGGAAGAAAAACCCGTCAGCTGGACAAACGGGAAATGGCGCCTTGAATCCCCTACCCCATTCCCCCACAGTTCCCCTTCGTGGGCTTCCGCCCCGGGGGCGGAGCCGAAGGGTCGCTTTACCGGGTCCGGTCTCACCCCACGGGTAGCGGGACTCCCTTCCCCATGAAAGAAAAAGAAAAGGAAAAAGAGAACGAGGCTTCGCGAGAACCGAAGAAGAAGCCTCCCGAAGAAACTCCCGAAGTCTCGGCCGAGGAGATCGCCGCGTTCAAGCGGAAACTCAATTTCAGGATGCGGCATATCCAGAACGTCCAGGACACCGCCTTCCTCCTCGCCGACCGGCTCGCCGACCGCGGCGAGTTCACCCTGGCCCGCCGCCTCGTTCAGCGTGCGCTCTGTCATGATTCCAGCAAGTTCGAGGGGATCGAGTGGGACTTCCTCGACATCGATTCCTCCGATAAAGAGAACCGCGACAAACTCAAGCTCGCCATCCACCAACACCAACAGAGCAACAACCACCACCCCGAGTTCTTCACCGGCGGCGTCAGCGACATGAGCCGGGTCCAGGTCGCCGAGATGGTGTGCGATTGGAAGGCCCGCAGCGACGAGTTCGGCTCCTCCCTGCTCGACTGGATCAAGGACGTCGCCTGCGAGCGCTACGGGTTCACCGTTCGCTCGCGCGCCTACCAGAAAATCAAATATTTCGTGGACCTGCTGCTCGACCCCTCGATCGGCTGAGGGCATCTCCGGAATCACGACAAAATTGTAAAAAATCGGCCCTTGCCTTTGGCCCGTTTTCCGAAACACTTAAGCTTTCTTAAACAATTTTGTTCCCCATATGCCTCAACTCCACCACAAGCCCGTATTGGATCACCGATACCAGATCGAAATCTGTTTTCCCGAGCCCGACCAACCGGAGACTTGGGAGACCATCACCTCTTTCCCCACACCCCGCGAAGCCATTCGGCGATGCTCGGAGTGCCTCGAGGCGGTCAAAGACCTGCTCTTTGATCGTTATGGGAAGGACGTCGACGAAAACTTCGTGCGCATCCGGGTCTGGGACGCGAATTCCCACGACCAGGTCCTCTGGGAGGACGAGCGCGGAGCACTGCACGCTTCGTCCGAATTTTTCGACCAGATCCGCGATCTCCGGGTTTCCTCCCGCGCCGAGGCGGGCGAGCCCGAGCCCGCCTGACCCTGCCAGATCCACGCACCCGGTCAGCCCCGCCTTCCGGCAGTCTTCTTGCTCGCCGCCTTTTTCCGTGGAGCGAACTCGAAACCGATCTTACCGGTTTCGAAATCGAGGGTGAGGTGCGCCGAGAAGGGCCGCTTCGTCTTCCGCGAGACGAAGTTGTGCAGCAGACCGGTCTTGCCCTTTTGCAACAGCGGGATGATTTCTTCCCGCGTCAGTTCCTTTTGCAGAATCGTCTTGCCGAGACGGAAACCCTCCGGCGAATCCTTTGGCCTGAAATCCGGCACGAGGAAGGATTTTTCTGTCTCGTAAACCTTCAGGGTTTTGCCGTCCGAGGTTTCGACACTGGCCACCACGTCGTCTTCGCTGAGTTCGTCGACCGTTTCCGGCTCATCCGAGTCGAAAACGAAGTTGGTCTTGAACTTGCCCTTTTTGCCCGTCTTGGAAACGGGTTGCACCAGCTCCACTGCCGCGGAAAAAGGTCGGTTGAACTTCGAGGTGAATCCCTCTCTCTCCTCGAGAAAGCGAGTGCTGAAAAGCTGCTTCGCCTCCTCCTCGGTAAGCCGGCGGCCGGCGAGATACTTGGAAATGCGGAAATCGCACTCGTCGGTAGCCAGGTTGTAGCACTCGTAGGTGGCATCGGTCACCTTGAGTCGGGGTGCACCGCACTGGGGACAGACGCACTCCAGATCGGGAAAGGTGCGGTTGATCGCTTCCCGGTGGTATTGCCTCGCCTTGAGCACCACGTTCTCGGTGAACCCGGCGATCTCGCGCATGAAGACGTTGCGGCTCAGTTCCCCCTTTTCCATGCGGTGCAGCTTGGACTCCCACTCGCCGGTCATGGAGGGTGAAGTCAGGGGTTCGATCTTCATGTCCTCCAGCAGTTGGATGAGGCGCAGCCCTTTCCCCGTGACGTTGAGGTCCCGCCCGTCGCGGGCGATGTATTTCTGCTGGAGGAGACGCTCGATGATGGCGGCGCGGGTGGCCGGAGTGCCCAGCCCCCGTTCGGCCATGGCCTCACGCAGTTCGTCATCGTCGAGCAGCTTGCCCGCCCCCTCCATCGCCGAGAGGAGGGTCGATTCGGTGAAGCGCGCCGGAGGCTTCGTCTCCCGGTCCTCGCGCCTCACGTCGATGGCTTTGGCGCTCTCGCCCTCGGAAACCGCCACCAGATCGTCCTTGCCCGCGGCCACGCCGGGTTTCCTCCCGTAGACGGCGAGCCATCCGGGTTTGACCAGAATCTTGCCGTCGGTGCGGAAGTGGTCCTGCTCCGAGCCGTGATCGATCGTGGTGATCCGCTTGGTCAGCTCGAACTCGGCATGGGGGAAGAAGACGGCGATGAACCGCTTCAGAATCATCTCGAAGACTCTCTCCTCCTGCTCTTTAGCCAGCCGGACAAACCGTCCCGTGGGGATGATGGCGAAGTGATCCGACACCTTCGCATTGTTGAAAATCCGCTTTTGAAACTGGATGCGGTTGTTCTCCAGCGAATCCTGAGCCCATCTCGCTTCCGGCAACCCGGATTGCGCGATCTGCCGGGTCGTCTCAATGACGTTCGCGACATAATCCTCGGGCAGATAACGGGAATCGGTTCGCGGATAGGTGATCATCTTGTGTCGCTCGTACAGCGCCTGAGCGAACTGGAGGGTGTTCCGGGCGGTAAAAGGAGCCTCTCTCTGCAGGGTGGTCAGGTCGTAGAGTTGCGGAGCGATCTGCTTCTGAGGCTTTTTCTCCTCGGAGACCGTCCCCGTCCGGTCCCGGCAGCGGAGGGCGATCGATTCGGCCTTGGCCCGGTCCCAGATGCGCTCGGGCCGGGAGTGCTTGTTCTCCTCGTCCTTCTTCCAAGCGAGATCGACCCAGCGGCTTTCGTACTCTCCGGCGGCCACGGAAAAATCGGCGTGCACCTCCCAGTAGGGTTCCGCGACGAATCCCTGGATTTCGCGTTCCCTCTCCGCCAGGATGGCGAGGGTGGGGGTCTGGACCCGGCCGGCCGCGGTGATGTTGAATCCTCCGTGACGCGATCGAAAGCAGGTCAGGGCTCGGGTCGAATTCAAGCCGACCAGCCAGTCCGATTCAGAGCGGCACTTCGCCGCGTCGGAAAGATCCCTCATTTCCTCCCCTTCCCGGAGTCGATCCCACGCTTCCTGAATCGCCTTCGTGGTCATGGACTGAAACCAGAGACGCTTCACCGGCTTGCGGATCTCGCCGATGTCCATGATATACTGAAAGATCAATTCCCCCTCGCGCCCGGCGTCGCAGGCGTTGACGATGAGGTCGATCTCTCTCTTTCGGGCCAACCCGAGCACATGTTTGAGCCGCGCCTCCGTCTTCTCGATGGGCTGCAATTCAAAGACTTCCGGGATGGCGGGCAGCACATCGAAGGTCCACGGCAGTTTCTTCCCGTTCGGACCAGTGGGCATCTTCAACTCGACGAGGTGTCCCACGGCCGAGGTGATGGACGCGTTTTCGTTGTCGAAGTATTGAGAATCCCTGGTTTTGCCTTTTTTTTCAAATCTGCCCAGTTTCGGGGCGAGGGCGCGGGCGAGGTCGGTGGCGACACTCGGTTTTTCCGCGATGATGAGCGTTTTAGCCATGGGGTTTTGCCGGGGATACGGGGAACGGATTGGGGTAGGGGTTCAACATCGAGCGGGGGCGGTAGTCCCACCGTGAAACCCCCTTCATTCAAAAGCGCTGTTCGTCAAATCAGTTTTTTGAAGTATTTCCCGGGGAGCTGTTTCACCCTGCCGGTCAGCTCCAGTCGGGATAGGGTGGCGCTCACCACGGCCAAAGGAAGCCCCGATTTCAGGGCGATCTCGTCCAGGGGAAGCTCGTCGTGCCCCAGGGCTTGCAGCAAATTCATCTCGACTCCGGCAGGCGCGGGAACACCCTTCCCCTCCGGGCTCGTCACATCGTCGAACTCCAGGTTCAGCTCCGGCGTCAACCCGAACTCGAACTCCTCGAGGATGTCGTTCGCGTCGCAGACCAGCTTGGCGCCCTGCTGGATCAGGCGATGGCATCCCTCGGAGGTGGGCCGGTCCACCGGTCCGGGGACGGCGAAAACGGGCCGGCCCTGTTCCAGTGCCTGGTTCGAGGTGATCAGGGCTCCGCTGCGAGCCGGCGCCTCGACCACGAGGATTCCCCGCGACATGCCCGAGACGATCCGGTTGCGCAGGGGAAACGACTGACGATCCGGCACGTAGAGCACCGGGAATTCCGAAAGGATCGCCCCGTGGCGGGCGATCTCCTCAGCGAGTTCCCGATTCTCCGGGGGATAGACATTGCCGATCCCCGAGCCGAGCACGGCGACGGTTCGTCCTCCCGCGGCCAGAGCAGCTTCGTGCGCCACCGTATCGATGCCCCGGGCCAGACCGGAGACGATGGTGAACCCCAGTCCGGCCAACTGATAGCCGAGCTTTTTCGCCTGGGAGATTCCGTAGTGCGTGGTGCGGCGCGATCCCACCACCGCGATCGACTGGGCGTCGCGTGGCTCGATCCGGCCCCGAAGGTAGAGCAGAAAGGGCGGGTCGTGAATCTCGCGCAGAGCGGAAGGATATTCCGCGCAGTCCCAGGTCATCACCGAAATACCGCGTTCCTCCATGCGTCGTTTTTCTTCGGGGAGATCGACCGCGTTCTCCCAGTCGACGAGGCGGTCTGCCATCGCTCTCCCGATCCCGGCCACACTGGCCAGTTCTTCGCGGCCGGCGGAGAGGATGGCCTCGGGCGAGCCGAACCGCTCCAGCAGTCGCCGCACCCGAATGGGGCCGATGTCGGGCAGCAGGTTGAGGACGAGGTAGGCGTCGGTTCTTGTCATGCGCCGACAATCCCCCTAAACCGACCGCCCCCCCGAGTCGAGCGAATTTGCGGGAGAAGGGAACGTTTCCCCGGGAGCGGAAAGGAGCTACCTTCCCCTTCCATGAGTCCCTCCCTGCGCGTCCGTATCGCCGCCCTCTTTCTTTTCCTCGCCGTCACCCTCGGTGCCATGGGCGCCCACGCGCTCGAAGCCCGGCTCGCGGAGACCGGCTACGAACCGCAATGGGAAACCGCGGCGCTCCACCACATGATCCACGGGCTGGCCATGTTGGCGGTATCCCTGGGCAAAACGCGCCGGCACACCCCTTTCTGCTACTGGGCCTGGGGTGCCGGAATCATCCTCTTTTCCGGCAGCCTTTACGTTCTCAGCGTCACCGGAATCGGCAAGCTCGGGGCGATCACTCCTTTGGGAGGACTCGCTTTTCTCGCCGGTTGGGCCGCCCTGGTGATCCGGCCCGGTTCCTTTCTCACCGGGGACGAAAAAAACCAGGGACCTTCCTAAGGGCGATTGGCCCGGTTGGCCCGTCTGCCTCCCCACCGGAGACCGGAGGAGAAAATGCTTGCCCGCCCGAAACCGTTGGCGCAATGATTTACCTAACAGACTCTCCCTAACGGCGTAGGGTCAAATGTCCAACCTAGGAAAACCCAATATGAAGAAAGTCCTCATCTGTACCCTGCTTTCCGGATTCCTCCTCAGCGGTCTCTCTGTCCAGGCGGAAGAGAAGATCGATTTCGAGAAGGAAATCTACCCCTTCATCAAGTCCAGCTGCGTGACCTGTCACCGGCCTCCCTACGAAACCGAGCGGGCGGGCCGTATCCGGATCACCAAGCCCAAGGCGGGCATGATCTTCTCCACCAAGGAGGGGCTCCTCGCCGCCGAATACGAGACTGAGGACGGCGAGATGAAGAAAATCCTCGTCGCCGGAGATCCCGACGGCAGCCGGATGCTGGAGGTCACGCTGCTGCCTCTGGACGACGACATGCATTTCCCGCCCGAAGGCAAGGCCCCCCAGTGGACCACCGCGGAAAAGGAACTGTTCGCCAAATGGATCGAGCAGGGCGCCGATTTCGGTGACTGGGTCGAAGATCCGGCACCCAACGAGGGCCTGGAGTGGGATGGGGTTGAGCGCGAGTAGCCTTCCGCTTGCTTTCCTCACCACCAGATAACAATTCCCGGCGGCGGGGCGTTACGACGCTCCGCCGTTTTGCTTTTCCGGAGCCGTCTGCGACACTCCGATCTGGCGGAGGACGACTTCGTCGAAAAAGATCCGGGTTTCCCCGATTAACATCAGCACCGGGATGACCTGGATCGCCCTTGGCTCGGGGAGGGGATGGTCGAACTCCATGGCCAATTCCTGAAAGGGCTGCCCGGCCTCCAGTTGTCCCGACGTTTCGGCGAGCCATTTTTCCCCGTCCCACACCCCGAATTTGAAGGTGTTGCCCCCGACATTCTTCACCAGGTGATCCCCCCCGGGTCCGAGGCTGCGGTGCGAGGCGACCTTCACGCTCAACTCGTAGCGCGCCCCCGGTTCCAGGGTGCGCAGCGGCTGGCTGACGTAGCCGTGATTGATCCAGAGATACCGCTCCCCGTGAACCGGTGCCGGCAGTCCGCCGATCGCATCGGTGATCATCACGGTTCCGGAATGCTGTTCCAACGAGGCCACCTCCTGGCCATCTTTACTCCACCCCGCCTCCCAGCCGAGGGGAATGTCGCGGTAAAGGCGTTCCGTCTTGCAGCTCCGGCTCAGCGTGCCGACCTCGAAGCTGTCGTTGACGATGAGATTCTCGCCGTACGCCCTCGGCTCGATCACAGGAATGAATTCGGGAAAACGGTGCGCTTCATCCTGCGAGGAGACCTCGACCATTTCCCCATCCCGGGTAAACCTCACCCCACTTCCGGGGGGAAGTTCCACGAGTTCGCCTCCGGCCACGGCCAGCTCCGCATTGCCGTAGAAGACCACGACCTCGAACTCCCCTCGCTCTCCGATCACCCCGACCTCGCCACCCTCGGTGTGAAGCTGGAACCGCGCCGTTTCCACGACGGCCCCGGTCCCGGACCGCTCCGGAATCGCCGCCACCACCCGCCCCTCGCCGAGAAAGAGCCGATTGGCGGAGCGGATGGCGAATCGCGCCGGCCCCTCCACCGTCGCCTCCAATCCGCTGCGGGTCTGAAATCTCAGCGTGCCCGCGGTCATTTCGTGGTCTCCATAACCGAGCCGGGATCCGCCGAAAGGAGCCGAATCGAACTCGAGCCCCACCGCCCGAACGATGCGCGGCTTCTCGTTTGTCCATCCGATAAACGCTCCGACCAGACCCGCCGCGAGCAGCACTACCGCGAGCGCGGCAAAAAACACCAGTGGGTCCCGCTGCAACCGCTCCGGCAGGAATCCGCCGGCGGGCTCCATAGAGCTTGGCAACTTTTCCCGCCGCCTGGGCGGCTCCCGCCGTATCGATACTGGCCGGGCTTCGCCCTTCGGCTCCGGAGCACGCACCGCGGCCGGTTCGGGTTCCGGACGGGACTCGGGGGTTCTCACCTGGGCCGGAGGCGCCTGTTCCGCTGAGCGTTCGGAGCGCCGCGCCGGATCGGGCCGGAGCCGTCCCAGGAAACTCTGCACCTGTCCCGAGGCGGCGGAGGACGCCTCGCCCAAAGTGGAGGCCGTCCCGGCGAGCAGGCCTCCCAGTTTCTCGCGCGCGGGGGCCAGTTTTTCCCCTATCGATCGCCTCGGCGGGGAGCTCACCTCCGCCTCGATCGGGGCCTCTTCCTCCCCGTTCGCGAAGAAACCGGCACGACCGCATTCGATCATGACTCCGTCCACGATCCGCAGGTTGTTGTATTCGCGGGTTCGCGATTTGTTGACGTGAATCTCGCTGTTCAACTCCGCGACGAATTTCTCCGAGGCCGTGCCATCCAGGTAACGCAGGGCGAAGGTCCAGAACGACTCGTCCTCGGGACCGTGAAAACCGGGGTGGCTGCCGTTCTCCGCAGCCTCCCAGAGGAAGATCATGCTGTGCTGCCAGAGCTGGTAGACCTCCTCCACGGGAACGGAAATCTCCCGCGCGATGTCCTGGCAGGGCATCCCCCGCTCGTAGTGCAGCCGCAGCACGTCCTGGGCCTTGCCCGGAAACTCCGCCACTGACTCCCGAACATAGCGGACCTGATTGTCGATCAGGTTGCCCTCCCTCTTGATGAAATCGCGATCGAGGAAAGCGATCGCGCCCTCGTCGAACATGCGGAACTGGAAGTTCTCTCGGCGCAACAACTCG
Organism: uncultured Akkermansia sp.; assembly: GCA_964562825.1. Taxonomy (GTDB): domain Bacteria; phylum Verrucomicrobiota; class Verrucomicrobiia; order Verrucomicrobiales; family DEV007; genus Arctic95D-9. Next base: position 19,801 of record CAZLUZ010000054.1, read on the forward strand.
TCGCAGCGCTCGGCGATATGGTTCCACAACCAGATCTGGAGCGTCTTGGCACTGCCGAGATCGAACTTCTGTTTCCGCATCTTCTTCTCGATCTCATCATACAGCCGCCGCGCCGCCGCCACGTTGCGGAGGTGCGATCGGGCATACCCCAGAATCTTGGCCTTTTCCGTGCGGAGAAGTTGGAGTCGAGTCTCGATGTTCATGCGGAATCCCTGGGGAATACGGTGGACAAAAAGACCATTGCCTCTGGCGAGAAATCAAGAGCAGATTGCCAGAGGAGAAAAAGAATGGGGGCGGAGCCTTTGCGGCCCCGCCCCCCGTTGCATCCATCTCCACCTATATCCTCCGAGGGGAGGAAAGGTCTGTCTGTCGTGCGCTCTCTGTTTCGTGTTCGTTCGGCGGTTCCGCCCCGTCGGAGAGTCCCCGGCGAAGGCGGCACCGGTCAGGGACACCGTCTGTCTTTCGTGTTCTGGAAAATGCTGTCTCTCGACTTCTCGCGCGAACGCAGCGGAACGGGCAGGGTGGAAGGGCGCCGACTGTCACGCGCAGGCCTCACCGGTCGCTTTTTTTCGTCATACCGCTTGTGCGATTCAAGGGGAAAGAGGACTTTCCGGTTGTTCCTCCCGGCGATCGCTGTGTCGTGGTGCAGTTTTTTCTGACAAGGTAGGGTCATCTTCCGTGAGTTGTCGGGTCTGGGCTGAGGGTTAAGGGGAATTTACCATAATTATTATAATTTTCAAAGGTTTTTACCTTTTTCTTTCCCATGATTTCTGGCGAGCCATCTCGTATCCGGGGCCTGAGGGGCCGAATCGAGCGGTTGAGCCGCCCCATCTCGGCGATCACCGCCTACGACTACCCGATGGCGCGACTCGCGGACGGGGCCGCGATTGATCTGATTCTGGTGGGGGATTCTCTCGGCATGGTCATCGCCGGGATGGAGGACACCACTTCGGTCACGATGGAGCAGATGGTCTACCACACCACTCTGGTGCGTCGCGGGGTCCACCGCGCCATCCTGGTCAGCGATCTGCCGATTCACAGCTATGAGACGCCCGAAGCCGCCATCCTAAACGCGAATCGGCTGCTCGAGTCCGGAGCCGAGGCGGTGAAACTGGAGGGAGGTCGCGGGCAGAGCGCCAAGATCCGCGAGTTGACGCGACGCGATATCCCCGTGATCGGCCACCTCGGCATGCTCCCCCAACGGGTCCGCGAGGAGGGCGGTTACCGGAAAAAGGGCCGGACGGAGGAGGACGCGGAACGGCTCCTTGCCGATGCCAGAGAAATCGAAGACGCCGGGGTCCTCATGATCGTCATGGAGAGCATCGAGCCGGAGACCGCGCGCCGCATCTCGGCGTCGATCGCGATCCCGACGCTGGGTATCGGCTCCGGAAAGCACTGTGCTGGCCAGATTCGGGTGCTGCACGACGTGATCGGAGCCTACCCCTGGTTTGTGCCGCCCTTCGCCCGCGCTTACGCCGACGTGGCGGGTCAGGTGAGCCAAGCCCTGCTTCGCTATCGCGAAGAACTCGAGTGATCCGCCGGAAAACGCCCCCGTCCTGCCATGGCCCGGGTATCACAGATCGGTCAGACCTCGTCTGGCTGTTTCACGTGCACCCAGGTGTGGACATGTGGATCGCCGCGGAAATACCACACCATCCCAGGTCCTTCCAGTTGCCAGGTGTCCCAGACCTGATCGTCGCCTACGTCCTCTTTGCGGTAAAAGGCGATGTGAGTATCGGGCAGTTGGGCGTCGATCATGGCGAGAGCCTCCTCGCGATCCTCGTCGCGAAAGGGTTTGAGCAGATCATTGATCACCCGGCGGAGGGCCAGGCGCTGATCCGAGGTCATCTCCCAGGAAGGCAGTCCCTCGATTCCCTCGGGCTCGCCCCTCAAGGCCACCGTGGCGGTGCCCCGTTCTCCGCGGCTATGGTCTTTGAGCGCTTTTTCCCTCTGCTTGCCGTCCAGCATGGCAAAGACCTCGTTCGCCCGAAGCGCCTGGAACCAGTAGGCGTTGCCGGGGTGATCCGGCTTTTCGTAGAACGACCCCGAGGCGTGTCCGTAGAAGATCGGCCCGCCGAAAGCAACTCCCCGGGTGGCGTTGCCGTCGCAGCGACGCGTGGTATGACGCGCGGTGAGGACCCACTCGAACGATCCCCCAGCGGCATCCTCGAAAATCGCCACCGACGCCCGGCCGAATATCTCATCCGGCGTGCGCGCTCCCCCGCCCCGATTATCCTCCTGAAATTGCCGCCACACCTCTTCGCGCATCTCCTCGCTGTGCAATTCCCAGAAGATATCCCGCAGGAGCAGTTGCTGCTCGACGTCGAAAACCTGCCCGATGCGATGGGGGACGATATTCCAGTTGTTCTCGATCCGCTGACGGAGGGGATCATCGAAGGCGAGCACGACCTTCTCGCGCTGCGCCCCGGTGAGACTTCCCATCAACTCCCGAACCAGCAGCTCGGCTCGGGGTTCCTCGGCGCGAAAGGATCCCGCCCGGGCAATCTCCTCCTCCGCCCCAAGGAATCCCGTTCCACCGAGACTGAGCCCGACCGACCCGAGGGTCGCTCCGCGGAGAAAAGACCGCCTCGATGATTGTCCGCACTTCGCGAATGCCTCATTCATTCCAAAAGGCTATCACCCCGCAAAACCGGGCTCCAGCCGATTCGTCGTCGACTCACGCCAAAAATAATTCTTGCGGAAAGGTCTACCAAGCCTCATTGTTTTCTCGTTCCTAGTTTGAACACGCTCTGTTTTTTCACCTTCTCGTAATAAGACAAGCGAGGTCCTGACCGTCGGGTCGATTGCCGTCCGAACTCTAAGGCCGCTCTTTTCACCTTCCGAATCCCATTCGGGAGACCCTTTCACACCCCAAGACGCAAGCATCACATTCTCTGCGGTTGGGCGCAGCCCCGCAGCCTCCCGGATTTGCCGTGGAGTGAACCGTGAGTTTCAGAGGCAAGATGAGCGAAAAGACCGAAACCCGCCCCGAAGCCGAAGCACCACCGGAGGATCGCAACTCTCCGGGACCCGCATCCCGTCCGCCCGGCTCCAATGGAACGCCCGAGCAACCCGACCTCTTCGACGCGCCGGAAGCCGGCGCCGCGGGAACTCCTGCCGAAGCGCAGACCGGAGGGGACCGTCCCCCCGCCAGAAAATCCTCCCGAAACAACAGTGGCGCTCGCGGCGCCCAGAAAAATGCCGGCGGAAACGGGAAGCCTTCTGCCAGAAACGGAAGGCCTTCGTCCAAAAAATCCTCCCCACGCGACCCCGCAGGAGAATCTGCCGACACGTCCGGAACCTCAGGGAACTCCGGGAAAGGAGACGTGAAGACAGCCAACCCATCCGATGGAAACCACGAAGCCGCGGGCAACCCTTCCCCGAAAAAGAGCCGAAAGGAAAAATACAAGGAGCGGAAGGAGAAGGAACGGGCCCGGGAGGCCGCCATCCTCGAAGCGGCCGAACCCATCGAGTCCGAAGGGATCGTCGAGATCTCGCCGAAAGGCTTCGGCTTTCTCCGCGAGAAGAAACGGGGATTCAACCAGTCGCCAAAGGATGTTTTCATCACCCCCGAAATCGTGCGCATCCACGGCCTGCGAGACGGTCTCTGGGTCAAGTGCGTCGCCAAAGAAGGAGTGCGCGGCCCTCAACTGATCGAATTGCTCCAAATCAATGGCAAAAAACCCGAGGCCTACCTGAATCTCCCCTACTTCGAGGAACTCACCGCGATCAACCCGAACAAGCGGCTCACTCTGGAGACCAAGTCGACCCGCGCCACCACCCGCGTGATCGATCTGATCACCCCCGTGGGACGGGGACAGCGCGGCCTGATCGTGGCACCCCCTCGAACCGGCAAAACGACCCTGCTTCAGCATATCGCCGAGGCCATCCAGGAAAACTATGAGGACATGCATCTCATGATTCTCCTGATCGACGAACGCCCCGAGGAAGTCACCGATTTCGAGCGTTCCTTCCCCGACGCCGAGGTGCTCTCCAGCTCTAACGACGGCGAGGTCAAGGATCACACCCGCATCGCCATGCTCGCCATCGAGCGAGCCAAGCGTCTTGTCGAGGCGGGCGAACACGTGTTCATCCTCATGGATTCGATCACCCGACTCGCCCGGGCCTTCAACAACTCCATGCGTGGCAACGGCAAGAGAGGCACCGCGTCCGGCGGCCTCACTGTCGGCGCCCTGGAGATGCCTCGCCGGATCTTCGCCGCCGCGCGAAACACCCGCGAAGCCGGCTCCCTCACCATTCTCGCCACCGCCCTGATCCAGACCAACAGCAAGGCCGATGAAGCGATCTTCCAGGAGTTCAAAGGCACCGGAAATATGGAGCTGGTCCTCGATCGGATCCTCGCCCAGAACTACGTCTACCCCGCCGTGGACATCAACCGCTCCGGGACCCGGCGGGAAGAGCTGCGGCGCCCCCCCCCCCTGGGGGAGAAAATCGAGGTGATGCGGCGCGGCCGCCGCGCGGGCACCCCCATCGACTCGATGCAATGGCTGCTTCGCTGCCTGGAGAAGTACCCCTCGAACGCACAGATGTTGATGGACATCAAAAGGACCGCGCTGAGCTGACGGGTCTTTTCAGCAGGGCAACTCCCCTCTTGTGCCGAATTGCGGATGGATCAAGGCTGCAGGCCAAGCCATGAAGGATGACTCCACCTCACCGCCCGGCCCCTTGGGCCCGCCCCTGGACGAAAGCGCCCCCCCATCGATCCGGGCCCGGACCTCGAAGCGGGTCGCCTGGCTGCTCGATGAATGCATCCGCATTCCCGGAACCGACATCCGCTTTGGCCTCGACCCCCTGGTCGGACTCGTCCCCGGTGGAGGGGAGACCGTCGCCACCCTGGTCGGGGCCACCGTCCTCGGTGAGGCCGGCAAAAAAGGTATTCCCGTGAAGACGCTGGTTCGCATGGGGGGCAACATGTTCGTCAACGCGGCGGTGGGCACCATCCCCTTCATCGGCGACCTCTTCTCCGTCTGGTTCAAGTCGAACAAGCGGAACTACCAGATGCTCAACGCCTTTCTCGAAAGCGAAGACGGCTCCGAGGCGAGAGGCGGCTGGTGGCCCGTGATCCTCATTTTCGCCATCATCGGGATCGTCATCGCCACCCATCTCGTGATGTGGAGTCTGATTTTCGCCGCCGTGTGGTGGCTCACCCAACAGAGCGGCATCGATTTTCCGCTCCCCCAGACGGGCGGTTGATCTCCGCCGATGATCGACACGATCTACATCGAGGAAGAGGTTGCGGACCATCCTCGGGCGATTGCCATGCTGGAGCGATTTCCCCGAGCGGATCGGATTCGCTGTCGACGTTATGGCGAGGTCTTCAATCCCCGGGGGCAGAACTTTCGCCTGCAGAAGGGACGACCCGCCCTCATTCTCGCGGCCAAGCAGGGGCGAAAGGTGCTGCCCACCCCTCCGGAATACCAGATCGGCGCGGATCGGAACTACTACTTCAGCCATATGCTGAACTGCCTCTACGACTGCAGGTATTGTTTTCTCCAGGGCATGTATCGATCCGCCAACTACCTGCTCTTCGTCAACTACGAGGCCTTCGAGGAGGAGATCGAGGAGACGGTGAATAGCGCAGAATCCGGGGAACGCGTGTGCTTTTTCTCCGGCTACGACTGCGACTCCCTGGCCCTCGAGGCAATCACCGGTTTCGCCGCCCATTTCATCCCCGTTTTCGCGCGTCATCCCTCCGCCTGGTTGGAGTTGCGCACCAAGAGCGTTCAGACGTCAGCCCTGGAGGCGCGAGCGCCGCTTCGAAATGTGATCGTCTCCTACACGCTGACCCCCGATCCTATCGCCCGCGAGGTCGAGCACGGCGCACCCCCGCTGATAAAGAGGCTCGAAAAGGTTCGTTCCCTGGCGGAACAGGGATGGATGGTGGGGCTGCGCTTCGACCCCCTGGTTCCCTGGCCGGGCTACCGCCGACTCTATGGCGCGTTTTTCGACGAGGTATTCGCCCAGGTCCCCGCGGATGCGGTGCATTCCGCCACCCTGGGCGCCCTGCGCTTTCCGTGGGAGATGTATGACCGGATCGCGCGACTTTATCCCGAAGACCGCTTTCTCGCCCGCTTCGCCCTGCGCCGCCGTGGGGGGCAGGCCGCCTTTCCTCCGGAACGCGAGGCACGTCTCATCGATATCGTACGGGGCGAGTTGGCCCGTCACTTGCCCGGGGACCGGGTGTTTTATCAGTCGCCTCCGGAAAAAGCCTGAAAGTCAGAGAAACGGGAGCACCGGTTGACCCGTCGACATTCGACTCCGGGCAGCACATCGGTTATCACCGCCCGAATGGAATCGGCCATTTGACGATAAGTCCAGCCCGATCGATCTGTCGTTATAGCCGACCCCGATAGCACGGCGTATTCCGCAGTCCACTGTAAGCGAGCCGTGCGTCGTCGTTTATCGGGGGAGCCTTTCACCCACCGGCAGTAGCCAAAGGGAGACCGGGGTTTTCCAGCTACGAGTAGCGAAAGGACGGCACGAAGCACGAAGCGCAGGCGGCGAGTTGGAAGCGGGACTACAACGAAGTTCGCCTCCACAGTGCCATTGGCTACATCACGCCGAGGG
>CAZLUZ010000055.1:0-26146 GCA_964562825.1 uncultured Akkermansia sp.
GTCTGATGCGGGGTAAGGCGTTGGATTCTTCTGCAGCGCAAATCTTGAATTTGGGTTTTTTGAGATCCCCGGGGATCGTGTCCCTGGGGCTTGTTGATGACTGGGTGCCTGGGACGGGGGGAAACTCCGGTGGAGACGGGGAAGGTAGCCTGGAGCCGGGATCTCGAAGGCTCCCTGACCGCCTCGAGGCAATCGGGCAAGCCGGTGTTGCTCCTTTTTCAGGAGGTTCCCGGCTGTGCGGGCTGCCGCGAGTTCGGGCGCGAAGTTCTCGGTCACGATGGGCTCGTCGATGCCATCGAATCGCACTTCGAGCCGGTTGTGGTCTACAACAACCGGGGCGGGAAGGACGCGGAGATCCTGCGCCGTTTCGGCGAACCCTCCTGGAACTATCAGGTAATCCGGTTTTTCGACGGCGAGGGGGTGGAACTGATTCCGCGGCGCGACCGCGTCTGGACTCTGGCCGGGGTGGCGCACCGCATGGTGCTGGCACTGGAGAAAGCGGGCCGCAACGTGCCCGGCTCACTTCGAGACCTCGCCGCGGAGAGTGACCTGATCCCCTGACGAAAATCTTCTCCCCCGAACCTCCTCACCTTCTTTGATCCATACCATGAAAAACCTAGCAACAAGCAAGTCCCTTCTCGCCGTCTTTCTCTTCGGAGCGCTTACCGCCTGCGGGCCGGCGGGCCCCTCATCCAACCTCGAGCCCCGGCCCGATATCGAGGAACTCCCGGAGAATGTGGCCTTCGCCACCTTCGGGGGAGGATGCTTCTGGTGCGTCGAAGAGGTGTTTCACCAGACCCCGGGGGTCCTGTCAGCCGTGTCCGGTTACATGGGCGGCACCGCGGGGACGGCCAATTACTCAGCCGTCAGTGCTGGAATCACGGATCATGCCGAGGTCGTCCAGGTGGCCTTCGACAGCGAGACCGTCACCTACGACGAGCTTCTCGATGTGTTCTTCCGTTCCCACGATCCCACCCAACTCAACCGCCAGGGGCCGGATCGGGGCAGGCATTATCGCTCGGTCGTGTTCTACCACGACGATCTTCAGCGCGAAGCCGTGGAGGCCAGAATCGCGAAGATGAGGGAGGAGGAAACCTACGGATCCCGGCCCATCGTGACGGAGGTCTCGGCGGCACAGCCCTTTTATCCCGCCGAGGAATACCATCAGGACTTCGCCCGCCTCAATCCCAACCACGGTTATCTCAAGAGCCAACTCTATCCCAAACTGAAAAAGCTTGGCATGGAGGTTCCGGAATAATCCGGACTCTGGCCTAGGAATCCCAGTTGGCCTCGTGTTTGTCGAAATAGGCCTCCGATTCGGCGATGGCTTTCTCCAGCCACTCCGGAATTTCGGGAAGGCGGGTGCAGGGAAACGTCTCCGCTCCCTCGATGATGGTCAGGTTGCTCTCGTCGTCGAAGGCAAAGTTCCGGGTCCAACCCTCTCCGCCTCCCTGCGGACGAAACTGGAGGGTGTCGGGCCCGGCGATAGCGACGAGACAGCGGCCCGCGTCGTAGGCGCCCGAGCGGATATGAAAAAACTGCACGATGCGGTGCGAGCCGGAAAAATGCAGGTAGTTCCAGCCGTCCTCCTCCTTTTCGTTGGCGAATCGCCAAGTGCCCTCGAATCGTTTGTCCAGTGGTTGACTCATGCCCTTTACTAGAAAAGGGATGCGTAAAATGTCAGGTGGAATGTTGAAAAAGCGATCACGCCGATCCCTTTTCGGTCTATGGCGCCAGACGATTTTTCCGTTTGACTCGTAGCGTCAGCGACCTCGATAGACCACCATGAAACGATTCCCCCTCGCCCTGTTATCCGGCCTTCTGTTCCTCCCTACCTTCGCGCCTGCGGCGGACTGGCCGCGCTGGCTGGGAGCCGAGAACGATTCCGATTGGAAAGAGTCCGGGATCGTCGAAGACTTTTCCGCAGGAGACCCCGAGGTGTTGTGGCGGGTGCCCGTCGGCTGGGGATACAGCGGACCCGCGGTGGCGGATGGCCGCGTCTACCTGATGGACTACGAAAAGACGAGTGGCGAGGTGTTGAACAATCCCGGGGGCAAGAGCAGACTCGAGGGCCGGGAACGCGTTCTCTGCTTCGATAGGGAATCCGGCGAGCTCCTCTGGTCGCACAGCTACGATCGGCCCTATTTCCTCTCCTATGCGGGCGGACCGAGGTGCACTCCCACGGTGGGCGATGGCAAGGTCTTCGCTCTCGGCGCCGAGGGAAACGTGACCTGCCTCGATGCGAAATCTGGTGAGGTGATCTGGGCCCGGGATCTGGTGGCCGATTACGATACGGAAACACCCATCTGGGGATTCTCCGCACACCCGCTCCTGCACGGCGACACCCTCTACTGCGTCGTGGGTGGTCCCGGCAGTGTCGCGGTGGCTTTCGACAAGGATACCGGAGAGGAGAAGTGGCGCGCCCTGTCGGCGGCCGAGCCCGGCTACTGCCCCCCGACCATGATCCGCCAGGCCGGCGTGGATCAACTCCTCATCTGGCACCCCGAGGCGATCAACGCCCTGAACCCGGCGACCGGCGATGTCTACTGGAGTCTGCCCCTGAAGCCCTCTTTCGGGATGTCGATCATGTCGCCGCGGAAGTCGGGTGACCTCCTCTTCGCCAGCGGCATCGGCCGGGTCGGTGCCCTGATGCGCCTGGGCACGGAAGAACCGACCGCCGAGTTCGTCTGGCGGGCCAAGCCCAAGGAGGCACTCTTCGCCGCCAACTGCACCCCCTACATCCTCGGAGACCACATCTACGGGCCGGACATCGATACCAGCGAGTTGATCTGCGCCCGCCTCAGCGACGGGGCGAGGGTCTGGACCAACGGACGGCCCGTGGTGGGCGAAGACCCGGCCCCCCGGGGCGTGCGCCACGGAACCGCCTTCCTGACCCGCAACACCGAAAACGGACTCTTCTACATCTTTAATGAAAACGGGGACCTCATCATCGCCCATTTGTCTCCCGAGGGCTACGAGGAGAAGGGCGTCGTGTCCCTGCTCGAAGCGACCAACGAGGCCTTCGGTCGCCCCGTGGTCTGGAGCTCTCCCGCTTTTGCCGGCAGATCGATCTTCGTCCGCAACGACAAGGAGTTGATCCGGTGCGATCTGAGCCGGTAACCCCACTTCCGTCCCCCCATCATTCCCTTAAAATTCCGATCATGAATCGCTCGACCTCAATCATCGCCGGAGTGCTCTGCGCCGCGCTTTCCGGAGTGGCCGTCAGGGCTCCCCTAGCTCAGGAGGCCAAGCCGGAGACCCTGGAGGATCGCGTCAGCTATGCCTACGGGGTCGTGGTGGCACGCGATCTCAAGGAGCGCAACATCCCCATCGATCTTCAGCGGTTCATGGCCGGATTCGAGGCGGTGATGCAAGAGCAGTCCCTGCTGCTCAGCGATGAGGAGATCGGGCGCACCTTCGACGAGAACCAACTGCGCATGGACGAGATGAACGCCTCGGGCGAGGAGAAAAAGAACCTGCTCGCGGGCAAGGCCTTTCTCGAAGACAACGCGGGGAAGGAGGGCATCTCAGTGACGCCGCGCGGCCTGCAATACAAGGTGTTGGAGGAGGGAGAGGGGCCCCGGCCGGATATCGGCGATACGGTCAAGGTGCACTACCACGGCACCCTCATCGATGGGACTGTGTTCGACAGTTCGGTTGAGCGGGGGCAACCCGTCTCCTTCCCCTTGATGCGGGTGATCCCGGGCTGGACCGAGGGACTCCAACTGATGACGGTGGGCAGCAAATATCGTTTTTATATTCCCTACTACCTCGCCTATGGCCGCTCCGCGGTGGGCGATGAAATCAAGCCTTACAGCGCTCTGATCTTCGAGGTGGAACTGCTCGAGATCGAGTGAAGTCGCACCGCGACGGGAGGGGGATTGCCCCACCGTGAGAAAGAGAAACCGTTCGAGATGCGCAAAACCAAAACGATCGTGATAACCGGCTGCTCCCGGGGACTGGGAAGGGCCATGGTCCGAGGGCTGGAGGCGCGGGGGCATCTCGTCTGCGGTTTCGCGCGCGACGCTGGTGCGCTCTCCTCGCTGGGCGACTCGGATCGTTTTCGGGTGGCCGATGTCTCGGATGACGGTGCGGTCAAGCAGGTGGCGAGAGAGTTTATCGAATGGTTCGGCGCTCCCGACATTCTGGTGAACAATGCCGCTGTCATCAACGCCAACGCACCGCTCTGGAAGGTCGGCGCGGAGGAATTCTCGCGTCTGCTGAGCATCAACCTGGGAGGCATCGCGAACACGGTTCGTTGGTTTGGGCCGTCGATGATGGAGCAGGGCCGCGGGGGGATTGTGACTTTCTCCAGTACCTTGGGGTGCACTACCTCGTCCGATGTCGCCCCCTATTGCGCGACCAAGTGGGGGGTGGAGGGCTTGACCCGGGCTCTGGCCCAGGACCTGCCTCCGGGAATGGCGGCGGTGGCGTTGAATCCGGGGGTGATCGACACCGACATGCTGCGGTCCTGCCTGGGCCCGGCAGCGGCTTCCCATCTCTCTCCGGAAAGCTGGGCCGAGGCCGCGGTTCCCTTCCTCGAGCGTCTCGGTCCGGAGCACAACGGACAGTCCCTCACCGTTCCCGGGCAATAAGAATCTGGGAACTCTGGCGTTTCGAGGGTATGGTCCGGAGAGGTTCCGGAAAAACGGTTGTGGAGGAGAGAGAGAAAAAAGTCCCGCTGTTCGCCCTGCTCGCAGGAGCAATGCTGGCGATAGGGTTCGGGGAATTGATGCCGGCTCAGGATTTCCGGGGAGAATTGCGCATCGACGAGGGCGATCACCCTCGGTTGTTGATGTTGCTGCGCGGAGTGGGGGGCGGCAATAGCTTTCCCCTGACCGAGTTGCCCGCTACGCTTGACTCGTCCGGGGACGAGGTCCGACTGTTCCCGGACCTGGGACAGGCCCGCAAACGCAAGGTTCCCGTTTATCTCATCAACGGGACCGATCGTCCCTATGCCGTCGAATCGCTCGCCTTCGAACTGCCCATCGTGCTGGAAGCCCATCTCGGCGACGGGCATTGGGAACGCGCCGAACCCATGGAGTCGGTCGGATTTCTCCACTCCTCGAAAACCGAGGAACTGCCCCCCGGACACTTCCGGATGAAGGAGGCGGGGTTCTGGACCGAGGGTGAGCCCGCCTGGCTTCGCTATGCGCTGTATCAGGAGGGGAGAGCGGTGTTAACATCCTCCCCATTTCGCGGCAAACTGCCCATCGGAGAAGTGGACAGGGCACGATATGACCTGATGTCCGCCGCCATGGTGCCGGAGGCGTTGCAGATCCGGTATCGGGCCGGGCAGACGAACCTGGACGAAGTGACCTCGGAATGGCCCGCCAAACTGGAACTCCTCCGGGTGCTCGGGCCCTGTCACGTCGATCTGCGTCAGGTCCAGGATTGGACGGGCCACGTTCACGAAAACACGGTTTCGACGCGCCGGGAGCGGGATGCCGCCGTGGCCCTGCAGATGCGGCTGCTGCAGCCCTGGCCGGGTCATTACGACCGGGTCCGGCTTCACCAGGGCTGCGAACGGATGCTGCGCGAGGACGGAAATTCCCCGCAGGTGCGGGCGCTCTGCTGGCAAGTGATCGGGGAATACCTGCGGGATCACCATCCCGTGTCCCACCTGGAGACGGCGGCCCTGGCGGAGCGGGCCTGGAACCTGCTTTTCGACGATGTTCCCCCTGTCGAACGCCAGGCCGCAGCCGATTTTCTCTGCGTGCCGGCGATTGCCGAGCACCACTGCCCGGTCACCGATCCCGGCATTTTCGGCGGACTCATCGGCCACCCGGTGCCCCAGGTCAGAACCGTGGCGGCGAATTTCGTGATGAGCCAGGGCCGCAGTGATGCCGTGCTCGACTGGTACCGGCGGGAAATTGATCGAATCGAGGCGGCGGAGCTGGTGCGAATCCTTCATTTCGACCGAAGGCACGATCCCTATGGGCGGCCCGACTGGGACCTCTGGAAGAAAGCGTTGGAAAAGGACCTGGAATACAGTCTGCCGATGTTGTCCCTCCTGTTCGAGTCCGACCCCCGGCAGACCGATCTGCGGAAGTTCGCGGAGAGTTCCGCCCTCCCTCCGGGAATTCGCCTCCTCCTGGAACGCTATGGGGAGGGGACCCCCAATACCCCCTCGCGCACAAGAGCGCGCCGCCTGCTCGATAACGTGGCACCGGATCGGAACCAGTTTTTCATCGAGAGAAAACCCCATTTCTGAGAGAAGCCCCAACCGGAAAGGCTCCGGCTCCGGCACTCCGATCCGCTCGGATTTTCTAATGCCGTGGAAAACCGATTTATCATCAATTCTTTACTAGTTAATTCTCCGGAAAATCAAATTTATTTTTAAATGAATGAGCCGGCAGGGGAAGGGTTGGCCGAAGTTCCTGTTTGAAACAGGGCCGATCCGTTATACCATCAGGGGAAAATTTTGTAATTTCGCCTCAGTGATGTCGGGTGGTTGAAACCGGGCGCTGGTGCGAAGCACGAGACGACTTTATCGACGGATGACGGGGATATCCCTGGATTGGGCATTTGTTCTGGAGGAGGGGGAATCGCGGTGGTTTCGTCTTCGCGACGGAGTTATGCATCCGTCCCGGAATGGGAGCGAAGTGGACCGGGCGCCGAAACGCGCGGCCTACACCATCTCCAGCCGCGATATCGTTTCGCGGCCCCAGTGGGTGAACAGCATCGATGCTGAAGTAATCGACCAGGTGGTCCTCCTGGAAAACGAGAAGCAGGGAGTTCCGCTTCCTCCCGGACCGGGTCGGCTCCTCACGTGGCGGGCGGTGGACCTGGATGGAACCCGGACTTTGGTCCAGTCGCTGACCATTCCGTGGGAGATGGAGAAAACCCGGGCCACCGAGTTTAGCGGCTTCGTTCCCTGGTTTGCCTTTTTTGGACCTCCCCCTGATTCAGCGGTGCTGTGGAAGGAGGGAAGCCAACTCATCGCGGGGTTTTCCCGCGGAGACCGCTGGGTTCACGTGGTCTCTCTCGGCGACGAGAAAGACCCGAACGCGATCGCCGCGGAAATCGATCTGACCCTCCGGGAATTGGGGGGGCGCGGTCTCATCGATGGCGTTCAGAATGTGGTGGTCTGGGATGAAATGGAGGCGTCCACCTTGGGGCGAATCGAACAGGTGACGGGGCTCGATGTCATCCCCGGGATAAGGCCGGAACCGAAGCCGCCGGCGGAGAAGAGGGTCTGGGGCTTCGAGCCCCACAGCGTGTCCCAGAGGAAGATTGAGAAACGGCGCCGTCAGCGCATGGTGCTCGCCCTCATCGGGGCGGTCTGCGTGCTTGTCGCGGTGGGTGCGGTGGCCTTTTCCCACCTGCAGTCGCTGGAGGCGGGGAATCGCATGTTGGAGCAGAGAATCTCGGCGAATCGCGAGGCCGCGGATCGGGTCGAGGTCGCCATGGACCGGTGGCAACAGCTGGGTCCGGTCGTAGATCCCGCACGCTCTCCCGTTGAACTTTTCTACCGGGTGTCCCTGCTCGTTCCGGAGAAAGGTTTCCGCCTGACGAGCTTCGAGGTTCTGGATCTGTCCACCATCGTGGTGCGGGGCGAGGCCTCCACCATGTCCAACGCGCTCCAGGTGAAGGGGCGCATCGAGGAGGCGGAGATGCTTTCCGATTACGTGTGGGAAATCCCTCCCCCGAAGAGCAAAGGAGAGTTGACCGAATTTTTCGCCATCGGCCGGTATCGCTACATCGATGAAGAATAAAAGGGAAAAGGTGTTGCTCTGGGTCCTGGTGGGACTGGTCTCCCTCGGTGGAGTGGTGATCCTCTCGAGTCGTTACTTCGAGGAGAAGGACTTCCTCCTGGCGGAACGGGACCGTCTCGAGACCGAATGGATCACTATCCAGACTCTGCTCGAGGAGAGGGAGGTATGGGAGGCGAGAAGCGGTTGGCTGGAGGAGAAGCAGCCAGAATTCGAGAAAACCCAGCAAATCGAGAAGGATATCTTCGACCTCGTTCTCGACGTGAAGGTGCCCGGCGTGGCCACATCCGAGCAGCGCCTTCTTTCCACGGAGACGAGTCCCTATTTCACCCAGGCCGGGGTCGCGGTGACGGCCCAGGGCAAACTGCCCGCTCTCTTTTCCTGGCTTCACCAGCTCGACCCTCCCGGGACTTTCCGCGTGATTCGGGACCTGAAACTGGCCCCTGCCAAGGAGGAGCCGGAAGAGCTCACCGCCCGGTTCGAATTGATCCGCTGGTACGCACCGCCCCGCTGATGAGACGATTGATTGTCTGCCTCCTGATCACGACCGCCTCCGCGATGGCATCGCCCTCGCAGGAGGGTTCCGCTATTCTGCCCCAGGCCTACCCCATCGAGCGGTACCAGTCGGTCTGGCAGAGTTCACCCTTTCTCCGCGAGGTGGTCGCAGTGAAGCCGATGACGCTTTCGGCCTCCTTCGGCAAGAGCCTCGTCCTGGTGGGACTCGTGGATGACATGGAACGCGGGCCCATCGCCTACGTTCGCGATCAGCGCGAGGAACGGACCTTCGTCGTCACCAAAGAGGGCGCCGATGATCACGGCTACGTGATCATCTCCGCCGACCAGAAAGCGGACCCCCGGGAGAGCAGTGTGACCCTCACCGACGGCAATGAGACCGCCAGGATCAAATATCTCCCCGTCGCCTTCACCTCGGGCAGAAACCCGGCCCAGCCGCAGAATCAGGCCCAGGGGCAACCCCAACAGCGTGCGGTGGCACCCCCGCAGCGTGCGGTGTTACCCCCGGGAACCCCCGCGCCGCCGAGAGAACAGCCGGCCACCGAAACGAGGGTCGGACGCAGACGCGTGGTTCTGCCGCCGGCTCCTGCAACACCCTCACAGTAATTTCCCCCATGGCTTCCTCACTCCGATCCTTTTTCCGTCCCAGCCGCGCCCGGCGTTGGCGAGTTCTGGTGTGGTTCCTGTTCCCCCTTGCCCTGCAGGCTCAGGAACTTCCCAACTTCCCTTCACCAGGGCAACGTTATACGGATGTCCAGTTCCCCAACACCCCCATTCCCATCATCCTGCTCGAATACGAGCGGATCACGGGTAAACGCATCATCCGGGACTCCAACATCGCGGAAAACACGCTGGACATCCAGACGGCGGGCCGGATGACCTACGAGGAGGCCGCGACCTTCATCGAGAAGAGCCTGCTGCTCAACGGCTACGCCATCATCCCGACAGACACGCCCAACCAGAGCAAGATCATCGCTTACAACGCCGACAAAAAACCGGTCAGCGAGGGGGTTCCCGTGATCACCTCTCCCGAAAAACTGCCGGATTCGGATCAGGTGGTGACCTACATCATGCCCCTGACCTACCTCACTCCAGAGGCGGCGGCGGAGCTGTTCACCGCAATCGTCGATCTCCATCCCTATGGCAAGGTCACGCCCCTCTCCAACGCGACCGCTCTGGTCATCACGGAGAACACCACCGTGATCCGGCGTCTCCTCGAGTTGCAAAATCACCTCGATGTCACTCCTGCGAGGACGGTCGACCGCTCTTTCGATCTGGAGCGCGCCGATGCGGAGGAAGTCGTCGAGGCCCTTACCGAACTGCTCGATCTCGACGAGGCAAATTCTTCGCCGACGACCCCGGCTCAGGCTCAGGCGGCGGCCACGGGACAGAACGGTATCCCGGCACCGCCGGTCATCAGGCAGGTTTCCGCCGCCGTGGGCGGGGAGACTCAGGCCGTCATGCGGGACTACATCGTGGGGCGGGCCGACCGACCGAGACCCACCAATCCGAAACCCCGGGTCCGCGCCATCACCCGAACCAACCAGGTGCTGGTCATCGCCAGCCCGGGCGACATGGAGGTGGTCACTCGCCTGATCGACCATCTGGATGCTCCCTCCGACGGTTCCTGCTATTTTCGATTCAAGCTGGAGCACCTGGAGGTGGCGGATTTCCTCGACATCGCCTCGAACGTCCTGTTGCGCGGACAGGAGGACAGCGGGTCGCAGCAGCCCTCGGGCGGCACCCGAAGCAACCCGGGGACTACGACCAATCGCACCACGCCCTCGAACGCCCTGCGCAGCAGCGGTTCGGGCGGCAGCAGCGCTGCCACTGGCGACCTGGAGAACGCGGGGCTCGACGAGGCGATTCCCCCACAGTCCATCGTCATCGGACGCACGCTCCTCGTCGCGGACAACGTGCAGAACATGCTGATCGCCTCGGGGCCGCCGGAGCACCTCGCCCAGATCAAGGAACTCGTGGCCTGCATGGATGTCAGGGCTCCCCAGATCCAAATCTCCGCGATCATCGCTCAGCTCAACCTCGGCGATGACTACGAATTCGGCTTCGACTTCCTCCGCTCCTTCGAGGACCCTTCCAACGGAATCAACGGGAATGCGGGTGGCTCCTTTGTCACCCGGACGGGTCAGTCGCGCACCCTGCTGGATGTGGCCACGCTCAACGACGTGACCAATCTTCTCCCCGCCGCGCAGGGTCTCACCTTCTACGGTCAGGTAAATCCCTACCTCGACGGATTTATCGCGGCGCTCGATTCCACGAACCGTTTCAAGGTCCTCTCGCGTCCCACGATCTACACGGTGAACGGCCGCCAGGCGGTGATCGAGACAGGCCAGCGGATCGCGGTTCCCCGGAGCACGCTTTCTTCACTGAACACCACCGGCGCTGCGAACAATCAAGTGGTTACCGCCAACATCGATTTCGAGGATGTGGTTCTGCGCATCTCGGTGCGTCCCCGAATCAATTCGCGCGACGAGATCACTCTCCAGATCCAGCAGCGCAACGATGATATCGTGGGCAGTCAGCTCATCGGGGGCGACGAGATTCCCACGATCGGGACGCAGTCCCTCGGAACGACCGTGATCGTTCAGGACGGTGGTACGGTGCTTCTCGGTGGTCTGATCAGCGAGGAGGACAGCAAGGCAGAATCGGGATTGCCGCTCTTCGCCAATCTGCCCATGTTGGGGCGGGTCTTCGGTTCCACCCAGGACAACGTGCAACGCCAGGAATTGCTCATCTTCATCCAGCCGAAGGTCATTCGCCACCCCAGCGACCAGACCCGGGTGGACCGCGATTTGAAGAACCGGACGAGGATCTCCACGGAGGCCGAGGATTTCGCCGACAATGTTGACAACAACCTCGACCTCTTCGAGACCGAAGAATTCAACCCGCCGGACAACCGCATCCACTACCTGAAGAATCTTTTCGGGCGGAAGAGTCTTTTCCGAAAGAGCGAACAGGGTAGTCGCGGGGAGGTCGTGGTGGAACCGAGCGCCCATGCCCGGCCCGTGCCGGCGACTCCGGTGCGGGAAAAACCCCGCTACTGATAGACGCTCTCCTCGGCGGCGATACCGGTTAGGGCGTTGAATTCCAGCAGCATATAGGACCGGTCGTGGGTGATCCGGACCTCCACAGGATCGTTCAGACCCGACCCGCGGAAAACCCATACGTCCACCTCCGAACGCTGCCATTCGCCGGTGGAATGGGAGCGCAGGGAGATCCCGACGCCCTCGGGAACGAGGTATTCCCCGAGCACGTCGGATTCGGGCAGATCCTCGATCCCGGTCATCCGTTCGGTCCAGCCGTCGGTGAGGAAGATGAGGTTTCCCGAGAAAACGATGAACTGATCCTGACGCCCGGCGAAGGAACTTCGTTTCGCCTGAAGAGCCATTTTCTTCAGTTCCTGACCCGTCTCGCGGATCAACGACTCCGACTGGCTCTCCGCAAACTGGAAGACGAAGAAGCTCGAGAAGAGCACAATGATGCCCAGGGTGATCAGGATCTCCAGGACGGTGAACCCCCGCTCCCCGGTGCGAAAAGCGGCATTGCGTGGCGCGACGACCGGTCTCGGAGAGGGTTTACCAGTTGCCGATGTCGTCACCGGTTCCCGGTTTGCCATCCAGTCCCATGGAATAGATGTCGTAGGTCTCCTGATTGTATTTTCCCGGCCGCACATATTGATAGGGATTTCCCCAGGGATCAATCAGGCCCGCCTCTTTCATGAGCGGCTTGTAACTGCGGGGCTTAGGACCGACCGTGGGCATCGACACCAGGGATTGAAGCCCCTGTTCGGTGGTCGGGTAGATTCCCGCCTTGGTCTTGTATCGAATCAGGCTGGCGTGGAGAGCCTGAATATCCGCCTTTACCTTCCCTTCCTCGGCATCCCCGAGAACGTTCACCATCATGTAGGTGCCCATCCCCACCAGCAGGGCGATGATGCCCAGCACGAGAAGCATCTCCATGAGGGTGAAACCCCTGTTGCACTGTGGTTTCGTTCTTTTCATCCGACAAAACCCTAGTTTGGCGCTAACGGTTTCGCAAGACGGAAATGGTTTCATAAATGACCGATATCATCATGTAAGCCATGGAGCCGACTACCACGGCCATGACGAGGATGATGGCGGGCTGAATCACCGTGGCGATGCGATCGATGCTCCGATTGAACTCCCGGTCGAGACGATCTCCCGCCCGGCCCAGGGCGTTGGCCAGTTTTCCCGTGGCTTCGCCCATCCTTGCCATATCCACCAGACCCGGCTCGAAGACCCCCGATTTCTCCATGCTCAGGGACAGCGAGGCCCCGTCGGTGACCCGTTCGTTGATCTCTCCAATGCGTTCGTTGATGTAGCGGTTCCGAGTCGTGCCCCGCACCAGTTCCAGCGCTTTCACCAGGGGCAGACCGTTGAGGAGCAGATTGCACAGGGTTTCCACGAACTGCACGTTGAATCGGGTGAGAAGCAGGTTGCCCAGCAGCGGCAGCTTCAGCTGGGTGCGGTCCCACCAGGATTTCATCGATTCCTGCTGAAAGGCAAAAAACAGGACGATCACGGCGACAAAGAGGCCGCCGAGGACAAAAAGCCAGTTCGCTTTGATGAAATCTCCGGCCTGCAACAGGATCGCGGCGAAGAGAGGGAGTTCTCCTCCGGTCGATTCGACCAACCGGCGCAGCTTGGGGATGAGGAAAAAGGCGAACATGGCGAGCACCCCGGCGCCCGAGACGATGAGAAACCCCGGATAGATCAGGGCGGTCACGAGCTTGCCCCGCAGTTCCGCGAGCACGGTGAGGAACTGAACGTGACGCTTCAGGTTGTCTCCCAGGGCACCCGAGATTTCGCCCGCCTCGACCAGGTTGCAATAGAGGTCGGAAAAACTGGGGGAAACCTGCCGCAGCGCCGATGCCAGGGTGACTCCATCGCGGACCAGCTTGTGGCATTCGGCGGCCACCGTCTTGATGGTGTTCTCTCCGCTCCGTCCCGCGATCGACTGCAGGGCATCGGCGAGTTGCACTCCCGCGGAGAGCAGGTCGCTGAGTTCCTCGGTGAAATAAATGAGCTGTTTCGAGGAGATCCGAATGCCGCCCTCCCGGCGGGGGACCACTTCCTTGGCGGGAGTTTTCTTGCTCTGCTTGCTGCTGGTGCCGGCCCGCTCCTCCACCGAGACGACCTGCATTCCCTTCTGACCGAGGATACGCACGATCTCCATTCGGTTGCGCCCCTCGGTGCGGCCCTCGGAGATGCGGCCGTCGGGCAGGATCGCCTTGTAGGAGAAGGTTGGCATGCCCGTCCCTTATCCGATCTCCGTGGAACTGACCACCTCCTCGATCGTGGTGATACCGGCCAGCACCTTGTCCCAGCCATATTCGCGCATCGGGATGAAGCCGTCGGCCCGGCCCTGTTCGATCATGCGGTGGCGGTTGGCCCCGCCCACGATGATCTCCTGCACCCCCGAGGTGATCCGGAAAAGCTCGTAGACGGCCACCCGCCCCCGGTAGCCGGTGTGGCCACAGTTTTCGCAGCCTTTCGGGTTGGCCGAGAAGATGCCGCTCTGCACCCCCTGGGGAAACCCGACGGACTGGAGAAACTGGCTGGTATATCGGCCCGGGACCCGACAGTCCGGACACAGTCGGCGCACCAGTCGTTGGGCGATGAAGGCCCGCACCGACGCGGAGATGAGAAAGGGTTCCACCCCCATATCGATCAATCGGGTCACGCCGCCGATGGAATCGTTGGTGTGCAGGGTGCTGAACACGAGGTGTCCGGTAAGGGCGGCCTGCACCGCGATCTCCGCCGTCTCCAGGTCCCGGATCTCTCCCACCATGATCACGTTGGGGTCCCCCCGCAGGATGCTGCGCAGCCCCGAGGCAAAGGTCAGATCGATCTCGGGCTTCACCGCGATCTGCAGGGCGCCCTCCAAGCGGTTTTCCACCGGGTCCTCGATGGTGACAATCTTGCAGTCTTCGGAATTGAGTTCCGAGAGGAAGCAGAAAAGACTGGTCGACTTGCCGCATCCCGTCGGGCCGGTCACGAGGACGATGCCGTTGGGATATTTCAGCAGGTTGTCGACGTGCTTCCGGATGTCGGGCGCCATCTGGAGACGCTCGATGCTGAAGCGCTCCTGCCCCAGGAGACGCAAGCTGATGCTCTCCCCCTCGATGCCCGGAATCGTCGCCACCCGGGTGTCGATGGGCTCCCCCCCGACCTGCAGCGAGATTCGCCCGTCCTGCGGCTTCCGTTTCTCCGCCACGTCGAGCTTCGCCATGTGCTTGACCCGGGCGATCACGGAGCTGCGCAGGGCCACGATGTTGTCGGGCACCGGCACCCGCCGGAGCAGTCCGTCGACCCGGAAGCGCACCCTCAGGTCGTTCTGCACGGGCTCGAGATGGATATCCGTCGCCCTCACGTTGAGCGCCTCGTTGAAAATCTGATTCACGAACTTCACCACCGACGCGTCCTCGTCGTCGTCGTCGATGATGTTGATGTCGTCCTTCAGCATCAGGTCGGCGCTGTCCCAGTCCCGGTTGGCCAGGATGTCCTCAAAGATATCGCCCCCCACACCGTAGAGCTTCTGCAGGCCCGCCAAGATGTACCGCCGCGGCACCAGGACCCATCGAATGGGGTAGGGGACCGCCCTCCTGACCAGTTGACGGTCGAGAGAAGAGAAGGGGTCGTAAAAGGCGATATCGATGCGCGAGGGCACGTCGCTCTCCTCGTCCTCATACTCCACCTTCAGGGGCAGCGAGCGCCGGCGGATGGCGACCGCCGGGGGACACGCCTTCTTCAAAACATCGGCGTTGGCTTCGTCGAAAGCGGGATTGTCCAGCCACCAGATCTGCAGCTCGCGCGCCAGTCCTTCGCAGAAATCCGACTCGCCCGGGGAAGCGTTGTCGAGCACCCAGTCGATGATCGATCCGCCGTTGAGGAATACCTCTTTCAGAGCCGACACATCGATCCGATTGCGCAGCTTGCCTCCGGCCGCCCGATCGAGCAGGCCAAGCATCGCCTCGAAGTCCCACCGGGGCCGGGCGGGCACGTCGGTTTCGGGCCCCCGGCGAAGGGACGAAAGGGTCTCGAAATCGATCTGACTCCCACCTCGACTCATCTTATCTGCTCAACTGTGTGATCTCGATCCAAAATCCATAGGCACCCGCACGCCGGAAAGGGCCAAAGAATAAGGCAGATTACCCGCAACGCAAATCTGCCTCCGGCCTTTGTGAAAGGTGGTTTCACCCCCCTGTTGAAACGACTGGGCAGCCCGGATCATCGCTCGAAATTTCAATTTCATCAGTCTGCGATTCGGGTCTGCACCTGCAGAACGGAACCCGCGGCGGCGTCGAGGGTCACGATGCGAAGAACTTCGGTATCGCCGAAACGCCCCCACGCTTGGATGTGGCGCACGGGATCGTTGACGGTGACCCGTTCCAGGATGAGGGAGAGGTCCTCGGCCGGCGGCACCAGGGCCGCCATCGCCTCCTCCACGCTGCCGAAGACGAGGTCGTCATCGGTGCCCGGTATCTGGTCGAATCCATCGCGGCTCACCGTGAAAAGCCGCGCGTTCTCCAGTCCGCACTGGCAGGTCACCGCAATCAACAGGGCGGGCGCCTCGTTCAGGTCTAGCTTGCCCGAACTCAAAATGGTGAAAGACGAGCGCCAATCCGGATTCACCGAGGTGACAAGGTCGAAATCCTTCACCAGGACGACCTCCTCGAGCGAGGCAAAGGCCCGGTTGAAGGGCTGATTCCGCCTGTCGCGCCTCAGGTAGTAGGACACCTCGGCCCCGTCACCCGTGGAGACATTGTCGGGATCGACCCAGTCGATCAGCGAGTCGACGACGTCGATCGCCTCGTCGGTGCGCAGACCCCACTCGCGGAAGAGGTCCTCCAGGACGACCCGCTCGGTGTCCGGTTTCGCCAGCAGGGCGTTCAGGTTCAACCGGCTGCCCTCGCTGCTGATCCGGGCGGAGAATTCCTCCTGTGGGCCGAACTGCTGGATCAGGATCGGGTCGCCCTTCTCCACCTGCTGGTGAGAGGCCAGGGCGACGCCCCGGTCGGCGAGCTGTTCCGCGCGGAAGATGGCCGCGGAGCGCGATTCCGCCTCCAGTTCGGCCAGCAGAAAATGAGAAGCCGTGAAAACCATCATCGAGAGGATGGCGACGATCCAGAGCACGGCGAGAAGCGCCGACCCGCCCTCGGACGTGTTTTCCTTGAATTTCGATCCGGTCCTCATGGTTGACAGTGCCAGAACACACTGCGCAGCGGGGTATTGTCGCCCTCCATCCGGATGGTCAGTTCCACCAGCGAATGCTGGAAGTTGCCATCGAGCGTGTCCTTCCATTCCTCGGCTCTGGCATCGTAGAATCGCCAGGAAAACTGGGTCATCCGAGGATGCAGTTCGACATACGGAGCCTCCGTCTCCACGAAGTTGTTCTCCTCGGTGTCCGCCCAGGTGACGGGAGAGAAATAGTAGATTCCCGATCGGATGAAGCCGTCGGGCTGGATCTCGGCCGCCAGCACCACGCGATCGAACTGATCGCCTTTCAACCCGAAATCGAAGGCGCCAGGGGCACTGACCAGAGAAAGATAGGTATCGATGCGCTGGTTGCCCCGGTCGAAATAATCGAACTCGAGCGAGGAAGTGGAGGTCATTTTCTCGAAGGCGATGCGGACGCTCTCGACGAGTCGGAGGCGGGAAACCGAGGAATTCTGCACCTCGGAAATCTCGCTCATCAACTCCGTCGTGGTTCCGAACAGGGAAAAGGCCGCCGTGACCAGGATGAGAAAAACGGCGATGGAAAGCGTCGTCTCCAGGAGGGTGAATCCCCCGGCGGCTTTCGGGCTATATTCCGGGTTCGGACTCACGGAAGGTAAAGGGTTTGGTTTACCAGGGTCGAGGCACTGTCGATTTCGGTCACATCTCTCCCCTCGCGTTGCAGGGCCACCACGCGCACCTCGTAGAGATTGTCCAGGCGAACCCCATCTCGATTCTCCAGGAAAACCTGCTCGATGTCGATGCGAAAGGCCAGGCCGGTATCGTCCGGATCGGTGGTGAAACTGTCGGGCTCCTGGATGGGCAGGCGCGAGGCCTCGATCAGGGTGGAGCGAAGCTTTTCGCGGATCTCCGCGTCGGTCACGGATTCGGCCACGCCGAGACTGATGGTGTTGATCGCCGCGGCCAGGCTGACGGCGGCGATGGAGAACAACCCGAGGGCCAGGATCACCTCTAGCAGCGAGAATCCCTGGGAACGTTGGCGGGCCGGGCGTTGCATGGCGGATCGAAAGATTATTCAATCTAGGCCCGATTTCTGCCGGGGCGACCAGAAATCGCCGCTCTGTCATTTCCTGCGTCGCGAGCTCCGCGGCTGATCGACGGACCACGGATTTGCGAGGGGATTAATGTGTGAGGAAAATGTCACATTCGGTAGGCGAAACGGAGATGGTTAGCCATAGCATTTCACTATGATGGAGAGTCGGGACCTACTGGAGGCGTCGTCCCCGCCATTCTTCCAGAAGGGCAGCCGAGCAGATTCGCGGGTTCAGCGAATGGTGGCCGTGCCGGCTCCTGTCCCCTGGTCCGTGGAAGAGGCAGTACAAGTTGAGCGGGCATGGAGCACCAGCCGCATCAGATTCTCACTCGCGTCGTTGAGGTGGATGAGGAATCCGGAGAGGGTTTCGGTTCCTTCGATCTCACCCACCTGGAACTGCTGGATGATCTCGGCCTTGAGCTGCTCCAACTCGTCTTGCAGGGCGATCAATCGACCAATCCCCTGGGTCGCGCCACGCTCATACTCCAGGCACTGTCTTTCGATCTCTCCCACCCTCACGATATACCGGAGAAACTGACGATCGCGGCGGCGCCGGCGAAGGAACAGAAATGCCTGGCTGAAAAACAGGATGGCCCCGAAGGCCGCCCCGGCAATGGCGAGGAGTTGCTCCGTGAGCGCGATGACGTTCTCTGCCACCACCGGTGTTTTCTGCGTGAGGTAGCGTCGGGCTCCCTCGTGCATGGGAAACTGCGCCGACTGGGAGAGCGTCTCCAGGCGCAGGGGAGGCGTCTGGCGCTCGGCGAAGGAGGTCGCATACACCGCATCGCAGATTCGGCTGACCGCTTCCCGGTTCACCGTATGGTGGGCCACCAGGTGCAGACGCGTGCCGAGGGTTCGCGTGGCGACTGGTGGCGAAGGAGGATGGATGCGGTAGACGTAGGGGGGAATGGTGGCTTCGACGACGCTCATCCGCGCCACTCTGGGTTCCTCCGATTCCAGCCTGGGATCGAACCAGTCGAGCCGGTATGCCTGGGCAAAGGGCAATTCGACCAGGCGGAAATCGTGGTTCTCGATCAGACTGCGCGCTACCGGCGAAGGCAGCGAGGAGACCAGAAAGACGGCGTCGGGCTGGGGTTCCAGCTGCTCGAATTCGGTCATCAATCGATCGTAGGAATAATCCGTCGTGGTGAAGTCAAGGCCCTCCGCCATGCCGACGAATGCGAGAAGGTCGTGGGCCAGCACTCTGGTGCCGCTGCCTGCGGTACTCGTGTTGATCGTCCGGCCCCGAAGCGCTATCAGTGCCTTCTCCGGATCCGGGTTCCAGAGGTCGCCCCGCACCAGCAGATGCAGCGGCTCGACGTGGAGAGCGGCGACTTCGCGCAACCCGGCGAAACGGGAGCTGCGCAGGCCTCCCTGGATCAGGGCCAGATCGATCTCTCCGGAGACGACTTTGCGGAGAGCTTCCGTCGATCCGGACGTCGGCAGGATCTCGAGGTGCACCTTCCTCTCTTCGGCGAGGGGACCGAGGACCGCTGCGATTTGCTGACGCAGGCCTTCAGCACTTCCCGCGGTGATGGTGAGATGCATCGGCGCCACCTTTCTCTGCCCCACCAGCAGGGAATAGATCGAAAAGGCTCCCAGGGCCACGGCGAAGACGGCCACGAGGACGGAGAAAATCGCCCATCTCAGACGGCGCCGGGAAGGGGAGGGCGGGCGGTTCGGGGACGCACTCATGAATCGAGGCCGAACCTTGCCCGGCAACCATTCCCGCTGTCAAGCTTCCGGTGCTTGGTGCCGGACCTCGAATCTCCGGAACCCCGGTCGATCCTTGGGGAAGAGGCCTTCCGGCCTCCGTCGATCGGGCGAAACCCGGAGGCGATGGTAATGGTATGGGTGCGTCTCCGGTAGCGTGACGAGAAGCGAGTCAGGCATCTTTTCGGGCAGATAGCAGGCCGGATGGGTCAAATGTCTTGAAACAAAAAGGGGATTACGGATTACTGGTGAGAACCGAATCGCACCTGTTTTCATGGAATTCCGGACCCGTGTCTCCGCTCTGTTTCTTCGCTATTGGACCATCTGGCTGCTGGGAGTGATTCTCCTGCTGGTCGCTGTCCTCCTCTATCGGCCGGGAGGCAGAGGAGAAGGGCAACAGTCTTCCCCATCTCTGGCCGCTGAGGATGGGAGCGGGCCAGGGACCCCTCCGGGCGATGGGGGCGGTGACGGACGGCATCAATCCGCGGCGGGGGCGAGTCGCGGATCCTCGGCGAACCTCCGACCGATCGGCCGTTGGGAGAGCGTCCCCGTGGAGAACATGCCACGGGTCGATGTCGAGCGGGCGCTGGAAAAAGCGCGAGAGCGGGAGAAGAACCGCGGTGATGGGGTGTATCGGTTCGCCGAAGCCATCGCCGTGGAGATCACCCCGGAGAATGCCGGCGTCTGGGAACAGCTCGCCGATGGCAGCTCGGTGTGGCGGTTGCGGGTGCGGTCAGAGGAGGCGCAGTCCCTGAACCTCGGTTTCCGCACCTACCGGATGCCGCCGGGAGGCAGCCTCGCGGTGTTTCCGCCCGACCGCGACGGAGAGCGTCCCATTCGCGATTTCACCGCACAGGACAACGAAGCGCACGGCGAACTCTGGACGCCCTTGATGAGGTCGGACGAGTTGGCCCTGGAGGTAGTCTTACCTCCCGGACAGCGGGACGAGCTGGCGCTGAAATTGTCCCGAGTAAACCACGGATTCCGGGGGCTGAAGGCCGGGAAGATCGGTGGCGACACCTCCGGTGCCTGCAATATCGACGTGGCCTGCAGCGGTCTGCCCGATCCCGTGGGACCGCTCATCGGGCTCTACGCGGACCAGATTCGCTCCGTGGGTGCCTACACCTTGGGCGGCGTGGATTTTTGCAGCGGTGCCCTCATCAACAATACCAACAACGACAACACTCCCTATTTCCTCACCGCGGAGCACTGCACCGTTTCCCCGGCCAACGCGGCCTCCATGGTGGTGTATTTCAACTTTCAGAACAGCACCTGTCGCCCTCCCGATTCGCCGCAGAGTGGTGGTGTCGGGGATGGGGACCTCACCCAATTCAGCAGCGGGGCCATTCACCGGGCGGAGTCCGCCGCCTCGGATTTCTGCCTCGTGGAGCTCGACGATCCCATTCCCGCATCCTACAACGTCTTCTTCGCCGGGTGGGACCAATCCGGGGCCGAGACCGACTTGTCTGTGGCCATCCACCATCCCGGGGTTGCGGAAAAGCGGATCAGCTTCGAGTTCGATCCCACCACCACCACCAGCTACAGCGGCACCTCGGTTCCGGGGAACGGCACCCACGTGCGGGTATCGGACTGGGACCACGGCACCACGGAAGGCGGTTCTTCCGGGTCTCCGCTCTTCGATGACAATGGGCGGATCATCGGCCAGCTCCACGGGGGTGGAGCCGCCTGCGGCAACGACCTGTCGGACTGGTATGGCCGGGTCTCAGTTTCGTGGAGCGGTGGCGGCACCTCGGCCACGCGGCTGAGCGACTGGCTGGATCCGGCGGGCACGGCGCTCACCACCCTGGATGGGATCAACCAGGACGATACGCTTTCGATCAGCGACGCCTCCATCACGGAGGGGGACAGCGGTGTCACGATCCTCGAATTCACGGTGACGCTGGCCCGCCAGAGCAGCGACACGGTTACGGTGCAGTTCCAGACCTTTGACGGCACGGCCGAGGCCGGCGGCGATTACTTGGCGACCAGTGGCGTGTTGACCTTCAATCCCGTCGACGCGCAGAGGGTGGTTCAGGTGACCGTGAACGGGGATACAACTCCGGAAAACAACGAGAGCTTCGAGGTGAGATTGAGTAACCCCACCAACGCGGTGATCCAGGATGGCGTCGGCGTGGGCACCATCCTCACTGACGACTTTTTGCCCCCGGTGATCACGAGTTCGCTGACCGTGAGCGGTTTTGTGGGGACACCGTTTACCTACCAGATTGCCGCGGACAACACGCCGACCGGCTTTTCCCTGGCCGACGAACCTGCCGGCATGACGGTCAATGGCAGCACGGGCGAGATCACCTGGACGCCGGCGGTATCGGGACCCGCCACGGTGACGATCACGGCGAGCAACCCGGCGGGGAGCGACAGCGAAACGCTGTCGATCGATGTCGGCGAGAGCCTCCTCACCACCGTTCTGGACACCTCGCTGGGTTTTGTTCAGGGGCCGCTGCAGTGGATCGCCGAGACGGGGGAAACTCACGATGGCGTCGACGCGGCGCGCAGTCCGGCGATGAGCGATGGGCAGACCGCCTATTTCGAGACCCAGATCACGGCGCCGGCTGACGGAGAGTTGGTTTCCTTCTGGTGGAAGGTTTCGTCCGAGTTGGGCTACGACTTTCTGCGTTTCCTCGTGGACGACGTGCTCGTCGAGGAAATCTCGGGTGAGGTGGATTGGGCCCAGGTCACCTATCCGGTTTCCGGAGGATCCACGGTTACCCTGCGCTGGGAATACGCCAAGGATGGATCGGTTTCCGACGGCCTGGATGCGGGTTTTGTGGACGAGTTGGCCCTGGCTTCGGCGGACCCCCGGCCGTACTTTACCAGCGCGCCCCAGGTCTTCGGTGCCGTAGGGGAGAGTCTTACCTTCGACGTGGAGGCTTCGGGAGCCGAGAGCTTTGGCGCGACCAACCTGCCCGGCGGCCTGGCGTTGGACCCGGCTACGGGTATCATCACCGGCACGCCACTGGTTGCAGCCATCACGGTGGCGACGGTCACGGCCTACAATAGCAGCGGTTCGCGGGAACAGGAGTTGACCTTCATCATCGGCCTCGTCGGCCTGCCATTGTCCCTGGATGCGGATTTGCCGCAGGTTTCCTGGTCGACGCAGGGCGACGCCCTATGGCGGGGGCAAACGGACACCACCCACGACGGAGTGGACGCCGCCCAGTCCGGGGACGTGAATGACGGCGAGAGCACCACGGTCCAGGTGGCGGTGGATTTCGATGGCGCCCAGGATGTCCGTTTCTGGTGGAAGGTTTCCTCGGAGTCGGGCTTTGATTTTCTGGATTTTCGCGTCGGCGGAGTCTTGCAGGACAGCATATCGGGCGAGGTCGACTGGACGCAGAGGACGGGAATCGCCATTCCGGCGGGCCCGAGGACCTTGAGTTGGGTTTACGACAAGGACGGGTCGGTGTCGAGTGGAGACGACACCGGGTGGGTCGACGAGGTCGTGTTCACCTACCGCTTGGGCGCCCCGGCCAACGTGGTGGCGAGTGAGGGACGAACGGATGGCCTGGTGCGGCTGAGCTGGGACGCGGTGGCGGGAGCGGATTCCTACCGGGTTTTTCGGCATACCGAGGGCGATCTGGCGGCAGCGACGGAGATCGCCGACGTGTCCGGGCTGACCACCGACGACACGACAGCGGAGGCGGATGTCAGCTACCACTACTGGGTCCGAGCCTTTGATGCGATCGACCTGTTGGGGGCGCCGGATGGTGTCGCCATCGGGTCGTGGACGCATCCCTTTACCTTCTGGGCGGACGGGAACGGTCTGGCTGGCGGTGATGCCGGACCCACGGCGGCTCCCTATGGCGATGGCGTGGAGAACCTGATCAAGTACGCGTTCAATATGGATGGGAGCGGACCGGACAATCATGTGATGACGGCGGGAACGGGGACCAGCGGGCTGCCAATCGGCGGACCGGAAGGCGAGGGCCCCGGCCGAGTCTTTCGCTTTGAGTTTGTGCGTCGAATCGGTGCCGGAGTGGGCTACACCCCGCAGCTCAGCCGGACCTTGCAGGAGGGTTCGTGGGTCGATGCGACCGCATCTCCCGTGGTGACCCCGATCGACTCGGAGTGGGAACGCGTCGTCATCGAGGAGCCGGTCGAGGTCGGTTCCGATTCCGAGGTCTTTGGTCGTGTGCGGGTGAGTATCTTCTGAGACCGTATGAAGCAGCGCGGCATCGGGCGGGCGTCGGCGCGGGAAATCGCCAGCGAGCCAGTTAGCGGGCGACGCTCCGAAAGGCCCAAATTTCCCCTATCGAAGGCGAAGTAGGTGTTCGCTGGAAGAATAGTTCAAGCTGACCCGGCCCGTGATGAAACACATCCTGACAACCGTGGGGACTCTCCTTTGTCTCCTGCCATCAGCCCTTGCGCAGACCCCGATCCCGCCGGGAGCCACCGCGCTCCTCGATCCCTCCTCCCTGGAAAGTTTCTCCCTCAGCGGGGCGCCTCGCCAGATCCTTACGGTGGAAGGGCAGCCCTTCGCGCAAGCTTTCCGCGTTGTCACCGGGGAACCCATGGAGAATTTCTGGGACATCGAACTCGGTTCCCTGCTGACCCGGCCGGTCGAGCGCGACGGGGTTGCCCTCCTGCGCTTTTACGCCCGCGCCGAGCACGGGCATGGAGAGACCAATGACGGCATCGTAACCGTTTACAGCCAACGCATCTCGCCGCCCTGGGAAAAGTCCATCACCATCGAGTTTACCATTGGCCGTGAGTGGACCGAATTTCTTGTGCCCTACCAATTTGCCCAAAGCTACGCTGCGGGCACTCACGCTATCGTGTTTGGCTTTGGTCACGACCCGCAAACGATCGATATCGGAGGTATCGAACTTTTCTCGTATGCCGACCGGCAAGACGTGGCGGATCTGCCGCGCACCGTCCGCACCTACCCCGGGCAGGAAGCCGGAGCCGCCTGGCGGATCGAGGCCCTGAGGCGCATCGACCAGCACCGCAAGGACAACCTTACGGTCGAGGTGCTTGATCCCGAGGGAAATCCGGTCGAGGGCGCCGAGGTCGCAGTCAGCCTGACCCGCCACAGCTTTCCCTTTGGCACCGTGGTCGACGCCCGTCGAATCGTCGGTAGCGAGAGCGACGATCAAATCTACCGCGAGAAACTCCTTGAACTGTTCAGTTCGACCGGAACGGAGAACGATTTGAAATGGCCCCCGTGGGTCGGCGACTGGGGTAGCTCCTTTGACCGGGACCAGACCTTGCGTGCCCTCCGCTGGATGCGGGAGCACTTCGTCTATGTCCGCGGCCACGTCATGGTGTGGCCAGGGTGGGATAACCTGCCCCATGCCGTCCGCCGACTCCGCGACACCGGTCGGTCCCACGAGATTCCCGCGCTCACCCTTGCCCATATCGATGACATCGCCCAGGAAACCCGCGGCCTGATCGACGGCTGGGACGTCCTGAACGAACCCTATGCCAATAGCGACCTGATGGATCTCTTCGGCAACGAGATCATGGTCGACTGGTTTCAGCGGGCCCGGCAGAACCTCCCCGAAGCCGAACTCTTCCTCAACGATTACGGCATTCTCAGCAGCGGTGGCCGGTGGGAGGAAAAGCAAAACCATTTCCTGGAGACGGCCCGTTTCCTTCTGGAAAACGACGCCGGCTTGAGCGGGCTGGGACTGCAGTCCCACTTCGGCGACAGCGTCACTCCGCCCGTGCGCCTCCTCGAAGTGCTGGATCGGGTCGCCGCGCTCGGTCTGCCCATCCACCTTACCGAATTCGATATCAACACCACGGAACTGCAACTCCAGGCTGATTACACCCGTGATTTCTACATCGCCGCCTTCAGCCATCCTGCCGTTGAACTCATCCAAATGTGGGGCTTCTGGGAAGGTCAACACTGGTGCCCAGACGCCGCTCTTTACGCGACCGACTGGACCGAGAAACCCAACGGGGCGGCTTACCGCAAGCTCATGGAGGAGACCTTCCACACGCGATTTATCGGCTCCAGCGACGTCGACGGACGCCTGACCGGGCGCGGCTTTCTCGGCACCTATCGGGCGACCGCCCGCACTGCCGACGGTCGCACCGCCGAGACCTCTTTCGAGCTCAGGCCCGGCGGGTCGATGATCCGCCTCGTCGTCCGCCCCGGGCCCCGGGCTGCCCTCACCACTCCGACCCGCTGTGTAGAGAAATGAGTCAAGACTCGTTCCGAGGGGTGGCCGACACGACGGGGCAGGACGCCTCTTGCGGAAGAAAGCTCACCCTGCTTTGGTAGGTGGACCCGCTTAAAGTTTCGATGGCTAACTTTATCCACAAAACCACGCCTGCCAAGATTACGCGCACCGGCGACAAGTTCCTTCTCTCCCCGGGTGGTGACCTTTTTCAGGTCCGCGAGCACGCTTTTGGAGCCCGGTGCCTTGCGGACAGCACGCTCAAGATGGCCGAACTGGAAAGCATCGGCATCGATCCCGATCGGATCCCGCCCACGTTTGGGGTGACGGAGATGTTCCGGCTGGGATGGCTGCGACTCAATACCTTCTCCGACATCATCGGGGTGACCTGGGGCCACGGCCCTCTTCGGCTGACGAGTTCCCAGGAAGCGGTTCTTCGGGAGATGAGGGACCGGTTTGATTCGATCAACGGGGCAAAGGGGACCCAGGTATTGGAGGGGGATGGGCCGGTAGCGGGGGCGCGGCGTGCGGCACTGGAATGACAAGAAAAGTGTGAGGGGAAAACGGCTCGGGATGACTCGTAAAATCGGTCGCCCAATCCGGTAGCTGCGCTCGCCAGAGCGTGGATCGTCTGGCCCTGGCCACCTTCTGGCGAAGGCGGCTACATTTAATCGCGCTCGCAACGACAACCATCTGGCAAAGCCTACGCCTGTAGCCGCGCTCGCCAGAGCGTGGATCGTCTGG
The DNA here is from genome assembly GCA_964562825.1 of uncultured Akkermansia sp. GTDB lineage: Bacteria > Verrucomicrobiota > Verrucomicrobiia > Verrucomicrobiales > DEV007 > Arctic95D-9. The sequence goes on from CAZLUZ010000055.1 coordinate 26,138, forward strand.
CAGGGCCAC
>CAZLUZ010000056.1:0-26023 GCA_964562825.1 uncultured Akkermansia sp.
TGTCGGCCGGGGTGTGGATGTGCCCGCAGATGATGCCGGCACATTCTCGGTGTTTCGCCAGCTGGGTGAGCTGCTCCTCGTAGCGTCCGATGAAACTGACCGCCGACTTGACCCGGGCCTTGATTTCCTTGCTCAGGGAGTAGTAGGGCTTGCCGCGAAAGGAGCGCCAACGGTTGTAGAGACGGTTGATGCGGAGGAGGGCCTGGTAGCCGACCGATCCGAGATTCGCGACCCACTTGTGGTCCGTGGTCACCGCATCGAAGCCATCTCCGTGCACGACGAGATAGTCACCCCTGGGCGTTTCCAGGAGGTATTCGTCCTGGATGCGCAGGCTTCCGAAATCGATGGGGAGGAACCGGTCGAGGATGTCGTCGTGATTTCCCCGGATGTAGATGACTTCCGTCCCCTGTTTTTCGATTTTCTTCAGCACCATGCGGATGAACCGGGTGTGCTGAGGCAGCCACCGGCCACTGCCCCGGAGGGCCCACCCGTCGATGATGTCTCCGTTGAGGATGAGACGCCGGCAGCGGGTGGCGCGGAGAAAGGCGATCACTTCGTCGGCCTTGGAATCCCGGGTGCCGAGATGGACATCGGAGATGATGATGGAGTGATAAAAAGGCTTTTTTTTCTTCATGGCCAGGCGGTCGAACCGGGGCGCCTCTTCTCAGGATTCGGAGGCGGAGTCGACCGGGATATCCAGTTTCGAGATATCGTGTCCCTGCCGCTGGATCATCTCGATGAGGTTTTGTTGGAACCGCCTGACCACCTTTTTCCAGCGAACTTTTCGAGCGCTGGCGCGCGCCTCCACCCGGACCTGATCGAGATTGGGGGCCGAAACCAGAGCGAGCGCCTTGGCCACGAAAGCGTCCTCGTCGCCAAAGGGGACCTTGTAGCCGTTTTCTCCGTCGCGAATGTGCTGGCGCGCGGCGGCGTAATCGAAGGCGAGCACGGCGAGTCCGCTGGCCATCGCCTCCAGGGTGACGTTGCCGAACGTTTCGGTCAGGCTGGGAAAAACGAAGAGATCGGCCGAGGCGTAGGACTTGGCGAGATCCTCGCCACGCTGAACCCCGGCGTAGATGAACTCGGGGTGATCGTGCTTCATCACTTCCAGTTTGGGTCCGTTCCCGACGAACACTCCGACAAAATCCGGGAATCGGCGGCGCAGTTCGGTGAAGGTTCGGACCAGCAGGGGCAGATTCTTTTCCGGGGCGATCCGGCCGACATAGAGGCCCACGATGCTCGAATTGGTCGCTCCCCATTCGGAACGAGCAAGGCTGTCCCGTTTCCTCGGGGAGAACAACTGGGTATCAACCCCCTTGGGGAGCAGTTCCAGATTCTTGAAGCCCTGGCCGTTCAGCTGATCGATAACGTCCCGCGAGGGAACGAAGGTCGAGGAAGACCGATTGTGCAGGTGGCGCAGGTAAGAGATGGTGGCCCGCTCCAGCAGGGGCAGTTGGTAGTGCGCCATGTACTGCTGGAAATTGGTGTGAAAACCGGAGGCAACGGGGATGTTGAGCGCCCGAGCCGCCGAAATCGCCGACGCACCGAGCGGAGTCTCCGTGGCCACGTAGATGACATCGGGCCGATTCTTGAACCAGCGCGTCTGCAGCCGGAGGCGCATGGGTAGTCCGACCCTCACCTCGGGGTAGTTGGGCAGTGCGATCGAGGGCACTTCCAGGCCCTCGTCGGTGCAGCCCAGCACCGCGGGTCGGATGATGTCGACGGAATGTCCCAATTCGCGCAGCCCGATGACGAGGCGATGCAGGGTGGTGGCGACACCGTTGGGCTGCGGTGCGTAGGTGTCGGTCACGAACGTTATCTTCATCGGGTCGTATTTAGTTCGTACATCTTAAAGAAAAAACCGGATGTCAATACGTTTCTCGGAGAGGCACTTTTTCCTCCGGCGCAGAAGCCGCTGAGTTCGGGGCGCCGTTCACTCTCCCAGCTCGGACGACCTTGTCCCGCCAGGGAACGAAACGGCGACCGTGCTTCGGGTGAAAACCGAATTAATTTTTGCCTCAACCGCTAAGCGTCACGGAAAAACCCGGCACGTCAACCGAATTCGGGGCCGGACTCGGGGTAGCCGGCGGACCTGGCGGGGCGATGGGGAACCGGGACCGTCATCGGCCTCGTTACCTCTATCGATGAATACCGAAACGATGAAACATGCGTTGCGAGAGAGGCTCGACCGGGCCACCAGTCTGCTCGCGACCGCCGAAGGAGCGGTCGGACGCCTTCCCAAAGGAGCCCAGACCGAAATTGCCGATCGTCTGCGCCAGGCCCGGGTCGTGGCGAATGCCCTCGACCGCGACATCGAGGAAATGGAGGACCCGGCGAAAGGCACCGATGAGGAGACCGCCCTCGAACTGGCGCGCGTCCTCGATGGGAAAGTCAATCTGCTGCAGGAAGAGGCCGAGTTTCTGACCATGGGGAGCCCGTCCACGTTGGAAAAGGCGGGTGATGCCGCGATGGATGCGCTCGACAAGGCCGCCCGGAAAACTCGCGCCCTGGTTGACGAAGCGCGCCATCGCCTCCACTCGGATGGCGACAAATAAAGGTCCCGGGGCAGCCCGTGCCCCTCAGCCGACGGCGCGGCTGGCCCACGCCGCGATGACTTCGGCGACGAAGGCGGTGTCCTTCTCCCGGGTCAACAGGTGGTCGGCATCGCCGAGAGAGACGAAGGACTTGGGGTGCTTCAGAGCCTGAAAAATTTCGCCGGCGTTGTCGATGGACACGACGTTGTCGACCGGGGAGTGCATGACGAGCACGTCGATACCGCGAAGGCCCCCCAGTGCTTCGGGGTGATCGTGTTTTTCCAGGTCGTCGAGAAACCTCCGACCGACACGGAAGGGGCGACCCGCCAATTTGACCTCTGCCTCTCCTTCGCGACGAATCTGGTCGAGGTGTTGATCGAAGAGGTGGAGGACATGTCCCGGCTCCCAGGGAGCACCGATGGTGGCTACCGCGCGCACCGACTCGATCCGCGCCGCTCCGGCGAGGGCCGCAGTGCCCCCGAGGGAATGTCCCACGAGCAGGGACGGAGGGGCGAAGTTCCGCGCCAGCCAGGCCGCCGCCACCTCCAGATCCTCGAGGTTGGTCAGGAACGAAGTCTCGGCGAAGGCGCCCTCCGACTTGCCGATGCCCGAGAAATCGATGCGCAGGGTGGCGATGCCGCGGAGGGCCAGGTTCCGGGTGATCCTCGCCTCCGGCACGAAGTCCTTTCCGCAGGTGAAACAGTGGGCGAAAAGGGCAAAAGCGACCGGTGTGCCCTCGGGCATTTCAAGCACGCCGGCCAGCGTGCCCCCGGGTCCCGCGAGCGATACCCGATTGCTTCCCGGAACGATCTCCGGAAGGGGCGAATCCTGCGACAGACGAAGTCGGTCGGAGAGCGGCGCCCCCACGTCCCCGTCGCGAGCGGCGAAAAGGAGGGCGAGCAGCATGGCTCGGGCAGAGGTGTCGCCGCCCGCCATGCCATTGTCGCTCATGGCTCCCGCGAACTCGGCGCCGGGGCGGAGGGCGAAGTAGAGCGTCAGGGGAAAGGCCTCGGGGAGGTGGCAGGTCAGACCGAGTTCGGATGACGCTTTCCGATAATCCACCGGGTCGGAGTTGCTGGCGCGTTCGATCGCTGCGGTAGGGTTCAGATCATCGTAGGTCCCCTCGCCGGCTGCGGTGAGCAAGGCCTGCTCCAGGGAGGCGCCATCTCTCACCGCGAAGGTCGCCCGAACGAAGAATTCCGCGGCGTCCGCCACCCCGGGATCTCCGTGGGTCAGCCGGGTCTGCTGCCTCGCGGCGGCGATCGTCTCGTCGAGCGACATCGCCAGATCGAGCAAAGGGGCGATGCGAGTGGCTCCGGCCAGATCGTTCGAGGTCGAGGGCTTGCTCCCACCGGCAGCCATGGTGTCGCGGGAAGCTCCGTCGATGTAGCCGTCGTAGCTTCCCATGTTTTCCATCCAGACGGACTTCCAACGCTCCGGATCGAATCCCCCGTTTTTATCGATCAGGCGACTGAGCCAGAGGGTCTGGTCTCCGTAGTGGGTCAACTGCCCGGCGCCACGGCGCGGATGGTAGGAACTGAGCGGCGGCTGGGGTTCGGTGATCCCGTCGGGATAGACCCTCTCCAACTTCGCCTGGTTGTAGATCCAGTGAGGTCCCAGCGAGAGAGAATCGGCGACCAGAGCGGCCGTGGTGTAGCGCTTCATCGCGTAAAGGGACGCCTCGGGTGGGGGGAACCTTTCGCCCCGGGGCGAATTTCGGAAAAGCCGTTTCCCGCGGGGGCAATAGGGGTAATATGATCACAGCATGGCAATCAAGGCAGGATTCTTCGACACGAAAGGGTACGATCGCGAGGCCTTTCTCCAGAGCGAGGCGGGGAGGGACATCGACTGGCAGTTTTTCGAATTTCGCTTGAACCCGGACACCGCTGCCATCCTGCAGGGGTGCCGGGCCGTCTGTGTTTTTGTGAACGATCGCCTGGATTCGGAGTGCATCGGGCTGTTGCAGGAGGCGGGTATCGAGTTGATCGCGCTGCGTTGTGCCGGCTTCAACAACGTGGATCTCCCCGCCGCCCGGGAGCGGGGCATTCGGGTGACCCGGGTGCCGGCCTATTCCCCGCACGCGGTGGCCGAGCACACCCTGGCCCTGCTGCTGTGCCTGAACCGCAAGATCCATCGCGCGTTCAACCGGGTCCGGGAACACAATTTCTCCCTGAACGGCCTCGTCGGCTTCGATCTCTACGGCAAGACGGTCGGTATCATCGGAACGGGCAAGATCGGGCGGATCACGGCGGAGCTATTCCGCGGCTTCGGAACACAGGTCCTCGCCACCGATCCTTTCGCGGATCACGGGTGGGCCGAGTCGTGTCAGGTCCGCTACGTGGAGATGAATGAACTGCTCCGCGAGAGCGATATCGTCTCCCTGCATTTGCCTCTGACGAGCGAGACCTACCGGCTGATCAACGGGGAGAATCTTTCCCGGATGAAAAAGGGGGCCTACCTCATCAACACCGGCCGGGGCAAGCTCATCGACACCGGCGCCCTCATCGGTGCGCTGAAGGCGGAGCATCTCGGTGGGGTCGCCCTGGACGTTTAAGAGGAGGAGGAGGGAGTATTCTTCGAGGACCTCTCGGGTACCGTGCTCAAGGACGACGAGTTGGCCCGGCTGCTCACTTTCCCCAATGTGCTGGTCACCTCGCACCAGGCTTTCCTCACGAGGGAGGCCCTGAGCGAGATCGCACGGGTGACCTCGGAGAATATCGTCCGCCTCGACAGCGATCGGGATTTCCTCGAAGGCACCGTGCTCTGATCCGGGATCGGTGGGAGGCAGCCGGGTTGGTCTGGGTCGCGGGGGTTTCTTCTCGAATCTCCGGGGATTCCCGACTAGACTGGGGACGGAATGAAGACGGAGCGGCCCATACTCTGGTGGCACCGGGAGGGTGACAGGATCGTCTGCGATCTCTGCCCGCGGGCCTGTCGGCTCCGGTCCGGACAGCGCGGGTTCTGCTTTGTTCGGGCCAATATCGATGACGAGATGGCGCTCACCACCTATGGGAAGAGCACCGGCTTCTGTATCGATCCGATCGAGAAAAAACCTCTCAACCATTTTCTTCCCGGCACACCGGTCCTCTCCTTTGGCACGGCGGGGTGCAACCTGGGCTGCAAGTTCTGCCAGAACTGGAGCATCTCGAAATCCCGCGAGATCGAGGTCCTGAGCCGCGAGGCCACTCCCGAGGCGATCGTCCGAGCCGCCGCGGAGCACGGCTGCCGGAGCATCGCGTTCACCTACAACGATCCGGTGATATGGGCGGAGTATGCCATCGACGTGGCCCGCGCGGCACGGGAGGCGGGAATCCGCACCGTGGCGGTCACGGCGGGATACATCACCCCCGAGGCGAGGCCCGCCTTTTTCGAGCACATCGACGCGGCCAACGTCGATCTCAAGGCCTTCACCGATGCCTTCTACGGCAAACTCGCTTTTGCCCACCTCGACCCGGTGCTGGACACCCTGAAATGGCTGGCCACGGAGGGCCGCACCTGGTTGGAAATCACCAACCTGCTCATTCCCGGGCAGAACGACTCCGACGAGGAGATCGAGCGCCTGACCGGGTGGGTGTTGCGGAACCTGGGCGAGGATACCCCAATCCACTTCACCGCCTTCCATCCGGATTTCAAGATGAACGATCTGCCGCGGACTCCCCACGAAACCCTGATCCGCGCGCGGGAGCGCGCCCTCCAGACGGGGGCGCGTTACGTTTACGTGGGAAATGTCCTCGACGCACGGCGCCAGAGCACCTGGTGCCCGTCCTGCGGCAACCTGGTCATCGAGCGCAACCACTATGCCCTGGGCCGCTTCGATGTGAAAAAGGGCTGCTGTGGTTCTTGCGGGACCCGGATCGCAGGTATATTCGAGGATCACCGGGGCAATTGGGGACGGCGTCGTCTCCCCGTCACCATCCCACCCAGCCGCACATGACAGAGGGACTGAGAGAACGCTCGGAATTTGCCGAGAAGGAGGTGGAGTTGCTCCTGGATCACGCGGAGCGTTGCGTGAGAGCCGCCCTCGCCGGGGAGGAAACCATACCGTTCGACGATCCGCTCGGTCGATCGCAGGTGGTCGGGGTCTTCGTATCGCTCAAACGCGGCGTGGTGCTGCGGTCCTGTTGCGGCATTCTCGACGAGGAGAACCTGGCTCCTCTGGGAGACGTGCTGACGAGGGCGGCGCAGCGGGCCGCGCTCAACGACGTGCGGTTTCCCCGTATCCATGAGGCGGAACTGCCGCATCTCGACATCGAGGTCACGGTGATGCATCACCTGGAGTGCCTGCCCTCGGGCGCCAACCAGCGGGCCACCTCGGTCATCATCGGCCAGCACGGTCTCATCATTTCCCACGATGGCATGCGGGGCATCCTGCTGCCCCAGGTAGCCTCGGAGAATTGCTGGGATGCGCCGACCTTTTTCTCGCAGGTCTGTCGCAAGGCGAACCTACCTCCCAACACCTGGCTTCAGCCGGAGGCGGTGTTGAAGCGGTTCTCCGGGTCGATTTTTCACCGGGCGGCGGAAGTCCGGGATGTCGATTTCCGTGAACTCCCCGATGCGGTGCGCACCCGGGCCATCGATTTCGTCGAGGCCATCGTTACCCGGGGGGAGGAAATGGCGGGAGAAATCCCCCCCGAACTGCTGGAGATTCCGGTGTCTCCCGGCGGTTGGGGAATGCTCGTCCAGACGGCGAGCCGACTCACCGAGGTGGTCTTCCGCAAGGAGGGAAGCCTCGGCGAACTGATCCGCGACGCCGCCAGGCACCTTCACCAGAAATGGAAGCCCGAAGCCAACAGGATTCGCGATCTTCTTGTCTTCAGCCATGCCATCGAACTGCACCCCGACGATTACCCCAAACGCCACAGCAATATTCAGAAGGGATTTGCCGTCTCGGCCGAGGAGGGAAACCGCACCTCGGTCGTGCTCAAGGAGAGCCCCCGCGACCCGGTGCTCCAGGCGCTGAAGCAGATCGGGCAGGATCCGGGGAGCTGGAAGGGCTCGGGGGTGCGCATCTGTTGTCACCTCTTTCTCCACTGGAACAAACCGGAGAAAATCGCGGACATCCCGATTCGCGAGCCGGAGAAGAACGACGGGGTCCGCACCCCATCGGTGGCAGGAAAATTCTACCCCGGGAGTGGCGATGAGATGGAGGCGAATCTGGGGCATCTCTTCGCAAAATGCCCCGGCGGGGAACGCGAGACGGTGCGCGCCGTGCTCCTGCCTCACGCGGGCTGGGCTTTCTGCGGGGAGATCATCGCGGAAACCCTGCAGCGGATCCACATTCCCGACACCATCGTGATCGTCGGCCCGAAACACACGCCTCTGGGCGAGAACTGGGCGGTCTCCCGGTCGCGCCGGTGGCGCATCCCCGGAGCCGAGGTCCCGCTCGACGAAGAGTCCTGTGCCTTTATCGCCGCGCACATTCCGGGAATGGCGAAGGACGATCTCGCCCACCAACGGGAACACGGCATCGAGGTGCTGGTACCCTTTTTCCGTCACCTCAATCCCTCCGTGCGCATCGTGCCCATCGTGGTCGGGTCGGGTACCTACGAGAAATTCGTCGGCTTTGGCGAGGCCCTGCTCCCTTTTCGCCGAAGACTGGCCGCCGATGGCGAGGACTGCCTTTTCGTGATATCGAGCGACCTGAACCACTTTGCGGGCGAGCAGGAGAATCGGCGGCGCGACGGGCTGGCGCTCGAGGCTCTGCAGACGGGTGACTCCCTGAGGCTCTGGCAGGTCTGCCAGAAACACGAGATCTCGATGTGCGGTCTGCGGCCCGCCGTAGCGGTGCTCAACTCCCTGGACATCGATCCGGCCTACCCGGGCATCGAAGTGGTGAAATACGATACCAGCGCACGGGTCACCGGCGACCCCAGCAGCGTGGTGGGCTACGCCGGCGCCCTGATTCGCTGAGGCGCCATCGGGCTGCCGAGGGAGGGAAACGATGCCGATGCAGGTTAGAGAAGAGGACCAGCGAAGCAAGGGCGGAGCGGGAAGGACGATTCCCGCTCTCCTCTTGGTGCTTCTCGCGGCGCTGCCCCACACCGCGGCGGCGTCCGGCCTGGGCGAACTCCGGAGAAACTTTCTCGCCGCAGAGACGCTCGCGGACACCGGTTTTCCTCAGGAGGTCATGGAGAGAAACTTCTACATCCTCCTCGGCGACGTGATCCGGGAAGATCCGGAACTCGCCGCGCCCATCGTGCTCCATACCGACCGCCTCATCCTGGGCGAGGAACGAAGGGAGGGGGGTGGCTGGTTCAAGGGAATGTGGAACGGGTGGACTCATGTCGGGTCGTATCTGCAGAAGTTCGAGGAGCGGGAGGAGTCCCTCGACGCCATCGGGGTGATCATCCGCTCCTATCGCGAGGATGATGCGGGACGGATTCCCTACACCGGCTGGGGCAGAGATGCGTCGCGTTTCGCTCTCTTCGGCCATTTCCTCGCCGCCGGGGGCAATTACGACACCGCAGGAGCGATGGACCGGCTGATTCCCGACCTCCGCTTGGCCTGTGGTGAGGGTGAGTTCGTCTATTTCGCTCCTCACATCTTGGAGCTTGCTGATTTTCTGCGACCGCGTCAGCGGCGCGATCTCGCGGCATGGGCCGCGAGGCTCTCTCGGGAGGCCGATCTGACGCTATCGGCGATCGGAGAGGCCACGGCTCTGGGGCTGGCTCTCTACGAGAAGGCCCAAGGCGTGGCGGTAGACCATCCCGAACTGATCCGGGGCCTCGTCCTGGAGGCGCGTCTGCTCGAGATACTCCGGGACGAGACCTTGTCGCCGGCCTGGCGGGGAGGGTTCACCGCTCTGATGGGGCTCCAGTTCCGGGACGAACTCTCTCCGGAGTTGCGCATCGAGATCGGCAAGCTCCTCGCCCGCGTGCTCCGGGAGGAGATCCCGATGGCCGGCAGCAGCTTTGCCTACGCCATTGCCGCTTTTCTCCGGGGTGACGATTCCGACCAGGCCTGGCGCACGACCGGCGAAGATCTGCTGAAAGCCTGGGAGGCGCGCAACGAGTGGAACGATCTCCCCCGGACCAAGGGGCGGGCGCTCAACCCATCGCGCGACTGGATCGTTCCGGTGACGGAACTGGCGGGACGGGTCGGAACGAAAGAGCAGCTCCGCTCCCACCTGGAGGAGTTTCGCGAAGAGCCCTACGCGGCTCCCGGGATGTGGGTGAGCCTGGTAAAAACGGGCCATTTCGACCTGGCCAAGGATGTTCAGTTCGGGGAGTGCCTCGATGCGCCCTTTCGTTCGGATCACTTTCGACACGACAACACCTACGACGCCACCCTGGCCCGCGCCGTGCCGGGCTATCTCGCCTCGCTGTCCGACCCGGCGGAGCGGATCTTCAGTGAGCTGCTCCTCGCCGCCGTGGTCGATCCGGCGAGCCCTCAGCCGGACCCGGCGGAAACGACCCAGCAGGAGCGCTTCGCCGCCTTCGCGGAGAAACACGAAAGCCTGCCCGATTGGCAGGGAAAAAAACAGGTTCGGGCGCTCGAGGTGTTCTCGCTCTCCCTGGGAAACCCGGGCATCACCCGGTGGCTCACGGAGCGACAGATCGGATTGGAGGCCCGGATCCAACTCGAGGAACCGGAGTTCAGCGCCTATTGGGCGGCTCGGATCGAGCTGCACGCCGCCATCGAAGAACTGGAAGCGGGCATGACGCTACCCACCCAGTTTGTCTGGGGCAGGGTGGTGGCCGACCGCAACCCGGTGATCGCGGATCATCGCAATCATCTCGCCGAGGCGGTTATCGACATGATCGATGGTCGCATCCGGCTGGCCTGTCAGCGGGGGGACCGGGAGGGGCTGGAAAAGTATCTGCTCGTCGGTCGGCAATTGCTGGAGACCGCTCCCGAGCAGGTGTACCGGCCCGACGTGCTTCGCTTCAGCATTCGCGTCCTCGCCGCCCATGCCCTGTGCGACCAGATGGCGGAATGGCATCGGTGGTGGGATGCCCTCACCCCACTGCGACGGCGCCACCTGGCGTCGCTGCAGTTCGACGGGGAAAACCGGCGGCTCATCTCCTCCCTGGAAGAGTTGTTGGAGGGTTGGGAGTTTCGCTCCGACGCAGACCGGCGGCGGAGCTTTCGCGAGATCCTTTCCAGCGAGTGGGTCGACCGCAGTTATTCCGGGTATTCCTGTCTCGCGACCGCCACGGCGAGAGGATTGTTGGATGAGCGGGACCTGTTCGAGATTGCCGAAGCGGTGGCGGTGGCGGCACCGCGCTCGGGGAGTGCGTGGCGCGAGTATTTCGGTTCGCTTGCCGATGGGGGACGACTGTCCGAGGCCCTGGCCCGGTCCGAGGAGATCCTTCTCCAGGAGGACGAAGACAGCCCGCTGGCGGCGGTAGTCGAGGTGGAACGCTGGCGGATGCTGGAGGGGGCGGGTCGGACCGAGGAGGCCCGCAGTCTCGGCGAGGCCCTGTCCCGGCGGGAGGTGGAACTGCCCCGGGAATACGGAGCCACCCTGCGGGGACTGGAGAAGCGCTAGGCTGGTTCCGCCGTCTCGGGGTCGGGCGTGGCGTCGGGTTCGCCCATTTCCTTGGCGAGCACCCGGGAAATTTCGGCGGCGATGGCGAGCGGCGGTTTGCCCGCGGCCTCGATGCGATGGAGCCCCGCCACCACATAGCGAACTCCTCCGGTCGGCTCGGACGCCTCCAGGAGGATGGGCAGGATCTGTTTGTGTTCATCGGCGGCGAGGGCCAGCTCTTTCTCCACGTTCAGCGACGCATAGCTCGCCTGCGAGGCGAAGAAGAGAACGTATCGGCTCTCGCTGAGGGCTTCGACGATTTCGCCGCGCCAACTTTCCGCGCCATCGATCCCCTCCCGGTCGATCCAGAGTTCGTGGCCCGCTTTTTCCAACTCCTCTACGACCCGGTCCACGATCTCCGCATCCTTGCGGGAGTAGGAGACGAAGACGGTGCGCCCCGTGCCGGGGAGAACCGCGGCATCGCGCCAGCGGCGGTTGCGCTGTTTGCGGAGACCATGCGTCACCAGCAGAAACAGGAGAATGGCGCCGATCCCGGCGCCTGCGCCGATCCAGAGAGCCATCCCCCCGGGCGGTCCCGCGGAGGTGACGATGACCTCGACGCGGCGGCTGATGGCCACCGGGGTGGCGATGGGAGCGGCGCCCGGGGCGTCGGGCAGCAGGGAGACGGTGACCGACAAGAGGTAGGTATTCGGCTTCTTGCCCAGGATCTGCCAGGTCCATCGGTTCTGGTCGTCGGGAAGCAGCTGTTGGCGTGCCGGGGTGGTCGCCTTGATCAGGATGCCCTCGCTGTCGGGCGTCTCCAGTCTGGCCTCGACGAAGGGGGTCACCGTGGTTGACCCGGAGAAACGCAACTGTTCTTCGTCGACGAGCCGCTCCAGTTCGTCCACCGAGAGGGCCGGGCTCAGGATCAGTTCCGCGGCCGCCGCCTGGTTCACCTCCAGTTGATCGGGACAACTGAAAACATAGTTCGCCTTCATCTTCCGGCTGGTGCTCCGCAGGGCAGCGCCATCCGCGCCTCCGCTGTATTTGACCGTGGCCCCTGGGCCGGGAGGTCCTCCCCCCACCGCACCAGGATCACCGGCCGGCGGAGGCTCGGCCTCGGACTGGATTTCACCGCCGCATTGGACCAGGGTGAGCAGCAGGAGCAGGGCCGCGAGGTGGCGGAGGCGGGCGTAAAGGCGGGCGTGACGGCGCGTGCGCATGATTTCCGGTGGTTGGCTCCAGCATAGTCGAGACCACCCGCCGGCGGCAAGCGGCGAAGCGGTGAATGGAACCGGAGATTTGCGCGGCGGCGGTCACGGCGAGTCGCGCAGGGCGGCGACTTTCCGCTCCACTTCAACGAGACCCGGGCCGCGCGCCCCGCGTTTGCCCTGTTCTCCCCGAAACCAGTCGTAGAGCGCCTGGCCCGGGCAATCGGTCCAACAGGAGACCTCCCGGTGGAAAAAGACATCGTCGACGTCGAGTCCGTGGCGAATGAGCCTTTCCGCGATCAGGGAGGTGAGTCTGTCCCGCACCTTTTCCTCGGGCAACTCCCGGTGAAAGGTGCCGATCACGCTGATGGTGAGATGGCCGGCGGAGGCTCCGGGAGGCGAGCTGCCGGGCGGCTTCGGGGCCGTGGTCTTCCCGGTTGCGTCCTGTCCCGCCGCTTCCCACTGCTCCGGGGTCAGGTAGACGGTCCCGCTCGCCGCGGCGAATTGCGTCGACCGTCCCTCGTAAACCGTTCCGCTGGGACCGATCAGGAAGTGGTAGGCGATATCTCCCCATTGAGGGCCGTTTCGGTTGGTTTGGTGCCAAGCTTGAATGCCGCGCAAGCGCCGGAATTCGTCGACGGTGTCGGGGAAGGGAGTCTCGGTCTGATGAACGGTCACATGGCGGATCGTCCCCATGGGGAGCGGGTCCAGCTTCGATGTCATCGGTGGCAGGGCTCCCCATGCGGCCCGGGGCACTACTTCAACCCCGCTCCCGGAGGGCTCGGATGCGCCAACCGGCATCACCCAGAGGAGGAAGACGAGAAAGGAAGAGCACCGCATGACTCCCAGCCTGGTTGATGGGCGAGAAGAAAAAAAGCGGAAAATCAGGCACTGGCTTCCTCCCTCATCACGTGATCCCCGGAGCTCGGGGCCTCCATTCGGATGCCGAAAGGCTTGACAATCCGCCCTAGTGGAATAAAGCACTGGCCGCGACCCGATGGCGGACTGGCCGCCGTCCCCCCGCGATCTTTCTCTCCCTTGAGGAATTCGTCCGGTGGCGCAGTTTGTGCTTTCCGCGGCGGTAAGATCGAGGCGGGCTCGTCGTCGCACCCCGAGTTCATTTTCCTCTAAGCTTTCACCCCAAATTCGTTTTACCCTCTAGATATGAGAGTCCTTCTCCTCTGCCTCAGTTCGCTCTACCTCTCTTTCGGCAACCTGGCCAACCTCGCTTCGCAGGAGCGCGAAGAGGTCCTCATGGCCGACACGAAGAAGGGAATCACCGGAAAGGAAGCGCCCGAACTGACCGTGGAAAAGTGGATTCAGCTGCCCGAGGGCAAGGAATCGATCTCCATCAAGGACTACGAGGGGAAGGTGTTGATCATGTTCTTTTTCCAACACTGGTGCAAGGGCTGCCACATGCACGGATTCCCCGTCCTGAAAAAGCTGGTCGATCACTACGCGAGTGATGATCGGGTCCAGTTTCTCGCCATCCAGACGACGTTCGAGGGCATCACGACAAACACGGTGGACAAACTCGAGCCGACGGCGCGGCAATTCGATCTGGAGATTCCCTTTGGCCATTACACGAAGACCGTCTCTTTCCCCGGCATCATGGGCAGCTACAACTCGGGAGGTACCCCCTGGTTCGTGGTCGTAGGTCCGGATGGCAAGGTGGAATACAACGGGTTCCGCCTGGATGGCAAGATGGCCATCTCGAATATCGACGGCATCCTGAGCAAGCTCTAAGCCGATGGAGGAGCCCAGGGCCCAGCCCGGCATCTTCTGCGGGGGACCTTTCCAGACCAACGGATACCTCGTCGAGGGTGCCGATGCGTCCGTCCTCTTCGACGCGCCGATGGGGGCGACCCGGTGGCTGCTCGATTCCGGGAAGCGGGTCGATCTGCTCGTCCTCACCCACCAGCACCACGATCACGTCGTCGATGCCGCCGAAATCTCCTCGGCCTTTGCCTGTCCCATCTGGGCGTTCAGCCATCCGAGCGAAGACCTCACCCTGCTCAGCCGGCTGGAGGAGATGACGGGTCAGCCCTGGGAACTGGAGGAATTCTCCGTCGACCGGTTGCTGGCGGAAGGGGACTCCTTCGACGCGATCGGACGTCATTTTCGTCCTCTCCACGTGCCGGGCCATTCCCCGGACAGCCTCTGCTTCTACAACGAGACGGACGGCTACCTGATCGGCGGGGATGTGCTTTTCCAGGGCAGCATCGGCCGGACCGATTTTCCCCACGGCGATCACGGACAACTCCTCGATGGGATTCGGGCGAAACTGTGGCCGCTGCCGGGAGAGACCATCGTCTACCCCGGGCACGGACCGCCGACCCGTATTGCCGAGGAAAAAGCGTTCAATCCCTTCCTGGCCTGACGGGATACCCGGCGCCGGCATCAGGGGTCGGGAGTTATCACGAGACTGCCGCCTCTGCCCGGTCCAAGGCGTTGATCACCGAATCCGGGGCCTCGTGAAGCAGCCGATGTCCGCAGTGCGGGACCACGGCAAATTCGCAGCGTGGCAAGATTCCGGCCATCTCTTCGCCCAGCTCCCGGAATTTCGCGTCGCGCTGGCCGACCAACCAGACCACGGGGAGGTCCGCCCGGCGCAGAGGTTCACGCAGATCCCGTTGGCAGCCCAGGGACCAGTTCTCGAATCCCAGGGCGATTCGCTCCCGCAGCTCGCGCAGCGATTCCCGGTGAGGAGCCGCCCGCTCATCGAAAACCGGTTGCCGGTCCCATCGGGCGAAAAAGTCTTTCCAGGGCAGCCTTCGTACTTTTTCGGACCAGCCGAGGTCGTGCTCCCTTCTCCGCTCCCGCTCCACAGAGCTGCTCAGACCGGGATGGGCGGACAGGATCACCGCGAAATCCCAGAACTCGGGCGCGTCGGCCAGGGCCTGCAGGGCGAGCCGGCCGCCCATGGAATAGCCGACCAGCCCGCGCCGCCCATGGGACGGGGTCACCCGGCGGCGCAGGCGTTCCGCCGCCTCCTCCAGGGACAGATGGGTCAAGGCCCAGAGGTCCACCGCCTCGGCGCGGGCGCGGAGAAAACCGAAGTCGGCCGCGCTCCCCAGATTGCCGTGCAGGGCCAGAGTCATTTTCTCGCCCAGTCCCCCCAGAAAGCTTCGGAATCGCGCTGATCGATGCGCACCTCGATGATGGCCCTCGACGAATCGGCCGCGTCCAGCCGGTCGACCCCGGCGGCGTCCACCTCGTGGTAGTCCCAGTGCCACAGCTGGGCCAGCCCGCGGAAGGAGATCGCGTGGCGGTTTTCCACCATGGCCATGGCCTCCTCGGGCAATCGGTTCAGAGCGGGCAGGCGGGAAAAGATGCGGCCCCCGCCGTTGTTGAGAATCACGATCCGCCTTCGGCCCGGGGGGAGCTGCGGCGCGATCCAGAGGGCGCCGAGATCGTACAAGGCGGTCAGATCGCCGAAGATGCCCCACGACTCCTCGAAATCGCGGCTCACTCCGAGAAAGGTTGACAGTTCGCCGTCGATTCCGTTGGCTCCCCGATTGGCGAAACAGTGGGGATGCGTCACGGTGGTATCGGCCGCCAGATTCCATTCCCGGATGGGCAGGCTGTTGCCGAGGAAGACGGCCGCATCCTCCGAAATGACTCGGGAGAGCGCCCGCATCGCTGCCGGTTCGCTGGAGGGATGCCTCGCCAGGACCTCTTCCAGTTTGACCCCGCTTGAACCAGCGCACCCTGTGGGGCGATCGATCGAACCCTGTTGGGTTGCTCCGTCGAGACCCGAGCGCACCAGTTCGGCGGCCCATTCCCCCAGTTGCGAGAAGGGCACCCGGGCCGTGTTCTCCCGGCGGGCGAGACCGGGGAAGGGGCTGGGCGTCACGTGGATCACCCGCACCTCCGAACGCTCCTCCAGATCGCGCCAGAAGCGGGCACTGGGAACCCCGCCGAATCGGATCACGGTCCGCACCGCTCGGGAGGAGAGATCCGTTTCGGTGCGCAGCCGGCAAGCCGCCAGTTCCGGCTCTTCGCGCAGGCCGCTGGTGGCCTCGCACCAGGCAGGCAGGGGACAGGCCCGCAGAAAGTCGATCACCGGGGGACGGTCGCATTCCTCGAGTTCGCCCACCAGGGCCACGGCCGGGAAAGTGACGGGGCATCGCGGACCTCCGGTCGGGAGTTCGGCCGAGCCGCAGATCACCCTCACCGGGGGCGCGTCGACGGGCTCCTCGTCAGCGGGATCCTCGAAGCACACGTTGGCGTGGAGTGGAGCCCGGCCCGACCAGACGATCTCATCGGGCAGATCGTCCGAGCTGCTCCAGTCGAAGCTCTGATCGACAAAGCTGGCGAAGAGGGCGGCCTGTTCGATGGTTTGGGGGGCACCGGAACCCCGGTAGGCGAGCGGACGGTCCGCAGTGAGCAGAATGAGGGGCAGCCCGGCATACCAGGCCTCGACCACGGCAGGCAAGAGTTCCGCCGCCGCCGTGCCCGAAGTGGTCACGACGGCCGCCGGACGCCGGCCGGTTCGGGTCAGTCCCAGGGCGAAGAAGGAGGCGCTTCGCTCGTCGAAGTGATTCCACAAGCGGAGGCCCGGTCGAGCCAGCAGGTCCCGGACGAGTGGTGCGTTTCTGGCTCCCGCGCAGATGACGAAATCGAGAGCGCCCAGCGCCAGTGCGGTGGACACGGTCCGCCCGGCGAGATGGGCGTTTTCGCTCATACCCCGAGGAGCGATTTCACCGAATTGCGTTTCAGACTGAGTTCGCGCCATTCGCGATCGAACCGGCTCCCCTGAACCAGCCCGACTCCGCTGGGGAGGAAGACATCGTCGCCGCTCCAGGACACGTTGCGAATGGCCACGAGGAAACGGAACCGTCCCTGGAACCAGAGCCCGAAAGGAGCGCCGAACTCGGGTGGCACCGCCAACTTTTCCCGGTAGGCAAAGAGCCGCTGCAGGGCGCCCTCTCCTCGGGGACAAGCCCCGAGCGCGGGCGTTGGATGCATCAGGTGGATCAACTCGTCGATGTCGGCCGACGGATCGTCGAGACGAAGTTCGATGCGGGTCATGAAATGAACGATGCTCCCCAGATCGAGGATGGTGCGCTTTCCCCGACGCACCTCCCCGAGGGGCGCGAGCCGCTCGCAGAGGTAGTCCGCCACCAGCTCATGTTCCCGAATCTCCTTGGGATCGTCGGGAAAGAGGTCGATCTCGTGGCGGGGAGCGGTGCCGGCCAAAGCCATGGTGGAGAGCAGACCGTCCTCCAGGGTGAAGAGGGTCTCCGGAGTCGATCCGATCATCCCGACCGGACCGGACCGATACCCGTAGGCCTGAAGCGCGTCGGGGATGGTGTCGAGCGGTTTGACCAGCGCGGCCAGTTCTCCGCGACGAAGTTTTCCTGTTTCAGTGAGGACCGGTACCGATTTCTGCAGCAGCCCCGCCTCGATCTCGCGCAGGATCTCCTCGAACACTTCGCGCACCTCCGCATCGCCCAATCCCGACCACGCGATTTCGGGTAGCGGAGTGGACCCGTTGTCGGGCAGGAGTTCGCGCAGATCGGCGGTCTCGAAAACGCGCGCGGGTATCCGCCAGGGCTTGGACGAGCTCAGGTCGAATCGGTTCCGATAAAACGCCACGGATTCGCCTTCGATCGTCTCGGCATCCCGGAATGGTCCGAGGCCGCAGAGGTACCGGTGCGGTGCGATCTGGATGAAGGCGAAATCGGGCATCGTGGCGCTGATCCTTTATCAGGAAATACGCCGAGAGCAAATTCGCGGATGGACCTCGTGGGTCTATCGGCCTGGGACCGGAGGAGGAGGAATCCTCTCCGCGGAGCCACCATTGCTCGGAACCTGAATGGGGGGAGCGGGGGCCGGAGACGGCTCCGGTGGCTCCGGAAGCGGCTCCGGCTCGGGTATGCTCACCTGAGGCGGCGAATCCGACGGCGCAATGGGTCGGGTGGTGCGGCTGCCACCGCCGCTCAGGGGAAACTCGCGAAAAATACTGCCGGTCCGGGGAGGGGTGGTCGGGCGCATCGGCACCTCCAGCTCGGGAGAAACCGGACGGTTCGCCTCGGCGCTGCCCAGACCGGGGCCCATCACTCCGGTGTCCTCCGGAGCCATTCGGGTCATTCCGGAGGCGCCTCGGGATAGCGGCGATAGCGAGTCGACGAATCGAGGAAACCCGGAGATGCTGTCGCGGATCACCCAGACGGTGCGCAGCACTTCGCCGGTAGTCCCCGAGAGATGTACCGTCCCCACCAGTCGGTGCGCGGCATCGACGAGGTCGAGCTGCCAGATTGGTTCCCGGATATATTCGCGGCTGCGGAGAAAGTAGTCGCAGCTGTCGAAACCGAGCCGGGCCTTGCGGGCCTCCGCCTCGGCGATGGTGAAGGCCGCCACGCTGTCCACGCCCAGGTCGGTCGAGGTGAAGAATCCGTCGGGGATGTCGGAGGGATAGCGCCTCTCCTCCGGTCCGCTATCCCGGGCGCGACCCGCCGAGACGGTGTAGCGATGCAGCAGCCCCGGAGAGTTCTCATCGAACAACACCACGTCCCATTGCAGGGGCTGAGGTTGACCACCCGTGGCGCGTATCTCGGCGATCCAGGGAGAAACCGACGCTCCGAACTGGCTGCGGATCAGGTCCATCGCACTCTGCGCCGTCATCGTGCGAAGTTGCTGCGCCGACACGGGGAAACTGATGAGGAGGAGAAGGGCGAAGAGGCCACTTCCGATCTGGTGAGGAACTCTCATGAAACAAAAAACACTGCGTCCTCGGCACCCCTCATGGGGACCCCGGGATCTCGCCTACTATCGGACCGATTCCCGTTTTGTCATCTCCCCGAAGAAGCGATCGCCACGGCGTGACGCGCTTTGGACTCGAGCAGGTCCCACCGCCCGGCGGCTACGTCGTCCGGGGGAGCCAGCCAGCTACCGCCCACGGCGACCACGTAGGGATGGTTCAGCCAGTCGAGCAGATTCTCCGTCGTCACTCCTCCCAGCGGAATGAAACCGATGCCGAGATGGGAAAAAGGCGCGGCCATAGCGTTGAGGTAGGCGAGCCCGCCCGCCGGACCCGCGGGAAAGAACTTGAGCAGATGGCAGCCCGCATCCAGGGCGACGTCGATGTCGGTCGGCGTCATCACTCCCGGGGAAAAGGGAAGTCCCGCCTCGGTGGCGTGGCGGATCAGGCGGGGATTCACCGAGGGAGAGACGGCAAAATCCGCTCCCGCCTCGAGGACCTCGTCGACCTGCCGGTTCGTCAACACCGTCCCGGCACCGAGGCGCATGTCGGGTTGCGCCTCGCGGATGCGACGAATCGAGTCGAGCGCGGCGGGCGTGCGCAGGGTCAGTTCGATGGCGTCGATTCCGCCGCGGAGCAGCGCCTCGGCCATCGGTTCGGCGTGATCGGCGTCGTGCAGCGTCACCACGGCGAGGAGACGCCTTTTCTTCAGGTGCAAACCGATTTCGGAATCGAGGGCTAGCAGACTCATCTCACCGGCAAGCATCGCCGGTCTTTTTTGCTGTCGCAAACGCCTTCTCTACGGCAAAATTGCACGGTTCCTGCTCGACAGAGCAGAAAAAAGTTCGATATCCTGACCCGCTGTGAAAAGGGAGTTTGCCTACATCCACGACGAAGAGAATGTCCCCGAGACGTTCCACAAGATTCCGTTCCTCGAATCGTTTTCCAAGGAACACCTCGACCAGGTCCTCTACGCGAGCAACTTCGTGGAGTGCGAAGACGGGGAGGTCATCATCCAGGAGGGCGAGGAGGCGTCGCGCATCTTCATCCTCATCGGGGGGGCGGTCGCTGTGGTCAAGGGCGGCGACGAGATCGTGTTGATGAACACGGTGGGGGACATTTTCGGCGAACTCGCCGCTTTCGAGGACGAGGTGCGCTCGGCCTCGGTCCTCGCCAAGGGACAGGCTCTCTGCCTCGCCGTGGACCAGAAGTTTCTCGAACACCTGCTGCCCAAGGAGCGCAACGCGGAGTTCTACGCGTCGCTCTACGAGTTCATCGCCAAGCTCACCACAAAGAGACTGAGGGCCACTTCCGACTACCTCGCCGGGGTGGATGAGCAACGCCGTGCCCTCCTCGAACGGGTTGCCGAATTGGAGGCGGCGAAGCAGGCAGGCTAGCGGTCGTCCCCGCGCAAACGCACCACCAGCCATCGGAAACGGATGCTGAAAATCGTCGTCGTGGGAAAAGGGGGCAGGGAACACGCCCTGATCGGGGCACTGCACGATTCGCCCACGGAGTGCCGGCTCTACGCCTTTCCCGGGAGCGATGCGATTTTCGACCTGGCCGAGTCGGTGCCCGCCACGGGTTTCGCTTCGCTGGTGGAGTTCCTCCGGGAGGAGGAGATCGACCTCTGCGTCGCGGGAGAGGAGAGCTACCTGGTCGAGGGGGTGGGGCTCGCCAACGCCTGCGCGGAAGCCGGCATCCCCTGCTGGGGTCCGCCCAGGGAGAGCGCCCGCCTCGAGGCGAGCAAGGAGTTCGCCAAGGAGTTCATGATCCGCCACGGCGTCCCCACCGGGGAATATCGGGGCGTCGACACCATCGCCGAGGCGAGGGAGGCCATCGGGGGCCGCTACCCTGCGGTGCTCAAGTTCGACGGTCTGGCCGCGGGTAAAGGGGTGGCGGTGTGCGAGACCGCGGACGCCGCCGATAACTTTCTTCGCGAGGTCCTGGAGGAACGAAGATTCGGCCCGGGCCGGGTGGTGGTGGAGGAGTTCCTCCGGGGCCCGGAGATCTCGATCTTCGCCTCGGTGGTCGACGGGCAGGCGCACCTTCTCGCTCCCGCCCGGGACTACAAACGGATCGGCGACGGCGACCGAGGTCCGAACACCGGGGGGATGGGCGCGGTGAGTTCGCTCGCCATGCTGGATGATGACCTGCGCAAGCAGATCGAGGAACAGATCGTGGATCGCACGGTGCGGGGACTGGTCGCCGACGGCCTGCCCTACCGCGGGTTCCTCTATTTCGGGCTCATGCTGACCGGGGAGGGGCCGAAGGTCCTGGAATACAACTGCCGTTTCGGCGATCCCGAGGCCCAGGCCGTGCTTCCCATGATCGAGGGCGATTTCGTCCGTTACGTGCTCGAGGGGGCGCGGGGCCATCTCGACCCGGGGCTGATCGCTTTCCGCCCGGGGTGGAGTGTCTGCCTCGTCTCTGCCTCCGCGGGATACCCGGATTCATCGCGCACGGGCGATCTGATTTCAGGGCTGGACGACGTGACCGATGCCCGGGTTTTTCACGCCGGGACTCGCCGCAACGCCCAGGGGCATTTCGAGACTGCCGGGGGACGGGTTCTCGCCGTGGTCGCACGGGGAGACAGCCGGGAGGAGGCCGTGGCGCGTGTCTACGCCGAATCGGCAAAAGTTTCGTTCGACGGAATGCAGAGGCGGACCGACATTGGCCGGGCCAATTTTTAACCTGAATCAAGGGCCAAACCACGGTTGAGCGAAGGCGGAGATACAGTTGAGACGCAGACCCTCTCGACCGAACAGGTGGCCGAGACGGTCGACGCGCTGACGGAGCGCATCCACGAGAGCGTCGTGGCGAGCACCGGGGAAACCGCCTTCGTCGGTATCTACACCCGGGGGGTCACCCTGGCGAACCGGGTCGCCGAGGGATTGAGGGCGCGGGGCCGGGACCTGCCCGTGGGCACCCTGGACATTTCGCTCTATCGGGATGATCTCGATACCATGGGCAGCGATCTGCCCCGTCTGGAGTCCTCGCACATTCCCTTCTCTCTGGAGGGCACCCGGGTCATCCTCTTCGACGACGTCATTTTCACCGGCAGGACCATCCGGGCCGCTCTCGACGGGCTGTCCGACTACGGCCGGCCGGCCAAGATCGAGCTAGCCGTCCTGGTCGACCGCGGTTGGCGCGAGATCCCGATCCAGCCCGACTACGTCGGCTCCTTTATCCAGACAGACCGGGACGAACGGGTCAGTGTGCGCTTTCACGAGGACGATGGCCGCGATGGCGTTTATCTCAGACGAAAGCAACCGGAGATGCCATGAGCAGCGAGCGGGCCAGCGATCGGGAAATTCCTTCGAGAAAAGACCTTCTCAACATCGCCAGCCTTTCTCTGGAAGAGATTCGGTACCTCCTCGACACCGCCGAGCCTTTCAAGAAACTCTTCAAGAAATCGGTCAAAAAAGTGCCCACCCTGCGCGGTAAGAGTGTGCTCAACCTTTTCTACGAGCCCTCGACCCGCACCAGTTCATCCTTCGAGGTCGCCGAGACCCGTCTCTCTGCCGACGTCACGAACTTCTCCGTGTCATCGTCCTCGGTGGTCAAGGGAGAGTCCATCCTCGACACCGTGGACACTTTGCATGCCATGCGCACCGATTACATCGTCATCCGGCACCAGCAGGCCGGCGTGCCCGCCATGGTAGCGCAGCACACCGGCGCCTCCGTGATCAACGCCGGCGACGGGCATCACGCCCATCCCACCCAGGCCCTCCTCGACGCCTTCACCTTTCGCGAGGTTTATCCCGATATGGCGGGACGCCGGGTGGTCATCGTGGGCGACCTCCTCCACTCGCGCGTGGCGCGCTCCACCAGCACGATCTTTCAGAAACTCGGACTGGAGATCGGCGTGCTCGGGCCGGGGGGGCTGGTGCCCCGGGGACGTCACGAGTTCATGCATCGCCTCAGGGACTGGGATGATGTCTTCGACTGGAAACCCCACGTCGTCTACCTGCTGCGGGTCCAGTTCGAGCGCCAGGAAGGCCAGTTCTTCCCCGGGGTCGCGGAATACCACGGCCGCTACGGACTCACCCTGGAGCGGCTGCAACGCATGCGGGGCGAGGGCATCTACCTGATGCATCCGGGACCGGTCAACCGGGGCGTCGAACTGGTCAACGAGGCCATGGATTACGAAAAGAGCCTGATCCAGCAACAGGTGGAAAACGGGATCGCCGTGCGCATGGCGGCGCTCTACTGGCTGAAACCCGAGATCGGCGAAGAATTGTGATGAGACTGTTCCGCGGGGGAAAGATCGCCGGCGAAGACAGCCCGCTCCTGGCGGACGGAGACGTGCTGGTCGACGGCGACGGGGTGATTGCGCGGGTGGGCATCTTCGATGCTCCGCCGGAGATCGAGGTGATCGATTGCTCTGGGAAAATCTTGGTCCCGGGGATGTTTGATATGCACGTGCACTCCCGCGATCCGGGCCAGACTCACCAGGAGAACCTGGAGACCTGCTCCTGCGCCGCCCTCCATGGCGGGATCACCGGCATGGCTCTGATGCCCGATACCAATCCCCCGATCGACACGGGGAACCTGGTGCGCGCTTCCCTGACCAATGCGGAGTTGTTCAGCCCGGTGTTCGTCCATCAGATGGGTGCGATCTCCAGGGGACTGGAGGGCAGGGAACTGGCCGCCATCGCCGGCATGGCCGAGGCCGGGGTGCCCATGCTCACCGATTCGGCGCGAACCATCACCAGCCCCCTGTTTTTCATGAGGGCCATGGAATACGCCTCGGACTTCGATCTGCCCCTGGCCGCCTGTGGCGACGTCGACGAGATGAGTCGGGGGCGGGCCCTCAACGAAGGCCCGGTATCCTACCGGCTCGGTCTTCCGGGTATCCCCTCCATCGCGGAGGAGATCGGGATCGATCGCTACATCCGCATCGCCCAATACACCCGGGGGCATCTCCACCTCCAGCAGGTTTCCACCGCGGTGGGGATGAAGGCGATCCAGCGGGCCAAGGCGGACGGCATCGACGTCACCTGCGAGGTGTCCCCCCATCACCTCATCTTCTGCGAGGAGGACATCGTGAACTACGACACCAATTTCAAGACCTGGCCGCCGCTGCGGACCGAAGAGGACAGTAATCTGCTCCTGCACGGACTGATGGAAGGGGTTTTCGACGTCATCGCCACCAATCACTCGCCCCACACCCGCTACGAAAAAGCGACCGATTTCGGGAGCGCGCCCTTTGGCATCACCGGTCTCGAGACGGCGGTGGTGTCGCTATACGACCGCTTTATCCGCAACGATGTTTTCGGCTGGGATGTCCTGGTGCGGCATTATTCCTCGGAGCCGCGTCGTCTGCTCAAGCGGGACCCGGTTCCGATCCGGGAGAATCGCCCCGCGGATTTCTTCGTGTTCGATCCGGCCGGAGAGACGACGCCAACGGAGTCCACGATGCAGTCGAAGAGCGCCAATACCCCATGGATCGGCCAGACCCTGGCGGGTCGGATCTGCGAGGTGGTCCGATGGAACCAGGTACTCAAAACCTGAAGCCGCTCTCGGGGAAGCGCTTGAATCCGGAGGAGGAGAAGCGTAGGATCCGGGTTCGTTGACCGTTCCGTTTTCCCAGTGGCTGGCTCTGGCGTCCTTACTTGTGCTCGGTTTCGGGGCGTCGGGCTGTTCCGTGCGTTCCTCCGTTCTCGGATTGGAGGTGCCCGCGTCGGTGTGGAGCGACCCCACGCAGTCGGCTATCGCCGAGTTTTCCGCCTACGACGACCGGAGCCTGCGTCCGGAGTACCCGGGCCTGCGCGAGGCGGTCCTGGAGGACGATCCCAGCCGGGGTGTGGGGTTGAAACAGGCCAACTCCATGGGAGGCGGCGAGGCCTCGATTCTCACGCCGGGCCGGTTTCGGGTCTTTTTGTTCATGGGGCAGTCGAACATGACCGGACACGGTCGCGCCGGAAAGCTGACGCCACCCCTGAATGAACCCCATCCCCGCATCCGGATATGGGCCAAGGGGCAATGGCAGTATCTCGTGCCGAAACGGAATTTCGGGCCGGAGGTCAGTTTCACCCACGACCTGATCAAAGACCTCCCCGGGGAGACCATCGGCATCATCAAGGTGGCGGTGGCGGGCACGGGGATGAACGCCTGGAAACCGGATTGGGAGTGGTCGGCGGCGAGCAAGACGGGCGACGCCCTGAAGGGATCGCTCTATCGCGACATGATCGAGGCGGTCGCCGAGGCGCGTGAGGTCTCCGATTTTCAACTGGGTGGCTTCGTCTGGAAACAGGGGGGGCGCGACGCCAAAAAGACCGAGCTGGCCGAGACCTACCGGGAGAGGTTCATCGAGCTGGTGGGTCACGTCCGGAGCGATCTGGGCGCACCGGATCTTCCGGTCTTCGTGCTGACCTATTTCGACGAGGCGGGAATCTTTCGTCATCGGGAACTCCTGGAGAACATGCGTCCCAAGGCCCTGCCGCTGTATCTGTCCAAGGCGCGGGTGTCCCAGGATATCGCGAACGCCTTTCCCGTATTTCACGGGTTATTGCCTACCCGGATCGACCAGGTTCATTTCGACACCGAGGGGCAGCTGCAGCTGGGGCAGTTGACCGCCGGAGCGGTGCGCGACTATTTGGTGCGGGTGGAGGATCTCGGGACACAGCTACCGTCGAATTCCGGGCCAATCGTCGAACCGCCCGTGCCGGAGTGGTGAAAGCCGGCTGGTCGAGCGCCACCTTCCATTTCACATTCTTCTATCAGCAGGTTTCCTTGTTGTTCTGTCTCCTTCTGCATCCGGCAAGGTTTCTTGGGGCGGCATCCGTCCACCAAGGCAATCGAAGATATCGGAAACCGCGATCCTCATTGATTTGATGCCCGCAGCGATTCTTCAGTGGCGCGGAAAGATGAGAAATGGGTGGAGAAAGAAGTTTGTGGTGATTGTTACTCATTGAAATCATGTTGGCAGACCAAATGTGCGAGTGGAGCGGACCCACCAAGTGCTCTCGAGGTTCCCTGGTTACTCGG
The DNA here is from genome assembly GCA_964562825.1 of uncultured Akkermansia sp. Taxonomy (GTDB): domain Bacteria; phylum Verrucomicrobiota; class Verrucomicrobiia; order Verrucomicrobiales; family DEV007; genus Arctic95D-9. Next base: position 25,915 of record CAZLUZ010000056.1, read on the forward strand.
ATTTGGAACGAGTAATCGCGAGTTTTGGGTAAGCGTTCGGTGAGCCACGCCCTAACAACAGGCCGTTTTCCCGCGAACGTGCTCGATGCGAAAGATACGACGAAAACGG
>CAZLUZ010000057.1:0-20700 GCA_964562825.1 uncultured Akkermansia sp.
ATCAGTAATCAGTAATCAGTAATCAGTAATCAGTAATCAGTAATCAGTAATCAGTTATTTGTTATTTCGCTCTCCCGATCATGATTCTCGGCTCGATTTGCATCGTCTTTGTTTCATTCTTCCTCGGCGTTCTTCCCCTGGCCGCCTCCGAAGACCGGCCCAACGTGCTCTTCATCGCCGTGGACGACCTGGGCAACCAACTGGGGTGCTATGGCGACCCCGTCATGCTGGCCAACAACGGAACTCCCCACATCGACGCCCTCGCCTCACGCGGCATAACTTTTCTCAACCATCACGTGCAATGGCCCGTTTGCGGTCCCTCGCGAGCGGCGCTGACGACCAGCCTCATGCCCGAGGAAACCGGGGTGGAGGGCTTCCGGGCACTGCGGCATCCGGACAAGCTGCCCGATGTCATCACGCTCCCCCAGCACTTCAAAAACCACGGCTACGAAACCGCGTGCAAAGGGAAATTTCACGACAACCGCACGGTGGGAGACACCACCGAACCGGGGGAACCGGGTTCCGACAATCAATTCAACAACGGGAGAACCGTGGACGATCCCGCCTCCTGGACCCTGCCCTACGCCGGCGGTGGCGGAAACTCCGGCACGGGCGTGACGGGCAATCCTGCCGTCTTCGCGGGAAACACGAACGGGACCTACGGCGACCGGGTGATCCTGCAGGACGGCTTTGCGCTGCTCGACACCCTCTCGTCGCGCAAGAAACCGTTTTTCCTCGCGGTGGGCTTTTACAAACCTCACCTCCCCTTCCTCGCTCCGGAAGAATACTTCCAGATTCACGACACGAATGGCGACGGGATCTATGACGACGTCCCCGCTCCCTCTTTCATGGTCGCCCCCACCGCCGCCACCGGTCGGATGGTGTCGATGCTCCAATACAACGGCGAGTTTCTCCGTTACGAGCCCTTCGACTCGACCGGGCTTCCCACCGGCAACGAGATTCGGCTGGTGCGGCACGGCTACTACGCCTGCGTTTCTTTCATCGACGACCTGGTGGGACAATTGCTGGCCAAGCTGGAGATGACCCCGGACCCCTGCCAGCCGGGTCGGATGATGGATGAAACCACGATCGTCGTCTTCTGGGGGGACCACGGGTTCGCCCTGGGCGAACACAACCGCTACGGCAAACACACCCTGCAGGAGGTGTCCACCGCCGCGCCTCTCATCATCTACGATCCGCGCAATCCCGCGACCGGAGCCACCACGATGAGCCCGGCCAATACTCTGGACATTTATCCGACGCTCAGTGAACTGGCCGGGCTGCCCATTCCCACCCAGCCCCTGGACAACGCCACGCCCAACGGGCGCCCCTTGCGGGGACGCAGCCTGGTGCCGGTGCTCAATGATCCGGCGGTCTCGGTAAACGGAGGAGCGATTTCACACAAACCGCAGGGCGGCGATGCGTTCGTCTTCAGGACAGAGCGCTACCGGCTCATCGAGTGGCACGACGGCACCAACATCGTGGCGCGCGATCTATACGACCTGACCCACAGCAGGGTAGAGCGAATCAACGTGGCCGAAGATCCCGCTTACCAGGCGATCCTGCACCAACTTTCCACGGCCATGCGCGTGGAACCCTCCACCCAGGGGATCGGTGTTCTCCAGACGACGCTCCCCGCGCCCGCTCCGGCGGTTCCGGACGTTCCGGAGTTGCGGTCTGCCGGGATCTCGGAGGGCCGCTTCTATCTCAACTGGCCTCACACCTCGGGGGTGACCTACCGGATCATGGGAGGTATCGGTCTCGGCGAATCCTTCGCCGAGGTAACCGGATCGATCACCGGGGGGAGCGCTTCGGTTTCCGTATCGGGAAGTCGCGGGTTCTACCGGGTCGAGGTGGACGATAATCTCGGACCGGTTTTCACGGAAGATCCCGTGCACGGACCCGTAGCGACGGAGGGATTGGTCTATTCCGGCTCGCTGAGCACCGCGGTGAGGGATCTCGACGCGGGGCCGGTGACCTTCGCCAAAACCGAGGGGCCCGACTGGCTTTCGGTATCGGAGAACGGCTCTCTGGGAGGCACCCCGAGCGGTGCTGATCTCGGGGGGAACTACTTCACCATCAGCGCGACCGATAACGAGGGAGCGGTCACCGAGGGGGCGCTGCATGTCGCCGTCGACGCGAACGACACGGTGCTGCACGAGTTTTCTTTCACCTACGCCGATGGTGCCCCGGCGGGTTCCTCTCTCGACGAGGTCACCGACAGGGTCGTGGGCGCGAGTTTCTCCTCGGGGGCCAGCTATATCGCGACGAACGGAACCGACCTGGTCATCTCCGATGCCGGGGGCTCGGGCAATGTCTTTATTCAAGGGGGACCGGTGACCGGAGGTGGCGACGTGGGTGTCTACGATATCGAGTTCTGCGTGGTGTCGGTCGATCTGACCGGATCCTCGACGGGTGCGAACTTTGGATTTGCCATCCGGGACATCGACCAGGGGAACAACAGCCAACGGGATATCGCCTTGCTCCGCATCCAGCACAATGGGCAGGAATTGTTGCTCCAGAGCCGCATGGACGGCACCAACACCACGTTTCACGCTTTTGGGACCGAGACCATCTCCGGAGTGAAAGTGCGGGGTCGGGCCGTGCTCAATGGCGACGATCCGGGCACGCTCGATGTGTTCCTCGATACGGGATCGGGAGAGGTCCCGGTGGGGAGTACTCTGGCGCTGCAGGGAGGCAAGACCTTCAACGGGCTGTTTTTTCAGAACGTGCAGAATGGCGGAGTATGGGCCGCAGGTGGCTCCGCCGTGGTGGATTATTTTCGGGTGACGAAAATCCAGTGAGGGTCAGTCGGCGCGGACGGTGCGGAAACCGGTAAACACATCGTTGCGACCCGGAAGATAGGCCTGCCGGTAGGTGGCACGGATCAGGCACGAGGAGGTGGCGCAGGAGCCTCCGCGAGTTGTTTTGTGATCGCCGAACTGCAGGGTGGACATGTAGGGGTACATATCCATGGTGAAACCGTCGTAGGGGAGAAACTGGCTCGTGGTCCATTCCCAGGCGGTGCCCAGCATTTGGAGGCAACCGTCCTCGGTGGCTCCCTCCGGAAGCGCCCCGGTGGGCAGCCGGCCCAGCCGGGTGGCATCCATATCGACGCATCGGGTTTCCATCTCACCGCCCCAGGGATAGAGGCGATTCTCCCGCCCGCGCGCCGCGGCCTCCCACTCGAATTCATCGGGCAGGCGCCGGGCTGCCCGTCGACAGAAGGCCTCCGCCTCCCAGAAACTGACGTGGAGCATCGGGGCTTCGGGATCGAGGGGAAGCCGGAAGTCAAAAAAGTGCTCGAACCATTCTCCGTCTTCGACCGACCAGTACCTGGGGTGGCGCGGCGGCGACGGTTGGTCCTCCAGCCACTGGCGTCCCCCGAAACTCCAGTGTTCTCTATCGGTATAGCCGCCATCTCGGACGAATTCGAGAAATTCGCCTTTCGTGACCAATTGGCTGGAGATGGCGAAGGGCTCGATTTCCCTCTCGAAACCGGGGCGCTCGTTGTCGAAGGAAAACGTGTCCGATTCTCCGGGGATGCCGAAAAAAACGGTGCCGCCTTTGATCTCGACATCCCGCTTCGGGGCCGGTCGCAACGGCTCGTCCGGCCGGGAGAAGGACGCCGGGGTGGGGTAACCGAGTGTCTGCCGTGCCCAGATGAGCGACTCGAGGTGCATGTTCTGGTGAAAAATACCGTATTTCGCGAGGTAGAGTTCCCGAGGGGTCAGACCGGGGCGTTCCAGGGTCTCGCGGACCCCGTCCAGTATCCCCGAATAGTAGTCGAAGGTGGTCTGCCGGTCGGGGATCATGCCGGCCTTCCAGCGGGAGCGATGATGGATCTCGAAGGAATCCCAGATCTCGTCGAAACCGGGCATCCGCGGGGAGGAATCCCCGAGCGGGCGCAGGAGAAAAAACTCGTAGAAAAAAGCGGCGTGACCCAGCTCCCAGACCGGAGGGTTGATTCCCCTGTGGTAGGGCACCGCGAGCTGCTCCAGATCGAGATCCTGGAAAAGCTGTCTGGTGCGGCGATCCGTATTCTCCAACTCAATGAGCGCTTCCTTTGCGGTGTTCATAACAGTCTTCTCCAGGCTTCGGTTTCCCTCTCCGGGTCGAACTTGGGCACCAGCCGGGCGGTAATCTCCCTCAGCTCGGCGAGAAATCTCCCGTCGGTTTCGGCGCGATGAATCAATCCGGCAAGAGCGGCGGTATCTCCCACGGGATAGAGTCCCGGATAGGATTCTCCCAGCAGACTGATGGTGCAGTCGTTCCGCGCCGCGAGAACGGGGGTGTGGTTGACCACGGCGTAGCCGATCACCCGGGCGCCTCCCTCGTGGTGGGAGGAGAGCACCATCAGTTGCGATTCGGAAAGGAGGATGTCGATCTCCTCGCGGTCGATAACCCCGAGCCAGGTGTATCGCGGATTCTTCGATTGCTCCGCGGCGACGATTTCCGCGTACTTTTCCTCAAGGATGCCCCCGGCGTGGCGCACCCGGACTTTCGACTCCTGCGGGAGCATGCGGACGGCCAGGGCAGTTCTCATAGGGTCCTTGATGTCGCGGAGGAATCCGATGACGCATATCTGAAAGGGATCACGGTTCCGCTCCTCAGGCGGTCGAAAGTGGGAAGTGGTCGCCGCTTGGAGGATGGTCACGGCCTTCGCTCGGTCCCGTTCGGGGATTTGCCGGATGGCACGGTCCTGCAGCAGGATGATGCGCTCGGCCACGGCGAAGGACGCGAGTGCCTCCCGTGAAGGCGTCGGGTAGATATCGGTGCCGGCTGCGGCAACGAGAATGCGGCCTCCGGGCCGCGCTTCCTTGTAGCGACGGATCGCTCCTGCGCTCTTGCGGGCGTGCAGGGCGACGAGCGCATCCGCCTCGGCGTCCCAGCCGTTCGTTACCTCGACCTCGTGCCCCAGTCGGTCCCGGAGGATGCCAGCCCACTGGAAAGCGGTGCCGAAATTTCCCGTGGGACGGACCGTTTCGGGCGTGGATATCGAGACTTTCACCTCGAGACGGGGATCTTTCTCCCGGTAGTTATCGAGTGGCCTGCGGCGGCTGACCCGAGGTGAACGAGGAAGAAACCCTCGGAACGTTGTCGCCCGACGTCCTTCACAGAGTCAACCTGCGGGCGTTCTGATCTGCTTTGACCCCGTAGGCTCCGGAGTAGAAGCGCTTGACCCGGGACAACTGGCTCTGCACCTGCTCTTTCGATCCGGCGACGGGATAGACCACCCAGTAGTTTTGATCGTTACCCCCGAGGGAACGGTACTCGCTGAGGTGGAGGATGCCGGCATCGGGGAAACCTCGGCTGCGCCAGGTATTGGCCAGGTTCTGCGCGGCCGACTGGTCCCGCACCGCCTCGCACGCGATGATCCAGAATCCTCCGGAGTCGGCACTGGGAGTCGGGTAGGTGGTGCCCCCGGGAAGACCGCCGCCCGGGGGGCGCGAATTGCCTTCTCCCAGAGTGCGCCCGAAGGTGAGGACGGTTTCGCCCGACCTGCCGGTCCACTCCACGCCCTCGCCGGAACCCGATTTGTTCAGGGTATAGAGGCCGGAGCCGGGGATGGTGAGTTCCATGTATCCGCGGCGGGGATTGTCGCCGGTGAAGGCGATGGGATTCCCCCGGTAGACGATGGTGCCCTCGACCGGCCCCTGACCGGCGAAGTTGTCCCAGTGAATCGTCACGGAGACGGGTTCGTTGGCCCAGAAGCCGGCGTAGTTGGTCGTCTGCGGGTCCGGTTTGGGGCGCGCACTGGGCATCCCGCCACCCGGGATGGCGCCGGTTCCCGGGAGGCTCCCCCCGGCTGCGGTGCCGGGCAGGCTGCCGCCACCGTCGAGATAGCGAAAAAACGAGATCGACCCGTCCTCGTTCTGCCAGTATTCCTTGCTCCTCTCGATCAACCGGGCGAAGGTGAATGGTGGGTCGCCGGCCACCCCGATGGTGATGTTGCTGCCGTTGACGCTTCCGGCCACGTTGTAGGGCGTGCCGGCGATGGTGATGGTGCCGTCGACGTGGTCCGAAGCCGTGGAAAAATTGAGGGTGACATTGCAATTCTGTCCCAGCCACGTGCCGGAATAGTTGTAGGACTGGCCCCAGACCGGGGACAGGGAAAAAAGGAACAGACAGGTGAAAAGGAGAGCGAGGGCGGCGCGGGAGGCGGGGTGAATCATGGGCAAAGGATAGGTCGGTGAGTGGTGGGTAGTCAATCGCCATCGATTGGGGGGGGAACAGTCTCCGAAAATGCGGAACCCGGCGAGGAAGTGTGCCGTTTTGACCCGCGGGCCGCGCCGCAAATTTGAAAATTCTGTTGCATTACTGTGGCCGCGGCCCGTTTCATTGATGGGATGCGCGCGGCGAATCCCGAAGCGAAGACCCCATGCAGAGTTGGTTCACATTCGAGTTGGATGGTGAGATATGTCGGGTGGAACACGAGTCCATCCGCCTGACCTTGGCGCAGTTTCTGGGCCAATTGGACCCGCTCTATGCCCACTACGCCGACGGGGATCCGTGGCAGGGGGGCTTTCCCGTGATCGTGGCTGAAGTCTTCGGGGAGAATCGGCGCTTTCGTTCCGTCGACTCGCACCTCCTGCTCCTGCCCATGGTTGCGGGCACGCTGGTGTGGACGCCCCAAGGGATCGCCAATCTCGATCCGGATCATCCGGCGGTGGCGGTTCTCGAGTTGGACAACATGGAGTGCGGGGAAGACCGGCGCATGTTCGTGCTCTCCCTCTTCTTTGAGGGCTACTACCGTGCCGACCTGCGGCGCAACGGTCAGATGAACGAGCAGTTCGACGCCCTCGTCTCCCGCACCGCGGACGTCCGCACCATCAAGGATGCCGGCCGCAAATTGTTTGCCGCGGCGGAGCACCGGCGGCACGAGGCCAGTCAGCGGTTCGCCAAGTCGGGTGAGCAGAAAGAGGTGTGGACCGGCCGGAAAGACATTTTCAACGACCGTTTCACCAAGAAACTTTTTCAAAAAAAACCCGGGGAAGCCCTGGATTACGTGGATCGGCGGAAGCGGAGGTTTCACCGACCCAGGACTATCGCGGATCTGCAGCGACTGCGGGCCGAACAGCCGCATGCCAGGCTGGTGGCGGGCGGCACCTGGCTCTCCCAGCGGGCCGGGGAGGACGAGGTCGAAAGCCTCATCTCCATCGAGGAGGTGGATGAACTCCAGATGATCCAGACCCGACACGATTACTGGGAAATCGGCGCCGGGGTGAATCTGACCCGGATCGGCGAGGAGATCGGCAGCGAGTGCCCCGCCTTCCTCAAGGCCCTGACCCGCTTCGGCTCGCGGGCGGTTCGCAATCGCGCTTCCCTGGGGGGATATCTCGCCGTGGCCTCCGATTTTGGCCAACTCGCGCCTCTGTTGATCGCCCTCGACGCCCGGGTTATCCTGCTCTCTTCCGATGGGGAACGCGATGCTCCCATCTCCCATTTCTTCGATGGAAAGGGCGGCACCATCCTGCAACCGGGAGAGATGGTGCGGTGTGTCATCATTCCCCGCAGCAACGAGGGTGCTCTCTCCAGCCGTGGCATGACCTCGCGACTCTGCGACATCTACTCCGTGGGGCCGAGGCGAAGCCTGTGCGAACCCTACGTGACCGGGGCCTTTGCCGTGGAATTGCGGGAGAAAACGGTGGCCAAGGCCTGGATCGCCTATTCCGGAGTCGGCGCCAGTCCGGTTCGCGCCCGCCGGGCCGAGGACGCCCTCGCCGGCAAACCGTGGGAAGAGGAGACCGTGCTCGCCGCTCTCCACCCGCTCTTCCAGGAGGTGCAGATCACCCGGGAACCGGTGGGCCGAGCCAGTGCGGCCTACCGGAAACAACTCGTCATGACTCTCCTGCAGAAGTTCTACTACCAGCACCCCAAGCCATCCTCGGTCAAACCGATCGAACAGGGCGTGACCCGGGAGTTCTCCCTGCAGGATCAACCTTTCTTTGACACCGTGGCGTGATGGCAGAGGACAATCCCAACATCACACCCTTTCCCTCGCGGGAATCGATTTTCCCGGAGGAGGACAACAGTGCTTTCCGCAATCGGATTCAGCGACGGCGCAGAACGCCCGCTCCTGCTGAGCCCTCGCCCGCTGGCGGAGACCGGGAGATCGCGGTGGAATCGGTGCCCGAAGTGGCGCAGGAGTGGCGTTCATCGGACCGGAATCTCTGTGTGGTGCTGCTGGGCAGCCCTCACGCCTCTGCCGCCATCGCGCGGAAGGACGCCACCGCTGCCCGGGCGGTCAAGGGAATCGAGGCGGTGATGTTTGCCGAGGATCTGGGGCGCTACGACAACACCCTGGGAAAGCAGTTCAACAATGAACCTCTTCTCGCCGACGACGAGGTCTGCTACGAGGGCCAGCCGGTGGCCATCATCGTGGGCCGCGATCTGCGGACCTGTTTTCAGGCGCGGGATGCGGTGAAGATCGAGTATCATGTGGCCCCCGGAATCCTGACGCTGGAGCACGCCCTGGCGATGAAGAGCTATCATGGACGGGCCCGGAAGATCGAGCGCGGCAAAACCGTCGAGGCCATCGATCGGGCGGAGCGGCGGCTCAAGGGTTCACTCATCATCGGTCCGCAGAGACCCTGCCCGGTGAGTCCTCCCCACATCAAGGTGAAGCGAGTGCAGGGGGGCAAGGCTCTCATGGTCACGGCACCGGCCCTGATGCCGACGGAGGTGCGCAGCGCGGTGGCGCGGGCCGCGGGCATATCGGAGAGTGCGGTCACCCTGGATACGGGTGCGTTGGCGGGGCCGGCAAATGCCATGGAACTGGAGCCGGTGCGGCTGGCCGCCCTGGCGACGCACGCGGTGAAAAAGACGAAGGCCAGCGTGGAGATCCATCTCGACCCCGATTCCCCCCTGTTCCGGGGGCAACGTCACTCGACTCGGGCCTCGTTTGAGGTGGGGTTCGACGGGGAGGGAACCATCGATGCGGTGGATATTCGGCTGGCCCTGGACGCGGGATTTTTCGCCTCGGATTCCGAGATCGTGCTCGACCGAGCCATGCTGCACAGTGACGGAGTCTACGGGGTTCCGCACTTTCGGGTTCGGGCGGTGTTGTGCAAGACGAACGGGGTGTCCTCGAGTTCCATGCCCGCGGAAGGGGCGGCCCAGGGGGCTTGGGTGCTGGAGGAGGTGATCCAGCGGGTGGCGGACGACCTCGGCGTTCCGGCCCACGAGGTGAAAGAGCGCAATTTCTACGACGACAGGGCTGAGATTCACACGGCTCCCTACGGGCAACCGGTGAATGGTGCGGCGATCGCGCGGGTGTGGGGGCACGTTCTGAAACGTTCGGATTTTTACCGCCGCTACCACGAAATCCAGCAGTGGAACGACCGGAACCAGAACTGCAAGCGTGGAATCGCGGCGGTGCCTCTGCGCTTCGGTCTGGGCGATCCGAGGCAGGAGAGGAACCGGGGCATGGTGCTGATGCAGGTGCTTTCCGACGGCTCGATCCAGGTGCGGCCCAGTGTGGTCGACCTGCAGGACGGGCTGGACGGCCAGATCCAGGAGGAGATCTCGGTGCGCCTCGGAGTGCCCCCCGATACCATCCGGGTGCTGCCGGGGGATTTCGAGGTGCTCGCCCAGGCGACTCCCGTGCTCGGGGTGGATGTGGCGGGACTGATCCTCCGCGCCATCGACGACGCCTGCCGCGAGCTGATCGGGAGTCTGCGCCAGGTGGCACTGCAACTTTTCGCCGCCAGGGGCGAGACCAACATTGAGTTGGAAACGATCTATTTCGAGGATGGCCTGGTCGGGGCCAAGGTGGGCAGCGTGAAACCGTTGACTTTTGCCGAACTGATCGAGGGGGCGTGGTCGAAACGCGTCAACCTGATGGTTACCGGCTACCATCGCACCCCGAATCTGTGGTGGGACCGCGAACTGGGAGCGGGGTGGCCCTTTTCCGCCTTTACTTACGCGGCGGCGGTTTCGGAGGTGCAGATCGACACCTTTACCGGCGAGGTCGACATCCTGCGCGTCGACATCGCCCACGAGGGTTCGCCCACGCTGAATCAGGGCGACCGTGACGCGGCCCAATTGGCACGGGCCTTCGCCATTGGCGCGGGCTGGGTCGGTTCCGAATCCGTGCCCGATCCCGATGCCCCGGAGGCGGAGCTTTTTCCCTCCCGCGAGGGCATTACCGGGTTCAGCGGGGCACCCTGCATCTTTGAGTCGGATCGGCTCAGGCCCTCTGCAGATGCGGCGGTGGCCCCGGGGGATCCCTGCAGCGAGGCCCCGGTGATCCTGGGCTCATCCGTGCGCCAGGCGGTATGGCACGCTCTCCAGGAATTCGCCAGGTCCACTCACCTCGAGATCGACCTCCCTCTGCCAGCCTCGGCACCGACCATCATCGAAGCGCTCAAAGAGATCAGCCTGCAGATGGAACGCTCCGGCCATCCGGAAGCGGACTTTGGCGAGATCCGGGGCGACGGCACCCAGTTCGGCTGAACTCACGGGTTGTCCCCAACCCGCCCCAGAATCCGGTCGAGCGACTCGCCCAGGTGCAGAAGACCGCCTTCGGCGCGAAGCCGTCGGATTTTTCTCTCCCGGAACCACTCTTCTGCCGTGAAGAGGATGTGGACGCGTTCGATGCTCATGGTCTCGGCGGATGAGGCCGTCGTGGGGGAAGGGGAGGAAAGAGGCAGCATGGGGGTGGCCGGAGCTTCCCCGGCGGGGTCTGCGGACCGATCGACCACATTTAACCCGTCGACCTGGAGTCGATATTCCGGCCCGGCCAGATCGGGTTCCTCCTCCTCCTCGTTGCGCAGAGAGAATCGCCCGGTGAGCTGCGGGAGTCGCGGCGAAATCCATTCCTCGGTGTCGACGAGAAAGGCGCCGTCCTGAACGTCGAGACGGGATACCTGTATCACCGGTTCCGGCTCGGGCTGCGACTGTGGGCCTTTGTCATGCCCTCCGCTCCAGCCGCCGAGACTCCGGTCGGTGATGCGAACCTCCGGCGCGGTGACGGTGAGCCGCTCGATCCGTTTCGCCGACCGGAAGCGATCCCAGATCAGGCTGATCTCGGCGGAGGGGAAGCGAAGCAGGGGAACCGAAGTCGAGGGGGCCTCGGGGCCGATAAGGGAGAAATCGGTGATGCCGGCGAACTGAATCGCCCCGGAGGAGAGCGCTCCGGAATCGTCGGAAGAAATGTCCTGGAGCGTGGCGTCGAATCGGGCCGTGATCAGGGGAAAAGGCTCTCCGGCAGGCCCCGGAGCGAAATCGGCCAGGTGGAACGAGCCCCCCTGGACCTCAACCGTGCCGAGGTGAAACGGCTTTCTCCCGCCCTTGGGGATGCCGAAGTCTTTCCAGCGAGACAGGCTGTCGTCCGTGATCCTCAGGTCGGCCTCGTCAATGATAACGGCGTCGATTGTCCCATCATGAACGGCGCGGCCCAGGGATTCTGCCTCGATCCGGACGCTGGGAGAGCGGAGTAGAGTCTCCTCGCCTCCGGCGAGGTCGAGGTCCTTCAGCTCGAGCTCGACGGGCTGTGACGAATCGATTCGTCCTCCCGCGTAGGAGATGCCCTCCCAGTCAAAGGAGGCTGAGAAATCGAGATCGGGGAGGCGGGGGCTCCCCTCCCTGCTGCCATCGAAACCCTCGACCCGGAAGCGACCCTCGGTGACGAGAAGCCGTCCGATCTCCACGGATGGCCAGGCGGGGGAAGGTGGCTCCAGAGCATCGGTGCGCGGAAGGAGAAACTCCAGCAGCTGAGGCGACAGGTTCAAAACGGGCTGGGTCAACTCCAGCGAATCGAGGAAATAGAGGGACCTGGCCTCGTCCATGCGGAGGGAGAAACGCACCCCGTCCGCAGAGGCCAGCCGGGGGGCTTCGCCGAAGGTGAGCCGTCGGATCTCGCCGCTGATCGGTTCCCGGCTGAGGGAGTCGCCGTCGAACCCGAAGGCCCGGGTCTCCACATCCCCCCGGCCCCGAATTCGCGGCCATCCAGGTAGGGCCACATCCCAGCTGGCATCGATGAGCCGGAGTTCGCCGGTGAAATAGGACAGGGGAAAAAGCGGGTGTTGTTCGGGGCCTGCTCCGCCCCCCTCCAACCGGGTCTGCGTGGTCTCGTCGATCGAGATACGGGCTCCGTCCAGGGTGATGGAGTCGAACTTCCCCGTGGCCCGGAGGTCGATCAGGTTGTAGGTGAGGAGAATCTCCGGGACGGCCAGCGTTTCCTCGGGGTTCTCGTCCCCGATTCTCACGGAGAGTCCCTCGATTTTGATCTTGCCGATCTCGGCGAACTCGATGGATCGCACCGAGACCTGCTGACCGGGGAACCACTGTTCGAGCCGGGCGTTGACCAGCTTGACCCGGGTCTGGTACGCGTAGAGGCCGAGGGCGCTGGTGGCGAGGATCAGCACGAGTCCGATTCCCCCCACCCACGAAAGAAGGGCCAGAAGCCGCCGTCCCCATCCTTTTCTCCGGCTGTGTTTCCTCCGGTTCGCCGGGTTCTTCATCATTGCGTGCGTCACGGTGCGAGAGAATCTAACCGTTCGGCTTCATGGATCAACCCGGCGGAGGTGCGGTGCCGGGGGCAATTTCGACAGAGAGCGGAGTCGCTTTCAGATGCCGGCAGCCATCTTCTCGGACTGCCGCGGCGCGAGATCGTCGGGAACGATCCGCGAGAAGCGCAGTTCCCGGATCTTGCGTTCGTCGGCCTGGGTCACCTTGACCTGAAAGCCCTCGATCACGGTGGTCTCTCCCACCTTGGGGTGGTGCCCCAGCACCGTGGTCACATAGCCGCCCACCGTGCTCACGTCCGGGCTCTCCAGATCCAGTTCCGGCACGAGATCGTCGAGTTCGTGCAGGGGCATGTAGGCCGCCACGATGAATTCGTCGTCGCTGACCCAGTGGAACGGTTCCTCCTCCTCGTCGACGTCGAATTCGTCCTGGATCTCCCCGACGAGCAGTTCGAGGAGGGCGTCCAGGGTGACGAGTCCGTGCGAGCCGCCGTAATCGTCTACCACCAGAGCGAGATGGGCGCTGTTGTTGAGGAAGATTTTCAGCATCTGATCGAGCCTGACGCTCTCATCGACGCGGAGGATATCGCGACGCACCTGGCGGAGATCAGGGTTCGGCGTCTGGATGACCTGGATGAGGTCCTTGATGTGGATCTGCCCCAGGGTGTCGTCGAGGTGCTCATTGATCAGGGGGAAGCGGGTATGCCGTGAACTGACCGCCTTCTGCAGGTTGATTTCGAAGGGATCGTTGATGTCCAGGGACACCACCTCGTTTCGCGGGGTGACGATGTCGCGCACCGTCAGATCGTTGAGTTCGAGGGCATTGATCAGGATCTCCTTCTCCGTCTCGGAGACGTGTTCCTCGTCGGTTTCCTCGACGAGGATGCGTATGTCCTCCGCGCTGTGCAGGATCTCCCGCTCCGCGGCCGGCTTGATGCGGAGGATCGATTCGAGGAACCAGTTGGCGAATGCGGTGAGAATCCAGATCGGCGGGAAGAAGAGCAGGTAGAACCAGTGGAGAGGCCGGGAGCACCGCATGGACACTTCGAGTTCGCGGCGAAAACCGATCGAGTTGGGAACCACCTTGCCCATGACGACGACGAAGGACAGCACCAGGGTAAAAGCGAGAAAGAAAGCGATGTTGGTGATGGCCCGACCGCTCTGTATCCCCAGCGTGCCGAGGAGCGGGGCGATCTGTCCTGCGAGAAAAGGAATGCTGACGAGGCCGAGGAGCAGACCCGAGATCGAGTTGCCGAACTTGCAGGCGGGCACATAGCGATCCAGGTTCTCCAGAACGTGTCGCGTGATCTGGGCCGAATTGAGATCTTTGATGTTGGAGTTTTCCAACTGGGCCGACCTCAGCTTGATCAGGGCCACCTCGGCGGCGACGAAAAAGCCGTTGAAAGCGACCAGGGCGATGATGAGCAGCCCCTGGAGCCAAGGCATGCCCAGTCCGACTTCAGGGTAGTCAATCGCGGAAAAGAAGCGGGGGATGAGGGGTTGACCGTCTTCCGCCGTTTGCAACCAGTTCGAGGGAAGGGTGAGCCAAAAATCGATTTCCGTCATTTAGGGCGGTGTCATTGGGTTGCCTCGTAACTACAGGCATCTCCGAAAGGTGCTCCATTTTGCGCCGAAAAACGAAAAAATTCCAGCCGATATTTCCGCTTTATCGGCGTCCCCGGGACGTCGAGGGAGGGGGCATGCTGTCTCCGTGGACCGCCCGCCCGTCGGTTCTCTGCGGTGATGACGTGTCTGGACAACCTGATGCAGGCGAGTTACTCCGGGGTAGCATGACCCGATTCCTCCCTCTATTTCTTTTTGCTCTCATCGCGATTCTCGCCGGCGGAGTGGCCCACGGCGCGGACCGTCCCAATATCGTCATCTTGATGCTGGACGATCTCGGCTATTCCGATTTTGGTTGTTACGGGAGCGAGATCGAGACGCCGAACATCGATGCCCTGGCCGCCGATGGCCTGCGCTTCCGCAATTTCTACAACACGGCAAAGTGTCACTCGTCCCGAGTTTCCCTGCTTGCCGGCCTCTACTGCAACCAGGCCGGCAGCAATTCCCTGAAACGGGGGGTGACGATCGCCGAAGTGTTGGGCAGGTCCGGCTATTTCACCGCCATGGTGGGCAAATGGCACCTCCACGGTGAACCCACCGATCGAGGCTTCGATCGCTACTTCGGCCATCTCTCCGGGGCGACCAACTTTTTCACCGGGGACGACTCCTTCCGGCTCGACGGCGAGAAATGGGACGCTTTCGACGACGATTTTTACACCACCGACGCCTTCATCGACCACGCGGTGGTTTTTCTGCGGGAGTCGTTCGAGCGCGATGATGACCGGCCTTTTTTCCTCTACGTGGCGCACAATTCCCCGCACTATCCCCTTCACGTGAAGGAGGCAGACTTCCGCAAATACGAGAACCGGTATGATGAAGGCTGGGATCGGATCCGCGAGCAACGTTATCGCCGCCAGGTGGAAAGCGGTCTGATCCCCGGCACCTGGGCCCTGTCGCCCCGGCCGCCTCTGGTTCCGGCCTGGGAGGAACTTTCTGCGGAGGAAAAGAACTGGGAGGCCCGGCGCATGGCCGCCTTCGCCGGCATGGTGGATAGCGTCGACCAGTCCACGGGCCGTCTGGTTTCGTTTCTCCGCGAGGCCGGCAAAATGGAAGACACCCTGATCATGATCTGCTCGGACAACGGGGCCTGCCCCTTCGACCGCACCCGCGGGGCGGAGTTTGAGCCCTGGGATCCCCGATCCTACTGGTGCTACGACACGGGGTGGTCGCACGTGGGGAACACCCCCTTTCGCCTGCACAAACAGAACCAGCACGAGGGCGGGATCTCCTCTCCCCTCATCGTGCACTGGCCCGCGGGCCTGGAGACCGAACCCGGAGCGATCACGGGCCAGCGCGGTCACCTCGTCGATTTCATGGCGACCTGCCTCGATGTCGCCGGACTGGAGTATCCGGCAGCATGGGAGGGCATCGATCTCGAACCGCTGGTCGGCAAGTCGCTCACCCCCATTTTCCGAGGCCGGGAGCGCGAGGGACACGACTTTCTCTATTTTCAGTTCAGCACCAACCGTGCCCTGATCCGGGAGAACTGGAAGCTGGTGACCCACCGGGCCAGCCGCTGGGAACTCTACGACATCGAGAAAGACGGCACCGAGTTGAACGATCTATCCGGGGATAAGCCGGATCTCGTGGAAGAGTTGGCGGCGCTGTGGCACGAGACTGCGGTCGAGGTGGACCGGCTGCCGCCTAAGTTGGCCTCGAAGGTAAGCGGAGGGGAACCGCCCGAGCTGCTCAAGGGAGGTCGGCCAGGGAATTCCGAAAAGGCCACGGGGCAGGATTGACCGAACGAGGACGGGGCAGATCGCCCCCCGAACCCTGTTGCCCTAGGCACGCTACCCTATCTCATGCCGTGGGGGTGGGGACGTCCGCCAGGGGCAAGCGACATCAGGAGGCGGACAACTGGCCGCAGCCTGCGCCGACATCGATGCCGCGGCGCTGGCGCACGGTGCAGGGCAGGCCCGCCTCGCGCAACACGCGTTGGAATTGGTGCAGCCTTGCCACCGCGGGCCCATTTCTGGCATATCCATTCGTGGCGTTCAGGGGGATGAGGTTGACGTGTGCGTTCATGCCCGCAAGCAGGGCGGCGAGCCGGCGCGCCTGGTCGAGAGCATCGTTGACTCTCTCGATCAGGGTCCAGGCAAAAAAGATCCTCTGGCGGCGTAGGGCGATATACTCGCGGCAGGCATCCAGCAGTTCGTCCAACGGCCAGCGTGAATTCACCGGCACGAGCGCTCGCCGCTCCTCGTCCGTGGTCCCGTGGAGGCTCACCGCGAGTTCGTATCGTTTGCCGTGTCTTGCCAGTCGCCGAATGCCGGGAACGTGACCGACCGTGCTGAGGGTCACCCGTGCCGGGCCCACATTCAGGCCCCGGGTGTCGGTGAGGATGTCGAGCGCGCGCATAACTGCGTCGTAGTTGTGCAGGGGTTCGCCCATCCCCATGAGGACGAGGTTCCTGACCCGATCGCGGTTTCTCTCGCGTGCGATTCGTTCGACGTGGTGAGACTGTGCCACGATTTCTCCTGCGGTGAGGTGTCGGCGGAAACCCATCTGCCCCGTGGCGCAGAAAACGCAACCCATGGCGCATCCCACCTGGCTGCTGAGACAGGCGGTGAATCGGCCGGAGAATCCCATGAGCACCGTTTCGATCTCGGATCGATCGGCGAGTCGGAGGAGGTATTTCCGAGTCCAACCATCCTCGCTGGCGGTTTCGCGCAGGGGGGCCACCACCGGGAGCGGAGGAGCGGCCCCGTGGTTGAGCCAAGACCGAAGGGGCGGCGGCAAATCCTCGTTCGCTTCGGGATGCCGGTCGAGTTGCTGGTGGAGAGCGCGAAAGAGCGTGAGGCCGTGCGCCCGGGGCAGACCATCCCTCTCCAGGCGATCGCCCAGTTCCTCGTAGGGGAAGTCGTGCAGGGTCATGGGGGCGGGGCGTCGGGAAAGCGATCGGTCTTTCGCGGGAATGCCGGACCGGCCTCCCCGACCTCCGGATCGTGCTTCAGGAACCGGGATCAGACAAGCCGGAGATTCCGCCGGCCCACGGAACCGTGGACCTACGGCCGGCGAAAAAAATAAATCTGACGGATGCGGGGCCAGACCGTTTAAGGGTTCGGTGGCACCCGGTTTGCGGGTGCGCCTTTTGCCCCTGCCACGGTAATGAGCCTCCTCAAATTCGCCCCGCTGGGGGTCGCTCTTGCGGCCGCCTGCGCGTTCATCGCATCTTCCTTCATTTCCTGCTCGCGAAAGTCGAGTGTGGTGAGGACGGATCATCCGGTCTCGGGTCAGATCTCGGCTTTCGGGTCTCCCCGGATCACCCGGGCCTTCATCCCCGAGGGGAACTTCAACCGGCGTTCCCCGAAGAAGATGAAACCGAGATACATCACCATCCATTCCACGCAGAACGAGAGTCCGGGGGCGAATGCGGAGGCTCACGCCAAACTGCTGCAGCGGGCCGGTCTGGGCAATCTCTCCTGGCATTTCACCGTGGACGAGGCCTGCATCTACCAGTCTCTCCCCACGGATGAACAGGGCGAGCATGCCGACTACGACGGTCCGGGGAACCGTCTGTCAATCGGGATCGAGATGTGCGAGAACCGGGGAAATTGCCTGGAGAGCACGATGAACCGGACGGCGAGCCTCACCGCCTGGTTGATGAAAAAGCACGATATTCCGATTTCGCGGGTCGTCCCGCATCAGCACTGGCGGCGGGTCCACCCGGACGGAACCGATCGCGGGCACAAGAACTGCCCCCACTTTCTCATGGACGACGGCAAGCCCGGTAAGAAGTGGCGCGCCTTTCTCAACCGGGTGAAGTCATATCAGTAACCTTCAGCCGGGGGATGCGGGGGCCACCCGGGTCCCGAGTTCATGTCCTCTCTCACCACGGGGCGATTGAACCAGACCAGGAAGAATACCGGCAACCACAGGGTCCAGAGCAGACCGAGAATCAAGATTGCCAGGGAGAGCCATTCCAGGACCCCACCCAGGGTTGTCGCGGGAGAAGCGGAAATGGCGGAAAAGGAGTCGATCATGTCTCCCATGCCTCTCATGGAGATGTTGGTGGCCCGGTGCGCGATCCAGACACCGAATCCCCCTGCGACAATTTTGAGCACAGCCCAGGTCTGGAGAACGGGGGCGGCCTTGCGGCTTCTCAGGCAGAGCAGGATTCCTCCCGTCAACAGCACGATGGCGAGCAGCAGAAGCACCGTCCCGATCGCCAGATTCCAGGGGGCAAGTTTCGCCGTGGCGGTCATGATCTCTTCCTGTCGCAACATCATGTCTTCCATCATCCTGTCCTGGACCGGATCCCCGCTCGGCGAAATATCCACCTCAGTGAGAAAGGCGTCTAAGGGCAGCATGATCGTCGCCGCCGCCTGAAGGATTCGGGCCGCTTCGGCGACCAGGGCGATCACGGCCAGGACGATGGCGACGGTGCCCCAGATCACAGGCCACCTCGAGGGGCGGCCAGCCACGGTGAGATGAATCGCGTCGGTGTCCATCGTGAAGATGTCGCGTGGGGCTCCGTCGCGGGGGATTGGGATCAGTCGAAATAGCGCTTCAGCACGGCTTTCTCCTCCGGCATGAGCGATTCGCGCCACACCGCATCTCCCCCGGAGGCTCGTCCGGACAGGGTGCCTCCCTCCTGCCGCACGGACGGGCTCTGCTCGTCCTCGTGTTCCGTCTCGCCCACACCGAGAACCTCGCCGGGGAGCGCTCGGCTCAGATCCGTGCCCTCCACTCCCTCGATCCGGTTGGTCTTCAGGTCGGTCTCATCACCGTAAAAAAGCGGAGCGTCCGCCTTACCGCGATTGATGCCGCCGCTCCCGGGTTGCTGCCCCTGGCCGAGACCGAGACGCTCCAGCATTTCCTCGAGACTTTCGCCGCTGCCCGAACCGGACAGACCTTCGAGCCCGCCCAGTCAGTCACAGCCGCTTTTCAGGCGCTCCCGCAGCTCTTGCATCTGCTCGCGAGTCAACTGATCCATCCTGCCCTTGCTGATTTTCGAGAGATCGAGCCCCTCCAATTGCTCCAGCAGGGAGGAGTCGAGCTTCATCTCGTTGAGGCCCAGGTTCTTCAGGGCCTCGACGTATTCCTCCATCAGCATTTCCCGGGCTTTTTCGCTCATTTCGCCGGAGAAATTCTCCAGGGCGGCGAGGTCGCGCTCCAGCGTCTCCAGGTCCTGGGCCGCCTCCCGCAGGTCGCGCTCCATGGCCTCCCGCATGGAATCGGTCGCCTCCATGCTGCTGTGGCTGAACCACTCCTCCTCGGGCTGATTGCGCAATTCCTCGATCTTTTCCCTGGCTTCCTCGATGGTCGATTCCTCGAAGAGATTTTCCTCCTCCAGTTCGTCCAGCCACTCCGTCATCTGCTCCCAGGCACCCGGCTCATTGGGGGGGAGCCGCTCGGTTGCCGCGTTTAGCGCAGGGATGGGCACGAGCACCGCTGCGGCGATGAGCAGCAGGCAGGTCAACAGGGGGAAAAAGGCGACCGGGGCATTCCAGTTCAGTCCGGCCCGGCGAAGATCGTCGGGATCGAGAGCCGGGTCGGGCCATTCGCCAACTCCGCGGTCGGCGCAACTCAGGGCGTTGTGCAGCACCAGGCGGTCCTCCAGGCGGACCAATCCCTCCCGCGCATCGATGAATCGTCTCTTTGCCAGGAAAAAGCCGGCCAGCAATACCGAGAGGAGGAGGACTCCTCCGGCGATGCCGAGCCAGACAGGGTCGAAGAGCCCGGGGCGCAGGGTTCGCAGGCCCAGGACGGCGGCGGCGAAGATCACACTGCCCCCGACGAGCAACGGGGTGATGGCCTGCAAATACCAGCCCGCGTTGGCTTTGCGCGCGATGCGGGCGGCGCGGCTTCTCCAGGTGCGCTCCGGGGTGCTCATGTGTCGAAGCATAGCACGGGAGTGGGTGGGGCGCCAAGCGCATCGTGTCAGGGTCTGCCCCGGCTCACCCAGCGTGCTTTTTCCCTCTCGCTGGCCGCGATCCGACCCATGAGGGCTTCCACCGAAATCGCCTCTCCGCCGGCGGCGATCACCGCATCCTGCTGGGCGACATCGTTGGTCGCCACGGTGATGCGGTACCGTTGAGCGTTTTCCGCGGCGAGACGCTCGATGACCCAGTCGGCACTGGAGTCGGCGCTGGAATAAAAGACCTGGACACCGCCGTCCCTGCGCTCCTCGGAGACTCGGGAACCGCGACCGTCGAAGACGACCACGATGCGGGCGTCACCGAAGTCCTGACAGGTTTCGAGCGACCGGATGAGCTGGTCGCGAGCCGACTCTTTGCGTCTGAGATGAAGGGCGAGGAGTTCGGGTTGGGAATGGATCACGTTGTTCCCGTCGACCAACAGAAAAGATGGTGCGGGAGAGTCCATGGCGCCCTGGGATCACTCCTCCTCGGAGGACCCGGTTTCGTCCTCCTTCTCGTCGACCTCGACGGGTTTCTTTTCATCCTCTAAGGAGGGTGAGGTGTCCGCTTCTGCGGAGGGCTCCTTCTTGGCCGCCTGCTTGGTAGCGGATTTCTTTTTGGCCGCCGTCTTCTTCTTCGTCGTGGCTTTTTTCTTCGCGGACGCCTTTTTGGCCGGTGCCGCTTCGGATGGGTCCTCGGCTACGGCACCCTTGGTGTCCACCTCTTCGGGCTCGCTGGCGGTCTTG
>CAZLUZ010000057.1:20800-25914 GCA_964562825.1 uncultured Akkermansia sp.
CTTGCTAGAAGCAGCCTTCTTCGAAGCCGTCTTCTTCTTGGAACCAGTCAGCGCCTGCTGAGATTTCTCCAATTCGTTCTTGCGCTTGACGTAGTTTCGACGCCGCCGGCGTTTTTCGACTTTGTTGTGTTGTTTGCCCATTCGTGGTGGTCGCGATGCTGCCAGGTTCGGAGGCCCGGGAAATCTCGGGGAGCCGACACTGTTCGAGGCAAAGCGGGAAATCGCAAGAGGAAATGTGCGGTTCAGCACGGCAACCCTTTGGGGAATCTTCTGCCGGGGGGGGAACCGATTCCGATTGCACCGTTGTCTCGGCCCGGGGCATCGGCGAAGGTCTCGCCACATGCCACCAGAAGAAGCGAATCACCCGGAAAATCCGTGGATCACCCACCATACCGAACTGAAATACGAGAACCCCTGGATCCGTGTGGTGGAGAGCCGGGTGACCAATCCCTCCGGGGGCGAGGGCATCTACGGCGTGGTCCACTTCAAGAACCGCGCGGTGGGGGTGATTCCCGTGGACGAAGAGGGCCACACCTGGCTGGTGGGGCAGTTCCGTTACGCCCTCGATACCTACGAATGGGAGATCCCCGCCGGTGGTTGTCCCCCGGGAGAGGAACCCGGAGAGACCGCACTTCGCGAACTCCGGGAGGAGACCGGACTGACGGCGGGCCGGCTGCGTCCGCTGCTCGAGAACATGGCCCTGTCCAACTCCATTTCGGACGAGAGGGCGTTCGTGTTTCTCGCGGAGGACCTCACTCCGGGGTTGGCCGCTCCCGAGGAAACCGAAGCCCTCGCCGTGGAGCGCCTCCCGCTCAGGGAGGCGATCGACCGGGTGCTCCGGGGAGAGATCACCGATTCCATGTCGGTGGCCGGCTTGCTTCGGGTGGCCCTGCTGTATTGATCTACCGGAACGATTTCTGACGACTCGCGAAGTTCGTCGGGAGGGTGCGTGATTATTGTGATATTGGCGTCGCCAAAATGGGTGGCTCTGGCAGAATGGATCGCCCACGACCAACCCACCGGCACCCAGAGACATGAATCGACGCAACGTATTGAAAGCGGGAATCGCCGCTTCGGCACTTCCCCGGATCCTCAGCGCCCAACCGAGCAATCCCATGGACCGGATCGCGATGAGTTCCGTGACTTTCCGGACGCGGTTCTCCCAAACCAATCCCCAGGGCGAAGGCGATCTGCTTCTCACCGATGTGCCCGCCTACTTCGCCGACGAGTTCGGGCTGACCCAGGTCGAATTCTGGAGCAAACATTTCGTTTCCCAGGAGCCTGCCTACCTCGATGAACTGAAGGCCAGGCTGGCCGCGGCGAAGACGAGACTCATCAATCTGCAGGTGGACGAGAGATACAATCTGGCGGATCCGGACCCGGAAAAACGGGCCTCGAGCGTGCGTCTGTGCCGGGATTGGCTGGACACCACCGCCTACCTCGGGGCTCCCTCCATGCGGGTCAACTCGGGACGGGGCGATAAGGCGGCCTGTATCGAGTCGCTGAAGGAATTGACCGCATACGCCGCGGACCAGGGATTGATTCTCCTCGTCGAGAACCACGGCGGGCTCTCCGCCGACCCGGAACAGCTCCTGGAATTGATTCGCTCGGTGGGCCGCCCCGAGATCAAGGTCCTGGCGGACTACGCCAATTGGCCGGAGGACACCGACATCTACGATGCTCTGACGAAGATCTATCCGGAGACCTATCTGATCTCGGCGAAGACCAAGGAGTTCGATGCCGACCACCGTCACACCTCCTTCGATTTCGAGAAGTGCACCCGTCTGGCCGAGGAGTCGGGATTTCGGGGGATCTATTCGGCGGAACAATGGTCGGCGAAAAACAACCCGAAGGATTTCGAGAAGGCGGCGCACTGGATGATCGATCGTCTGAGGGAGATCATCGGGTAGGAGCGCCCGCCGTGACCGCATCCGGGTTACCGAAGGACCGGATGCCGACGCGGGAAGAGATAACCGGAGTTCTGAAGCGTTTACCACGTCGCGCAATAGTTAAGCTTGCGCTTAACTAAGAACACGCTTAATTAAGGGGTGGCCGTTTCCTCTCCATCCTGCGATCATGTCGTAGAGATTTACCGGTGTCTCTGCGATGTGAACCGCCTGCGCATCCTCAACCTGCTCCGGGTGGGCCCCCAGTGTGTCTGCTTGATCGAAGGAGTGCTCGGGATTGGGGCGGTGCGCACGTCCCAGCAACTGGCCTACCTGCGCCGCCACGGCCTGGTCCAGTTTGAGGTTCGGGGCACCTGGCGGATCTACTCACTTGCCCAAGAACCGTCCCCGGAGTTTTCCGCAAACCTCGCCTGTCTGCAGGACTGCATTTTCGAGAATCCCATTTTTCGACAGGACCTGGAAAAGCTGAAGAAACTCGGCAGCCAGATCTGTGTCCCGGACGTTGTCTCCTGAATCTTTGCCATGAAATCGACCGAACTGCCCACCGTTCTCATCCTCTGCACCGGAAACTCCTGTCGAAGCCACATGGCCGAGGGAATTTTGCGCGAGGCCGGCGGAGACATGCTCGAGGTCAGCAGTGCCGGGTCGAAACCGGCGGGGTATGTGCACCCCCTCGCCATCCGTGCTCTCGACGAGATCGGAATCGATATTTCTTCGCATCGCAGCAAGCACATGGACGAATTCCTCGATCGAGAAATCGAGACAGTGATCACCGTCTGCGGCAATGCGGACCAGGCCTGTCCCCTGTTTCCCGGGCAGGTCAACCGGTATCACTGGGGTTTCGACGACCCGGCCCATGCCGAAGGCACGGAGGAGGAGCAGATGGAGGTGTTTCGGAGGGTGCGCGATGAGATTCGACGTGTGTTCGAGGCCTACGCTGCGGGTCGCCGTGATCAGTCGGTCCGAAGCGTGGGTTGACGGAGAGCGCGAGAGACCCTGGAAAGCGATTGATTCTCATGAAAACGGTTCATGTCTTCGACAAACCCATGTGTTGCAGCACCGGTGTCTGCGGACCAAGTGTGGATCCGGTTTTGGCTCGATTTGCCGATGATCTGCGCTGGTTGCAGAGCCAGGGTGTTTTGGTATCGCGGCACAATCCGTTGCAGGATGCGGCTTCATTCACCCGCGAGTTGGCGGTGCTCGAAGCCATGAAAAGTGGCGGGGAGGAGGTCCTGCCTCTGGTGGTGATCGACGGGGTGGAACGCAGTCGGCAACGGTACCCGGAGCGAGGAGAACTGGCGTCATGGGCCGGAATCGGGTCTTGCCCGGAACCTGAATCCTCCGAAGAGGGAGACTGTTGTGGAGACGAATCCTGCTGTTGATCCCGATTTTCTCGTTTCCCCCTGTGCGAACCTTTTCTTCACCGGGAAAGGAGGGGTGGGCAAGACGACCTGTGCCTGTGCCGCGGCGGTGAGGATGGCGCGTTCGGGGAAGCGGGTCTTGCTCGTGAGCACCGATCCGGCCTCGAATCTCGATCAGGTCCTGGGCCTCTCGCTGGGATTGGAGCCGGTGGAGGTTCCGGAGGTGCCGGGGCTCACCGCTTTGAATCTCGATCCGGAGCGGGCTGCCGCGGAATACCGGAGGAAGGTGGTGGAACCGGTTCGGGGTGTTCTGCCCGAAGGCTTGGTGCGCTCGATGGAGGAGCAACTTTCGGGCGCCTGCACCGTGGAGATCGCGGCTTTTGATCTGTTCTCCGGTATTCTCGCCGGGGCGGAACGGCCGCCGGGAGTGGATGTTGTCGTTTTCGACACGGCTCCCACGGGGCACACGCTGCGTCTGCTCAAGCTCCCCGCAGCCTGGACCGGGTTTCTCGAGAGCAACACCACCGGCAACACCTGTCTGGGGCCGCTCCAGGGTTTGGCAGGAAAGCAGTCCCTCTATGCCGAGGCCGTAAAGGCGCTGGCGGACCCGGCTCGATCGGCGATCGTCCTGGTGAGCCGGGCCCAGGCGGCCAGTCTACGCGAGGCGGAGCGAACGCGAAGAGAACTCGTCGACCTCGGAGTTTCCCGGCTCTACCTCGTGGTCAATGGATTGCTGCGAGGAGGCGATGACCCGGTGGCGCTGAGTTGGGAGCGGCGCGCCCGGGTTTCCCTGGAGGAAATGTCTTCCGCGTTGGCTGGCCTGCCCCGCGCGTCCGTGCCCTTGAATCCGTCCGCCTTTCAGGGTATCGCTGCGCTGGGCAATTTCTTTTCTGCGCGGCCCTCGGCACCACCCGAGTCCGTTCCGGTGGATGATTTTCCGTCGTTTCCTTCCTGGGAGGAATTGATTGAGGATCTGGCGACGCGGTCCCGCGGACTGATCATGACCATGGGCAAAGGTGGGGTGGGCAAGACGATTGTGGCCGCAAAGATTGCCGAAGCGCTCGCCGGGCGAGGGTTGCCCGTCATCCTCGCCACCACCGATCCCGCCTGTCATGCGGTTGAAGCCTGCTCGGGCAGCAAGCTGGAGGTGGTTTCGATCGACCCCGGGGTCGAGACGGCGGCTTATCGCGCCGAAGTGCTCGCCGGCGCCGGGGCCGGGCTCGACGAGGAGGGGCTGGCCTTGCTCGATGAGGACCTTCGATCTCCCTGCACCGAGGAGATTGCCGTGTTTCGCGCCTTTGCCCGGATCGTGGATCGGGGCACCGACAGCCTGGTGGTATGCGACACCGCACCGACCGGCCACACGCTTCTGTTGCTCGATGCCACCCGGGCCTACCATCGGGAGCTCGGTCGCCGGGCCACGGCGGGGGTGCCCGAATCGGTCTTGCGCCTGTTGCCGCGGCTACGGGAACCGGAGTTCAACCGGATCCTCATCGTTACCCTGCCCGAGGCGACCCCGGTCGAGGAGGCGGTGGGACTGGAGCGGGATCTTGCGAGGGCGGGCATGGCTCCCCATGCCTGGGTTGTCAACCAGACGCTCGGCTTGACTTCCACTCGGGATCCCATGCTTTGCGCCAAGGCCGCCGGGGAATCGGTCTGGCTGCGAAAAGTTGTCGAACTGGCGGATCGCTCCTTCGTTTTGCCCTGGTGCGAGGAGTTTCTTTACTGACGGAAACTAGCCGCCTTCGCCAGAAGGTGGCCATGGGGGAGAGGGTGGTCTTGGCGAGAAGGTCCACGCTCTGGCGAGCGCGGCTACATTCCACGTGGATGCCCATCCCGCGTAGCC
>CAZLUZ010000058.1:0-25510 GCA_964562825.1 uncultured Akkermansia sp.
GGTCGTACCCCTGCCCGCGGAGGAAGCCGGCCACGGGGGGGCGATCTGGCGCGAGGAGGCACGGCGCGAATCCCGTGACGACTCCCGACTGCAACCGGGTGCGCCAGGAGTAGCGGCCCGTGAGCAGACCGTAGCGCGTGGGGGTGCAGACCGAGGAGCCGGTGGGGGCGGCGGTGAATATCATCCCCTCGGGGTCGAGGCGGTCGGCGTGCGGCGTGGGTATCCTGGAGGTATCGGGAGCCAGACAGCGAACGTCCCCGTAGCCGAGGTCGTCGCAGAAGACGAAGACGATGTTGGGACGGGTGTCTGTCGCCGCCGAGGCCAGGGTGACGGCGGCGAGAAGGGCACAGGAGGAGAGCAGGTACTTCATCTTTCGACAGTGGCCATGGGTTTTCATTGTCCGGGCTGCCCGGGATCCGGTTCGCGGTAGAACCACTCCGGGAAGGGGGCGCTCTCCGTGCCCTCGGCTTTGCGGTGGAGAAACTTGGTGCCCCGGTCCCGGAGAAGAGGCATCTCGCTCCCGCCGGTTTCCTCGAGCTGTTCGAAGAGGAGCCGGTTCAGTTCCTCGACAAGTTCGGCGTGCCCGGGCTCGTTGATCAGGTTGGTCGTTTCCCCGGGGTCGGATTCGAGGTCGTAGAGTTCGTCGACATCCCAGACGCCGTGGTAGCGGATGTACTTGTAGCGCTCCCCACAGAGGGCATGCATCGTCGGGGTCTGGGGGTAGTTGCGCTCCCAGTAGTATTCGTAGAGGAGGTACTCCCGCCACGGGAGCTCGCGGCCCTGGAGGAGGCCGAGGAACGAAGCGCCGTCCATGTGCCCGGGAATCTCCAGTCCCGCGGCTTCGAGCAGGGTGGGGGCCACGTCGATGTTGGCCACGACCTGCCGGATGCTCTGACCTCCGGCGAAGAGGGAGGGGCCACGCATCAGCATGGGAATGCGCACCGACGCCTCGTAGGCGCAGCGTTTGTCGATGAGACCGTGTTCCCCGAAGAGAAAACCGTTGTCTCCCAGGTAGAGGATCAAGGTGTCGTCCAGTTCTCCCGATTCTTCGAGGTGACGGAGCAGGTTGCCCACCGATTCGTCCACCGCCCGGATCGTCTCGCAGTAGCGCTTGTAGTAGGTCTCGATGTCCAGATTCGTGTAGTAGGCGAACTCGACGCCGTGGCGGCTGTTGCGCTGGTTCTGGACCCAGCGCGGCACGTCCCGGAACGCGCCGGGATCGTCGAACCAGGTTTTCGGGAGGGAAAAGGGCGCGTCCTCGTAGGTGAAAGCGTGGCGATTGGCGGGCAGAAAATCGGCGTGAACCGCCTTGTGGGAGAGGAAGAGCATCCAGGGAGCTTCCCCCGTCCGCTCCGCCAGCCACTCCCGGCTGAACTCGTCGAGGATGTCGGTGATATATCCCTCCTGGGGCACCCGTTCCCCGTTGATGTTGAAGCCCTCCCGGCTGACCTGCGGCACGTAGCGGCCCTTGACCTTCGCCTCCGCGGGATCACCGAAATAGACTCCCTGACCCTTGAAGCTGATCCAGTGATCGAAGCCCGGTTGGGGATGATCGATCATCCCGCCCATGTGCCATTTGCCGATGAATGCGGTCTCGTAGCCTGACTCCTGGAGAAGTTCCGGGAAAAACTGGAGCCCCTCGGGGATGGGATTGTAGTTGTCCACCACGCGATGATTGTGCGCGTAGAGTCCGGTCAAAATGGAGGCGCGGCTCGGGGAGCA
Organism: uncultured Akkermansia sp.; assembly: GCA_964562825.1. Classification (GTDB taxonomy): domain Bacteria; phylum Verrucomicrobiota; class Verrucomicrobiia; order Verrucomicrobiales; family DEV007; genus Arctic95D-9. The sequence continues at coordinate 1,723 of CAZLUZ010000058.1, forward strand.
GAGCGAGGTGGTGACGAAGGCGTTGGCCAGGTGGGCTCCCTCCCGGGCGATCCGGTCCAGGTGGGGCGTTTCGAGAAAGGGATGGTCGAGAAAACCCAGGGCGTCGTAGCGATGGTCGTCGGTCAGAATGACCAGAATGTTGGGCCTCTCCGCCGCAGTGGCGAGGGAGAGGAAGAGGATGGGCGCGACACGGAGAAGAAAATTCATGGCCGCCATTTTAAGGATAGGGATGCGGGGAGATCAATCCGCCGAAAGCCGTCATGGCGGAAAAAAGCGGCCGAAACCAAGGGGGATGGCACCGGCCCGCTGGGGATGCTCGGAAGCCGGGGTGAGCATCTTGATGGCGTGGTGCTTCGCCGCTTGGGTCGGGGATGAGCCAGGAGGCCTTTCCCGTCTTCAACGAACTGACCCGCTTTCGTCACGGCCGCATCCTGTACAATCGGAACGATGTCTACATCGGCCGGTCCCTTGAATTGTACGGGGAGTTCTCTCCGGGGGAGTGCCAGGTCTTCGCGGCCGTGGTGCAGCCCGGCATGACGATCGTGGAGGTCGGCGCCAACATCGGGGCCCATACGGTCTTCCTGGCGCAGCGCACCGGGCCGCGAGGCCGGGTCTTTGCTTTCGAGCCCCAGCGCATCGTCTTCCAGACCCTCTGCGCCAACCTGGCGCTCAACCAGCTGAGCAACGTGGTCGCCCTCTGGGCCGCGGCGGGGGCCGAGCCGGGTTTCCTGAAGGTGCCGGAACTCGATCCCAGAGCACGGAACAACTTCGGCGGCCTCGGCCTGGGAGATTTCGAGCAGGGCAGTGAGGTCGAGGTCAGGACGATCGATTCCCTCGGACTCGGCGCCTGCCATTTTCTCAAGGCCGACGTCGAGGGCATGGAGGAATCTGTCCTCCGCGGCGCCGAGGCGACCATCCGACAGTTCCGTCCGGTGCTCTACGTGGAAAACGATCGGGAAGAGCGGGCAGCCGGCCTGACGCGATACCTCGATTCGCTCGGTTACCGGATGTTCGCCCATCATCCCCCCCTCTACCAGCCCGAGAACTACCGCGGACATACCGAGAATGTTTTCGAGAACATCGTCTCGAAGAACCTTCTCTGCGTTCACCGAAGCCGTCCGGCAAATATCACCGGCATGCCCGAGGTGCGGCCGCCGCGAGAGGGGACCGATTCCGCCTGATCAGATCGGGGGAAACTTCACCCATTTCTCCGCCGCGGCGGAACTCTCCACCGTGGCCTTGATGAAGGCCATGCCGGCGACTCCGTCGTCGACCCCGGGGAAGTCATAACCTTCTTCGGGCGGAGGATTGCCCTCGATTCGGTCGGCCATGGCCCGCGCCGCCGCCAGGTAGATGTTGGCGAAGGCCTCGATGAAGCCCTCGGGATGGGCGAAGGGCGTCCTGGTGTATCCGTGACCGGCGGCGGCTTCGCTGATGTAGTCGTTGCCCCGGCGGTAGATGCGTCGGGGGGCGTTGGCGAATTTCACGATGAGATCGTTGGGATCCTCCTGGCTCCACTCCAGCGACGCCTTGGTCCCGTAGACCCGGATGTTGAGGGCGTTTTCGTCGCCGTTCGAGATCTGGGAGGCATAGATGATGCCCTTGGCGCCGCCCTTGAAGCGGACGAGGTTGTTGCCGTCGTCGTCGAGGGCTCGTCCCGGGATGAAGGCGGTGAGGTCCGAGCAGATCTCATCGATCTCCAGTCCTGTGATGTACCGGATCAGATTGTGGGCGTGGGTGCCGATATCACCCATGCAGTTCGAGATGCCGGCGACGTTGGGATCGGCCCTCCAGTTGCTGATTTTGCCCTGGCCATCGCCCTCGACATCTCCCACGGCATAGCCCTGGGGGTATTCGGCGACGATCTTCAGGATCCGGCCCAGCTCATTGTCCCGGACCATGCGCCTGGCTTCCTTGACCATGGGATATCCCGTGTAGTTGTGGGTCAGGCAGAAGATGCGGTCGTGATTGCGCACGATGTCGCGGAGGGCGTGGGCCTGATCCAGGGTCTGGGTCATGGGCTTGTCGCAGACGACGTGGAAACCGGCTTCAATAAAGGTCTTGGCCACGTCGAAATGGAGGTCGTTGCGGACCACGATAGAGACGAAATCGATGCGCTGGTCCTCCGGTAGCGCAGCCTCTTTCTCCGCCATTTCCCGGTAGGAACCATAGACCCGGTTCGGGTCGAGAAAGAAATCCCGACCCGAGAGCCGCGATTTCTCCGGGTCGGAGGAAAAGCATCCCGCGACCAATTCGATCTTGCCGTCCAGATTGGCAGCCATTCGATGGACGTTTCCGATGAACGCACCGCGTCCCCCGCCGACCATGCCCATTCTCAATTTTCGTTCCATGCTTCGTTTTGTTCGGTTCTCTATGCTAAACGGAAATCCGTGATCGCGACTCGTCGTCAGGAGGTTGTGCTATCGGCGAAGGTTTCCCCCACCGCGGCGAGAAACTGTCGCTCCGCTTCCTCCAGGGGGCCGCTCATGCGGGTCCCGGCAGCGAGATGATGGCCTCCTCCTCCAAAGGCGGCGCAGACCCTTCCCACGTTGGCCCACTCCTTTTTGGACCGAGCGCTCACGCGGATCTTTCCTCCTTCGAGTTCCTCGAAAAACACCGCGACCTGCACCGTGTCGATGGCGCGGAGGATGTCGATGACGCCTTCCGTGTCGCCCGGCCGGAGCCCCAGCCGGTTTTTCTGTTCCAGCCCCAGGGTCACGCTGGCGCAGCGGCCGCCGAACGACATCTTCAGCCCCGGGAGAAGGTCGCGCAGGCATTCCACCCGGCGCAGCGGATAGGACTCGTAGAGCTGCTGATTGATCGTGCCCACGTCGACCCCGGCGTCGATCATGGCCGCGGCCGCCCGGTAGGTCTTCGCCGTGGTGTTGGGATAGCGAAAGCTGCCCGTGTCCGTGGAGATGGCGGCGTAGAGATTCTCCGCGACATCCCGGGTGAGTCGCCAGGCGAACGCATCGCAGAGGTCGAAGAGGATCTCACCGGTGGCCGGCGCCCGATCGTCGACGTAGTTCCAGGTGCCGAAACGGCTATTGCTCACGTGATGATCGATGTTCAGGATGGGAGAGTCGGCCGGGAGGGAATCCCAGACCCGGTCGTTGATTCGGTCCCGTCCGGCAGCGTCGAGCGAAACGACGAGGTCCACCTCGTCCACCGCGGCCGCACCCGGCGTTTGGATGCGATCCGAGCAGGGGAGAAAACGCAGCGCCTGCGGGACTTCGTCGTGGTTGAGCATCGTGACCTCCTTCCCCACGGCCTCGAGGAGCAGTCCGAGGGCGACGGTGGAACCGATGGCATCGCCGTCGGGCCGATCGTGGGACACCACCACCACCGACGTCGCCTGTTCGATCGCCCTGTGAATGTCCGAAGCCTCGCTGTTCAAAACCATTCGCGCACGGATTGGAGAAGAAAAATCCCTAGATGCGAGGACGGGTTTCGTCAACACCAGTCATTCCGTCCACGCCTGCGTTCTCAATTTTGCAAAAGTGAGACGAAATATTAAATGATTTTGAATATTTGATTGAAAGGCGTCGAATGAAGGGTAAAATATTAAAAAATCTGAGAAAACTTCGCCGTGGTGAGGTCGGTGAAGGAGAGGTTGAGGAATTTTTGCACAAACAGGCACCGGGCCCGATTTGGGGATGAGAGCCGAGGGTCCGGGAAAGGAGAAGAGAAACGATTCAGGTTAGGTGGTGGTTTGGCCGAGAGGCCAGACAAGCGGACCGGGCCCTTGTGGTAAGGGGTCCGATCCTTCGGGGGGGCAGTCTGTGGTGGGCTGCCCCTCCTCTCTTTTGGTTTCGCCCTTGCCCGACGCAGCGAACCGGGTTTGTATCGGGCATGCATCGCATGCTCTTTCTGCTCGTCACCTTTGCTCTCGGAATCTGTGCCGGGGTCGGCGCGGAGCCATCCCCGCGTAACCTTGTCATCATCTTTGCGGACGACCAAGGCTACGGGGACCTGGGGTGTTTTGGGTCGGAGACAATCCGCACGCCCCACCTCGACCGCATGGCCGCGGAGGGGCGGAAGTTCACCAGTTTTCTGGTGGCCTCCCCCGTATGCACTCCTTCGCGGGCCGGCCTGCTCACGGGATGTTATCCCAAACGGGTCGGGCTGCACCGCGGAGTTCTTTTCCCCCAGTCGACCAGTGGGCTGCATCCCGACGAGCACACCCTGGCCGATCATCTCTCGGCGCTGGGCTACGCGACGGCCTGCTTTGGCAAATGGCATCTGGGACATCACCCCGAGACCCTGCCGGGGCGGCACGGCTTCGATGTCTATTTCGGGATTCCCTACTCCAACGACATGAATCACCCGGACAACAAGGGCAAGCCCAGGGTGCCTTCCGACGATCTGTGGAGGGACCAGGAGTCGACCCTGACGCTGTGGAAGACGCCGCTGATGGAGAACGAGGAGATTGTGGAACTGCCTGTGGACCAGCGCACCGTGACCCGTCGCTACACCGATCGGGCCATCGAGTTTATCGAGGAGCATCGCGACCGTCCGTTCTTCGTCTACCTGCCCCACAGCATGCCGCACATCCCGCTCTACGTGCCCGACAATGTCTACGATCCCGATCCAGAGAATGCCTACACCAACGTGATCGAGCACATCGATGCCGAGACGGGGCGGCTGCTCGACCGGATCCGGGACCTGGGGCTGGCGGAGAATACCCTCGTGATCTACACTTCGGACAACGGCCCGTGGCTGCGCTTCGGGAATCACGGGGGATCGGCCGGACCTCTGCGCGAGGGGAAGGGGACCACCTTCGAGGGCGGGCAGCGGGTTCCCTGCGTGATGTGGGGGCCGGGGCTGGTTCCGGCGGGAACCGTCTGCGATGAACTGGCCGCCACGATCGATCTCCTGCCCACCTTTGCCGCCCTGACCGGATCGGAACTGCCCGGGGACCGGAAGATCGATGGAGTCGACATCTCGGGACTCATCACCGGCGAAGCCGACGCCAGTCCGCGGCAGGAGTATCTTTACTATTCCAGCAACGGCAGGATCGAGGGAATCCGGCAGGGAAAATGGAAACTGCTGGTCAAGCAGCCGCAACGGCGGGGTGGGAAAAAAGTTCGAGCCGGGGAGCAGCGGCCGACCGAGACTTTTCTTTTCGACCTGGAGACCGCCCTCGGGGAGAGGAAAAATCTCGCCTCGCAGGATCCCGAGCGAGTCGAGCGGATGCGGGCACGGATGTTGGCCCTCGATCGCGAGATCGAGGAAAACGCCCGCGAGCCGTGGCAAAAGTGATCGCTGCGCCCGGCTCCGTTCACTTCTGCACGATCGACAGGATCTTGAGTCCCTCTTCCGTCTGGACGAGACGGATGGAGGAGACGGCGATGCCGTCGGCCTTTTTCGATCCCTGTTTCACCTCGTAGCCAAGGCGAACCACGGCATCCCAGGTGCCCGGTCCCACCTGGGTGAGTCGGGGCTGTTCGGCAAGCCAGTAACGGCGCTCGGGCCATCGCTCGATGTAGTCGGCCCGGTCCTTGATCAGGGCGGCTCGGCTCGGATTCTCCAGGGTGTAGTAGGTCTCGATCTCGGGGTGGAGAAAATCGACCATCGCCGAGGGTTCGTTGACCTCACCGCTGGCGGCGAGGGCGTCGAAGAACAGGAGAATCTGATCGACGATGAGTCGATTGTAGACGGTGTCCTCCAGGGGGGAGCGTCCCGATGAGGCGGCATCGAGTCCTCGCGAATCCCGCGCCTGCACCTCGGGCGGGGCGGCGTCGGCCTTGGCTTCGCTGATGCTTTCGATCCGATACGAATCGCCCACCCTGCGGAGGGCGAGGTAGTCCGACACCGAGCCGGAGCGGGTCGTGCCTCCGCCCTCGACGCGGTAGCGCACCCGGGCCATGACCTCGAAGGTCTCGCCGTCGCTGGAGAGGAGGACGGGAGCGCCGTCGAGCACATACTCCCGCACGGGAAAACGCTTGATGTAGCTGGCGCGGTCCGAGCGGATGGTATCCTTCGACACGTTGCGTTGCCCGAAGTAGTTGTCCAGACGGTCGGCGTAGAATGGCATGAGGGCGTCCGGATCGTTGGCGGAAGACTGTCGGTTGAACGCCACGAGAAAGTCGATCAGGTCCGGGGGTGGATTCCCCGGTGCGGGGATCCAGGAAGGTGCCGCGGGGCGATCCGGCGGGCTGGCGACCGAATCGGCGGGATCGATCTGCGGGGCGGGGGCCAGGGGGCGTTTGCCCAGGTAGTCCTGGTAATAGCGCTTTGTCGGATTCGAGAAAGGTATTCGGAAGATCTTTCCCGCCACCGGGTCCTCGGCGAGGCTCCCCGGCGGCAGCCCGGCCACGTCGAGTTGACGGTTCGGCGAATAGGGGCTGATCACGACGTCGGGTTGATCCGTGGGCGTGGCCACGGGATAATCCGACCCCGACTGGGCAAAGGCCGCCGGGATGAGAACTGCCGCGGCGAAAAGGCTGAGGAGAAATCGTGTCGTCATCGGTGGACCTCCACCATATCCCCACGGCGCGCTCTTGAAAATCACGCTGAGGACCGGAACCCGCGATGCCTTCGGCACCCTTGCCGGGGTTTCGACCGGGAGAAACCCCTGGGTTGGGGAAGGGCTCCGCTCAATCGGACTCGGCCGCCCCATCGCCTCCGTGGCTGGCCGCGGCCTCGGCGATGATCCCGGCCGCTTCCTCTCCGGAAAGGCGGCGGAGCTGCAATTCGCGAAACTCCACCTTCATCGGCTCGCCGCGGTGGAGCTGCAGCCCCAGCTTGCCCGCCGCCATGGACTCGGGATGCAAATCGGTCACGTCCACGGTGACGACTCCGTTGACCAGGTGGATGAGCCGGTTCCCCACCGCCACGATGCGGAGCCGGTTCCACGATGCGCCGTCGAGGATGGCTCCATCGCCGACTTCTCCGGTGACCTCGACATCCTTGTCCTCGCGAGCGACCGCCTTCTGACCGCGGGTGGCGATGATGCCTCGCTTGCCGTATTTCTCGCCGTAGAGCATCCCGAAATATTCCTGCTTGGGATGCAGATCGGCCTGGTAGCCCCTCAGCGCGAAATCGGCCGGGTCCCCCACGACTTCGCTGCGGTATTGCACCCCGGAATTGTTACCCTGGAATCGCACCTCGCAGGTGAACTCGAAGTCCGCCACCTCGCCCTCCTCCCAGACGAGAAAGGTGTTCGCCTCGATCGGTTTGTCCGCGGTGGTCTCGCCCACGATGGCGCCGTCCTCCACGCGCCAGAGATCGTCCCGACCCGCCCAGCCGGTGAGGTCTTCACCGTTGAAAATGGATTTCAGCTCTTCCGCCGGGGCGGAGGCCGCTGCGTTGAAAAAAACGGCGCACAGGAGAAGTCGGATCATCATGGTTAGGTGTCTGAAGGTTGCTTTTGGGTTCGTCGCGCCTTTCACAGGCCGAGTTCGTTTTTCACTGCCGAGTTCAATTCGTCGCCCCGGAGGTTGGTGGCCACGATCTTGCCTTCCTTCCCGATGAGGAAGGTCGACGGAATTCCTTTGATCCCATAACTCGCCGCCAGTTCGTTGCCCCAGCTCTTGCCGTCGAAATACTGCGGCCAAGGCATGTTGTTGGCGGCGATGAATTGTTCCAATTCGCCGAGATCGTCATCCAGGGAGATCCCGATCACCTCGAATCCGCTCTCGTGGTAGGCCTCGTAGGCGGCAATCACGTTCGGCATCTCCTGGATGCAGGGACCGCACCAGGTGGCCCAGAAATCGACGAGGATGACCTTGCCCCTCATCGCGGCCACGTCGACCTCTTCGCCGTTGGTGGCGACAAATTTCAGGTCCATCTCGTCTCCGATGCCCGGCACGTAAAGGTCCGCAGCGATCTGATCGATGAAGCCCATGATGTTCTCGGCTTCCGGGTGATCCTCCAGGTCCGCCTTGAGTTGGGCGACAAACTTTTTGCCCCGCTCCTTGTCGCCGATCTGACAGCAGATCTCGATATAGGGGCGGCCGATTTCGCCGACCAGCGTGCCCAGAGGGGCGTTGGCCCCCTTTTCGATGATGGCATAGCGCTTGTCCAGGATGTCGGGAATCGCCTCGATCTGGCCAAGGGCGCCGTAGGCACCGGCGAGGATGGAGTAGGCCTCGTCGAGATCATCCGCCTCGGGATTCTCCGAGATGTAGTTCTCGATCGCGGCGATCTTTTCGGTTTCAAATCGGGTCGCGATTTCCACGGCCTGTTGGGTGCCGGCCATCCCGGCCATCCCGGCAATTCCGGAAAGGGTGGCGATGACGAGTGCGAGGGGGCTGAAACGGATTCTCATGTTCATGTTCGGTGTTGATGCGATAGAACGCCGCAGAAAGGCCAATCGTGCCGCCCATTCTGCGGAAACGCAAAAGGAGATTTGGCCACGTTTGCCCCAGTCTCGCCCCTGTCACCGGCTCGTGGGATCAATCAATCCCTCCCGGCGAGGGGATCGGTTCCTCCGGGCATGCGAAACTCCGTCCGGATGCCGTTGGCATCGACCACATAGCGCTCACCCGGCAGGAGACCGAGCACTTCGAGGGGAATCCGGGTCTGGAAAGGCGGGTGGGGCATCCGGTTGGTCGGCAGCGTCGCCCGGGGCGTCTGCTCCAGAACCTCGATATGCAGCAGGTTACCGCGACGATACTGGCGGGAATCGACGAGCTGGGCGGCGTTGCTGGAGAGCCGGCCCCGGATCAGCGCGGTGACGTCGGGACGTCCCTGAAACTCCTTCACCTCGAGCTGGATCGATTCCACCAGGGCGGGCTCCGGGGCCGAGGCATAAGGCTTCGTCTCGCATCCCGCCATCCCCAGGGCGAGAGCGGCGCAAAAGAAAATCGATCTGCGGAGAGCCGACACGAGTGCTAAACTAACACCGATATTCCGGAAATCTTGAATTTTCCCCCGGTCCCGTCGGGAGGAAGCCATTGCTTTCGCCCCGGGTAGCCGCTATTCTCAAGCTTTTCCGCCCATGGAGTTCGACTGGCTGAATTGCCCCTTCGATCTGAAGGAGACCACCCCGCGCGAAGTGGCGGAGTCCTTCGAGGATCCCTTCGCCATCCGCCTGCTCCCCGAGATGGAGGTGGAGGGCGAAACCCGATATTTCATCATCGGTCGCACCGTGGAGAACCGCTACCTCTTCTCCGTCTTCTGGACCAACGGCAAGCAATATCGGGTCATCGCCTGCCGTGACTGCACCGAGGAGGAAAAATCGTTCTACGACCGGAAAACCGCGGAGTGGGTGGCCTAGCCCGATCGGTGGATGAAAATCATGCCAAATGCGCCTGTTGCGTCGGGCTGCCCGACCCTGTTGAATGTCCCCACCAACCCTGTTGATTTCGCAAGCCAACCCTGTTGACCCGATGATGAAGACAAATTCCCGGACCGGAATGATCTCCGCCGCCCTCCTCTGCCTGGCCGCCTCCCTTTTCCTCGCGCATGGCGCAAGGGCTGCGGACAAACCGAACGTGCTCATGATCGCGATCGACGATCAGAACGACTGGATCGGCCATCTCGGCGGTCATCCCCAGGCCCGAACACCGCACATCGACGCCCTGGCCGAGCGGGGGACTGCCTTCACCAATGCCCACTGCCAGTCGCCCTTGTGCAATCCCTCCCGGACCAGTCTGATGACCGGCCTGCGCCCCGGCACCACCGGCATCTATGGGCTCGCACCCTGGTTTCGCGAATTGCCCGAGTTCGCCGATACCGAGACGCTGCCCCAGTTTTTCATGCGTCACGGCTACACCACCTACACCGCCGGAAAGATCTACCACGGGGGCTACGGCAGGAAGAACCCCGGCGGTGGGAAACCGAGGGAGTGGGATATCGTCGGTCCCCCGGCCACGGGAAAACCCTTCCCCCAGGAAAAACTGGTCGACACCCCGCAACCGCATCGGCTGGTGGACTGGGGATTTTTTCCCCACCAAGATGAGGAAAAAGGAGATTACATCATCGCGGAATGGACCGTGGAACAACTCTCCCGAGTCGGGGACGAGCCGTTCTTCATGGCCAGCGGCTTTTTCCTGCCCCACGTTCCCTGTTACGCCACGCAGAAGTGGTTCGACCTCTTCCCCGCCGATGAGGTACAACTCCCCGTCATCCGCCGCGACGACCGGGCGGACACTCCGCGGTTCTCTTGGTATCTCCACTGGAGCCTGCCCGAGCCGCGCCTTCATTTTCTCGAGGAGGCCGGGGAATGGGAAAACCTGACGCGTTCCTACCTGGCCTGCACCGCGTTCGTCGACGATCAGGTGGGCAAGGTGATGCAGGCTCTCGAAGACAACGGTCTCGCGGAGGATACCATCGTCGTCCTCTGGTCGGACCACGGCTGGCACATCGGCGAAAAAGCCATCACGGGAAAGAATACCCTCTGGGACGACGGCACCCGGGTGCCCCTCGTCTTCGCCGGGCCGGGCGTCACCCCGGGCCAGAGCTGCGCCCAGCCGGCGGAGTTGCTCGATATCTATCCGACCCTGGCGGAACTGTGCGGCTTCGACCGGCCCGACGGGCTCGAAGGGCTCTCTCTGGTGCCCCAACTCCGCGATGCCGCGACGCGGCGGGATCGGCCCGCCATCACTACCCACAATCACGACAATCATGGAGTCCGTTCGGAAAACTGGCGCTACATTCGCTATGCTGACGGAACGGAGGAACTCTACGATATGAGAAAGGATCCCAACGAGTGGGATAACCTCGCCGGCGATCCGGCCCATGCCGATGTCATCGCCGAACACCGTCGTTTTCTTCCCGAGGCGAACCGGAAACCGGCGCCGGGGAGCAAACATCGCATCCTCACCTACGAGGAGGGCGGACCGATTGTCTGGGAGGGAACCGAGATCCGGCCCGGCGATCCCATCCCGGAACTCCCCGGGGAGTGAGGATCGTCATGGCAAAAGGATGGGAAAAACACCGCGAACGTCAGGGAGCCTTGGCATCCTTTGGTAAAGATCTCGCCCGGCGCGCCAAGTCAAAGTGCGAACTCTGCGAGGCCGCCGGTGTGAAGCTGGTTCCCCACGAACTGGCTCCCGCTCCGTCGGAGCCGGATATCGAGAAGTGCCTGCTCCTCTGCGAGGAATGCGAGTTGCAGCTTCGCGAGCCGAAGAGATTCCGCCCCGGAGAACACTGGAGGTGCCTTGCCCGCGCGGTCTGGAGCGAAACACCCGCGGTTCAGGTCGCCGCCGTGCGACTGCTGCGGCGACAGGCCGGTGGCGAGGCCTGGGCTCGCGAGACGTTGGAGGGCCTCTTTCTCGATGAAGAAATCGAGGAGTGGGTAACGCAGGCCGAGTGATCCGGTATACTCCCGGCGATGGCACGTTTTTCCCCAAACAAAAGGTCCGGTCTTCTCGCCCTCTGCTCCCTGCTCCTGGCCTGCTCTCCCGGTGCGGCCGCGATCGATTACAAGTCCGAGATACTGCCCATCATGCGGCAGTATTGCTTCGATTGCCACTCGGGCAGTGAATCGAAGGGCAACCTCGACCTCGCCAATATTGAGGAAGTGCGCGACTACCAGGTGGGCAAATACAACATCATTCGCCCCGGCGACCCCGGAGAAAGTTCTTTTCTGGAGAAACTGCACCTGCCCGAGAGCCACCGCGATTTCATGCCCCGCCGGGGGACCCGCCTGCCCGATGATCTGCTGGCCCGCATCGCGGAATGGATCGAGAAAGGCGCCGTGATCGATGCGGAGAACCCGACGGATGACGAGAAAGCATGGGTGGCCAAGTTGACCACCGAGACGGGGCCGGACAGCGGCTCCACAGACTATCTCACCTGGACGAGCAACGATGGCAAAGAGATCGAGGCCAGGTTCTACGGCATCCACGGGGATTCGGTGAAACTCGTCATGCGCAACGGAACCTCCTATCTGGTTCCGCTGGCCCGGCTCTCCGTGGAGAGTGCGGCGGAAGCTCGCAAACTCGCCAGCCGGTAAGGGAAAGGGAGACGATCTCCGGATAGCATGATTCTCCGAAGCGCAAATTTCGCCCTCGCAATCCTCTTTCTTGTCTTTGCCTGGCTGCAGCGGAACGATCTCGACCCGACGACCTACCACGAGCCCTCCACCCTGGACACGGCCCTCTGGCTGTTGTTTTACCTGCTGATCGCGGCGCTTCTCGTCGTGGTCAACTTCCGCCGGATCCCGCGGTGGCTGCTCGCCATCGCCCTGCTCGCCTGTCTCGTGGAAATGGCCCGGACCGGCCCCGGCCTCTACGAGAACCTCTTCGGGGACCGGGCCTTCAATCTGACCCAGTCGGGGATGAGTGCCGAGGATCCCCGGGTGGAACTCTCCCGGGAGTTTTTCGGCGCCGTGATCGCCCTCCTGGGGCTGGGGTGGGTCTTTCTGGGGAATTTGCGTTTCCACCGATCCCGCTCCACGGTGGCTGCGTCGTGAAGCAGCATCGCCTCGAAGGAGCCCGGGTCCCCATCTCCTGCCTCGGATTGGGGACGGTCAAGTTCGGCCGCAACGAGCAGGTCAAGTACCCCGTGGGATTCGATCTTCCCTCCGACGAGGCCGTGTGCGAACTGCTCGACCTCGCCGCGGAACTCGGCATCAATCTCCTCGACACCGCCCCCGCCTATGGCGCCAGCGAGGAGCGACTGGGCCGTCTCCTCGGGTCTCGCCGGGACCACTGGGCCATCGTGACCAAGGCCGGTGAGGATTTCGTCGAGGGCACCTCTCGTTTCGATTTCTCCGGCCCCGCCATTCGCCGCAGCGTAGAACGCAGCCTGACCCGCCTCCGCACCGACCGGGTGGAGGGCGTGCTGCTGCATTCCGACGGCAATGACCTCGAGATCCTCCGGCGGACCGATGCGGTGGCGACCCTGGAATCCCTCAAGGCAGAGGGCAAGACGCGGTCCATCGGGATTTCCACAAAAACCGTCGAGGGCGGGAAGGAGGCGATCGAACGGGGCCTGGATACCGTCATGGTGACCTACAACCCCTGGCACCGCGACGAGGAGGCGGTCCTCGATTTCGCCGCGGAACGCGGCGGCTGTTCTGTCCTCATCAAGAAGGCCTTCGGTAGCGGTTGGTTTGGCAGGACGGAGGCCCCCCGAGGGAATCCGGTCGAGGAGGCTTTCCGCTTCATTTTTCACCATCCCGCCTCCACCGCCGTGATCAGCGGAACGATCGACCCCCGACATTTGCGCCAGAATGCCGCCGCCATCGATGCGGTTTTCAGGGAATGACCGCATCGAAAAAAAGGCGCCATTTCTCCGTCCTGACGGGCGGGCTTGATCGCCGTCGTCTTCCCTGATATGGTATCCCCCGTGCCGGGAACTGGCCCCAGCCGGCCGGCGCCAAACCCAGAACCACAAAACAATCCAAGCCTTATGAAAGAACAGCATTTTCACCAAGACGCCAGCCCCTCCTCCGACAGTTGGACCCCGCGGATGAGGGCGGCTCACCCCCGTCTGGTTGGCGATCTCATCGAGGTCCATGAGCACTTCTCCGCGGATGATCTGGAGCGCGTCCGGACGCTCGCCCGCCAGCGACCGGAGTTGTTCACCCGCGGCTGCTATCGCACCGACCAGCCCGACGGAGCGGGTTGCCTCCTCTGGCACCTCAGCGGCGGCCGGATCGCGAGCAAGGAGGAGTTGACGCGTGCTTTCACCGGAAAGACCGGACACGAGGCCCGCCAACTTCCAGAGTATCAGGCGGTCAAATACGTCGTCCGTGTCTGGGATCGCATGATGCCGGGCAACGACCGCTACGACGGCACCAACGATCTCTCCCTCGAACTTTTCGTCGATACCCTGGAGCACGTCATCGCGCGTCGGGTGCGATTCCGCACGGCGGATTCGGTCTAGATGGATGTTCCTGTCCGGAAAGCCGTTCCCCTGGCCGGCGGTTTCCTCACGGAAGGGGTTGCCGCCGTTTTCTCATGGGTGTAAGGGAATAACTTCACCCGAAATACCCCGCCCCGATGGCGGGGCTCGGGGGTTGTTTCATGAATTCGAATCACACCTGGTCCGTCTCCGATGCCTGCGACACCTACGGGGTACATCACTGGGGTAGCGGCTACTACGATATCTCGCCATCGGGGGAACTCTGCGTGACCCTCCGCGACCGGGTCACCGGAGAACGGCGGCCGGTGGCTTTGCCCCCACTCCTCTCCGAGCTGGACGACCGAGGCGTCCACGCTCCGCTTCTGCTGCGCTTTCCCGAGATTCTGGAGGATCGGATCGCCTTGCTCAACGAGGGATTTCGCGACGCCATCGCGGAGATGGGCTACACGGGGGCCTACCGGGGAGTTCTCCCGATCAAGGTCAATCAGCAACAACAGGTCGCCGAGGAGGTCTCCGCTTTCGGCCAACGCTTTCACTACGGATTCGAGGCGGGCAGCAAACCGGAACTGATCTGCGCCCTCTCTTATCTCAAGGACCCGAAAGCTCTCCTCGTCTGCAATGGCTACAAGGACGAGGAATTCATTCGGCTCGCCTTGTTCGGGCAGAAGATGGGCTTGCGCGTCGTCCTCGTCATCGAGATGTCGAGCGAACTCGAGACCATCGAGCGCTGCGCTGAAGAGGTCGGGGTGGAACCGATCATCGGTATCCGGGTCAAACTCTCCGCCTCGGGCGCGGGGCAATGGTCGAAATCGGGCGGAGAACGCAGCCCCTTCGGACTGAACCTGGCTCAACTCGTCGAGACGGTGGATCGGCTCAAGGAGAAGGGCCGCCTCTCCTGGTTGCGCATGCTCCACTGCCACCAGGGTTCTCAGATACCCGACCTCACTATCATCCGCCGCGCCGTCGAGGAGACCACCCGCATCTACGCAGGTCTGGTCGGCGAGGGCGCTCCGATGGGCCTGCTCAACCTCGGCGGCGGCCTCGCGGTCGACTACGACGGTTCCCGATCCACCCGTCCCAACAGCTCGAACTACTCCATCGAGGAATACTGCCAGACCATCGTTGACGCGGTGAAGTGGGTCGCCGACGAGAGCAAGGTGCCCCATCCCGATCTGGTCACGGAAAGCGGGCGCGCCATCGTCGCGCACTACGCCATGCTCGCCGTCCGCATCATCGACGTCAATCCCTTCGAGAGTCGGGACAGTCTCGTCCTGGCCGAGGATTCCCCGGAGGCGCTTCAGGCCCTCGCGGAAATCGAGGAGGTCGACGCCGACAACCTGCTCGCCGTCCTCGGCCGGGCCACCCGCCACCGCGAGGAACTCCATGAACTCTTTCTCTCCGGAGAGATTACCCTGCGTCAGCGCGCCGCCTGCGAACAATTCTACTGGAGCACCATGACCCGGGTTGTCACCGCCAGCGAAGAACTGCGCTACCCCCCCCCGGAGATCGGGGAGATGACAGGTCTGCTCGCGGATCAGTGTTACGGCAATTTCAGCATCTTCCAGTCCCTGGCCGACTCCTGGGCCATCGACCTGATCTTCCCCGTGATGCCTCTGCACCGCCTCGACGAGCGGCCCGATCGCCATGCGGTGATCCACGATCTCACCTGCGATTGCGACGGGATGATCAAGCAGTACGCCGCCGACTCCGAGATCCTCGACGCCCTGCCCCTGCACCGCATCCGGCGGGGGGAACCCTACCACATCGGGATCTTTCTCGTCGGCGCCTACCAGGAGACGCTGAGCGACCTCCACAATCTCTTCGGCGACACCCACGCTGTCAGTGTGGAAGTCGAGAACGGAAAGGTTCGCATCTCCCGCGAGGTCGAGGGCGATTCGGTGGCCGATGTGCTCAGCTATGTCGAACACGATCCCAAAAAGCTGGTCGATCAGTTTCGCGAACTGGCCGAGACCGCGATCCGTGAGGGGCGCATCACCCCGACGGAACGACGCACCGCCCTGGACGCCTTTCGCGAGGGCATGGCGGGGTATACCTACTTCGAATCATGAACCCGCACTCGGACGAACCCGCCCCGATCAGCGCTTTCATCGAACGCAATTTCCGCCACTTCAACGCCGCCGCCCTGCTCGATGCGGCACGGGGATACCGGAAACACCTCGACGACGGAGGCTGCATGTTTCTCACCCTCGCCGGCGCCATGAGCACCGCGGAGATCGGCGTGTCCCTCGCCGAGATGATTCGCCGCGGCGCGGTTCACGCGATCAGCTGCACCGGGGCGAATCTGGAGGAGGACCTCTACAACCTGGTGGCCCACGATTTCTATCGCCGCATCCCGGGCTGGAGGGACCTGACTCCGGCGGACGAGAAAGCGCTCCTGGATCAGCATCTCAATCGGGTCACCGACACCTGCATTCCCGAAGAGGAAGCCTTTCGCCGGCTCGAAGGGGTCATCCTGGAGGAGTGGCGCAGTGCCGATGCGCGGGGGGAATCCTTTTTTCCTCACGAATTTTGCTACCGGCTCCTCCGGTCGGGCCGGCTGGAGCAATACTACCAGATCGATCCCAGGGACAGTTGGCTCGCCGCCGCCGCCGAGGTCGATCTGCCCCTTTTCGTGCCCGGTTGGGAGGACAGCACCACGGGCAACATTTTCGCATCACACTGCATCCGGGGCAACGTGAAGAACCCGGGCACGGTCCGCTCGGGCATCGAGGCGATGTTGTCGTTGGCGGACTGGTATACCCGCACCAGCGCCGAGTCGGGCATCGGCTTCTTCCAGATCGGGGGAGGGATTGCAGGGGATTTTCCCATCTGCGTCGTCCCCATGCTGCACCAGGATGTGGGGCTCGAGGAGGTACCCCTCTGGTCCTATTTCTGCCAGATCAGCGATTCCACCACGAGCTACGGCTCCTATTCCGGGGCGGTGCCCAACGAGAAAATCACCTGGGGCAAGCTGGGAGTGGACACGCCCCGCCACGTCATCGAGTCAGACGCCTCCATCGTTGCCCCCCTCGTGTTCGCCTACGTGCTGGGCTGGTAGGGGCTGCGTCAGACAGTGGATGCCCCCCTGTCCCCAGATGAGTTCGCGCGAGGGAAACGCCACGACCTCCCGGTCGGGAAATGCCGCGCCGATCGCTGCGAGGGCCGCCTCGTCCCCGGGATCGCCGAAGCTGGGAACGAGCACGGCCCGGTTGGCCACGTAAAAATTGGCGTAAGTCGCCGGCAGTGGCGCCCCGGCATCAGTCACCGGTTCGGGCAGGGGCAGCGGGCGGAAAGGGCGCCCCCTGTCGAGGGCCCACGCCTCCAGGTGGCGGGCATTAAGCGAGAGAGGTCCTTCCTCTCCGTCGGCGCCACGCGGGTCCAGAACCAGGAGCGATCCGTCGGAACCGAACCGGGCAAAACAATCGACGTGGCCGTCGGTGTCATCCCCGGGCACCTCGCCGTTCACCCAGAGGATCTCGCGCGCCCCGGTGGTCTGACGCAGGACTTCCTCCAGCTCTTCGCGGCTTCGGCCGGGATTCCGGCTGGCCGTGAGCACCGAGGAGGCCGATACCATCAGCACCCCACGGCCGTCGGTTTCCAGGGAACCGCCCTCCAGGGTGATGTCGCGCCGGTCCCAGATGTCCAGTCCGCACGCCTCCGCCATGCTCCGGCCGGCCGCGGCGTCGAGGTCCCAGGGAGGGTATTTTTCTCCCCAGGAATTGTAGTTCCAACACACCGCGAGGCGGGCGCCATCCTCCGGCCGTCGCAGCACCGTGGGCCCGTGATCGCGACACCAGGGTTCGTTCGTGGGGACCGGGGCAAACTTCACCGACGGCAGGACGCGGGCGGACAGGGCGGAGCGGATTTCCCCTTCCTCTTCGGGTTCGGAGCAATGGATCGTGACCCGCTCGCCCGCGTCGACAAGGGCGGCGACCAGCCGATGGAAGATGGGCAGATGGCGGTCCAGCGCCTCCCCGGGAAAGCTGGCACCGCGACGGTTGGGCCAGCTCAGAAAAGTGCTTTCATGGGGGAACCACTCGGGAGGGAAGACAAATCCCTCCGCTGCGGGAGCCGAAGAAGGGGACAAAAGTTCCGGATTCATGGGGATGGAGGGTCGGTCCGGCCGAATCGCCGGAGCAGACCGGAGTAAGCGTCGATGCGGCGATCGCGGAGAAAGGGCCAGGCGATACGTTGCGCTTCGATCCGGGAGAGATCACAGTCGGCCAGCAGGACCTCCTCCTTGTCGGCCGAGGCCCGGGCCACGACTTCGCCGGCGGGATCCGCCACGAAACTCTGTCCCCAGAAGGTGATGCTTTGCCCGGTGGCACAGGTCTCCACTCCGACTCGATTCGGAGCCGCGACAAATACCCCGTTGGCGATGGCGTGGGCCCGCTGCACCGTCTCCCAGGAACGGTGCTGGGCTGCCCGCACCGGTTCGGGATCGGGATCGATCCAACCGATCGCCGTGGGCAGAACGATCAGCTCGGCGCCGTCGAGAGCGAGGAGCCGGGCGGTCTCGGGGAACCACTGGTCCCAGCAGATGGCCACACCGATGCGGCCCACCGCGGTATCCCACGCGCGGAAGCCGAGATCGCCCGGGGTGAAATAGTATTTCTCGTAAAACTGGGGATCATCGGGCAGATGCATCTTGCGGTAGTGCCCCCGCAGGCTGCCGTCCGCATCGATCAACACCGCAGCGTTGTGGTAGAGCCCGGCCGCCCGGCGCTCGAAGAAGGGGGCGACGATAACGACCTCGTGTTCACGGGCTGCGTCCGAGAGGGCCTCGGTGAGGGGACCGGGAATCGGCTCGGCCAGCCCGAAAAAATTTTCGTCCTCCACCTGGCAGAAATAGGGGGTGTCGAACAACTCCTGGAGGCAGACCAGTCGGGCTCCGGAATTCGCTGCCGCCGCGATGTTGTCGAGAGTTCGAGCCAGATTCTTCGCCCGACTCTCTTCGTTGCGCTGCTGCACGAGAGCGATTTTCAGGGGGTTGCGGTGATTCATGAGGCAGGATTCGGCCCCTAACCTCCACCGAAAACTCGCCTCGGGGAAGAAAAAATCTCGCTCTAACCCCCTAAAAATCAGAAGGATATGATAGTTTAAGCCCCCGAACAGAACAATTCTCCTTGCTATTCGGAAAACCGAGCCTTACAAAGAGACGGATAGTTAAGTTATCCATACCATACATGACCATGAAAACACTGTCTCTTAACCTTGTGGCGCTCGTCGCCATGGCTTTGCCCGCTTTTGCCGGTGAAGTTTGCCTGCCGGATCCGGTCTGCTCTTCCAAGAAGACCGGATACATCTTCGCCTATGGCGGCGTGACCTTTGGTTACGACATCGATGCGGATCTGGACATTCCGCCGATTCTCGGTCAACTCCTCTTGGGCCAGTCCTCGATTGGTCTGGATGGGGAACTGGACGAAGGATTCATCATCGGTGGTGGTGTCGGTATCCACTCCTGCTTCGCCGGCGGAACTCGCTTCGAGTTCGAGGGCTTGCACAGCTCCAGCGATTTCGATCGCGGCTCGGCTTCTGTCGGAGGTGCGACCTTCGGAGCTGCTCTCGACGGAGACATGGAGATCAACGCATTCATGGCGAATATCGTGAAGGAGTTCCCTCGCGATGGATTTACCCCTTACATCGGTGCTGGTCTCGGCTTCGCCTCGGTCGAGTGGAATCTCGAAGCCTTCGGTTTTGGGCTCCAGGCCGATGACACGACCCTCGCCTACCAGTTCAAGGCGGGTGTGGACGTGCCCGTCAGCGATTGCTTCACGATCTTCGGCGAGTACAAGCTGCTCGGGATCACGGATACGGATTACTCCATCATCCTCCCCATCAGCGGCGACGGCTTCGTCACCCACAATGTCGTGGTTGGTGCACGCCTCGGCTTCTAAACGGAACGCGGCATTTTCCAATCTCTGGTTTGCCAAAGCCCTGCCGTCGCCGGCAGGGCTTTTTTCGTGGCCGGAAGGGGCGTCGCAGGGCGATTTGGAGGGTTCTTGTCAAATGGGTCGAGAGAAGGATACCTGGGAAACAACACCGCGCTTCGCTCCGGAACCGCTGGACTTCATCCCCCCCGGTTGCAGTCGGCTCGTAATGCCGGGATTCCGGATTTTTCGGGCGCTATTTTCCCTGATCCGTTGCACTCCCGGTTGGAGACGGCGCCCCGATCGAATGAGCGAGGGAGCCTCTCGCCGCGAGGGCAGGCTTGTTAACCCGTCGGGTCGAAGGGATAATCTCGTCCTCATGCTGCACCGTGTTCGTTTCTTTGCTTCTCGGCTTTTTGGGGTTCTCCTCGTGCTGAGTCCGTCCCTGACTGCTCTCCCCGGCGAGACGACGCTCTCCGCCGACCGGGGAAAGGCGGAGGCGGCCCGAGCGATTCTCGATCGCTGGCATGCTGCCGATCCGCTTCCGGGGAAGCGGGTGGTTCACGTCGTCTGCTGGCGAACCAGGGACCGAGATTTTCCTGAAGCCTATCGGGAGCGACTTCCGCGGATCCTCGAACACATCCGTCGGTTTTACGCCGATGAGATGGAGCGGAATGGGTTCGGTCGGCGCACCTTCGGGCTCGATCGTGATGATTCCGGACAGGTCCGCATCCACCGGGCCACGGGGGATGGCGATTTTCTCGACTACGGCGGCCCGGACGGACAGCGCATCCGCAAGGACTGCGCGGCCGTGCTCCGCGAGGCGGGAATCGACGCAGAACGAGAGACGATTCTCATCTTTACCAACCTGGCGGAGTGGGATCCGGAGGAGGGGACATTCACCCATCGGAGTCCCTACTACGCGGGGGGCTCCCATCGCGCGGGAACGGCATGGCAGCTCGATTCGCCTCAACTGGATCCCCGCCATCTTCCCCTGAAGGCTCCCCTCATTCGCGACGGGCAATACGGACGGATCTCGCTGGGAAAACACAATTCGATTTTTATCGGGGGAATTGCTCACGAGATGGGTCATGCCTTTTCGCTGCCCCACAACCGGGCTCGTCTCGATGAGGCCGCGGCGTATGGCACCGCCCTGATGGGGGCAGGCAACCTGACCTATTTCGAGGAGTTGCGCGGTGAGGGCAAAGGGTCCTTTCTCACCTTCGCCCATGCGCTGCGCCTGGCTTCCCAGCCCCTCTTCTCGGGATCGGTCAAGGGGATGAACCTGCCGGTCCGAGCGGAGTTTCGCGATTTGAGGGTGGCGCTGGCGGAGTCGGGTTTTGTGCTCACCGGTCGGGTGGAGTCTTCCCTGCCTGCTTATGGCCTGGTCGGCTACCTCGATCCCGAGGGCGGCTCTGACTACAATGCCCGCACTGTCGCCGCCGTTCCCGGCCCCGACGGTTCTTTCGTGCTCCGGGCGGATGCGCTGGTCCCGGGGAAGGCCGCGGATCTTCGGCTGGTGGCCTGCCTGGTCAACGGGGCCACTTCCACTTGGCGGACCACCTACCGGGTGGGGGCGGATGGGGCCGTGGACATCTCCGCGATGCAGGTGGCCCTGGAATTGCGGCCCTTCGCCCAGGCCCTGCGGGCGAACGACCGGCTGCGGGCCGAGGCTCTGCTT
Source organism: uncultured Akkermansia sp. (assembly GCA_964562825.1). GTDB lineage: Bacteria > Verrucomicrobiota > Verrucomicrobiia > Verrucomicrobiales > DEV007 > Arctic95D-9. The sequence goes on from CAZLUZ010000058.1 coordinate 23,035, forward strand.
TCCCGTCTCGATCCCGGGTCGATGGAACGGAGGGTGGCCGATGCGATTTTTCGTGGAAAGTTTTTCCCCGGGGAGGTCCTTTCCGCGGGTGATGTTCCGGCGGATCGAGGGACCTATCCCTTGTCTCGGGTCCGGACCGAGGAGGCGTCGGTGGGTTGGGGTCGGCCGGCTTTCGATCATCTGCCTGGGCCGGAGCCCCTGCTCGTTTCCGGGGGCGAGATTTTCGAGACGGGCATTTACGCCCATGCCGCGTCGCGGTTTCGCTTTGATCTGAGCGCGGGCAACTGGGAGAAGCTCAGGGGAAAATGCGGCTTGCCCTCCCGGCCGGGGGGCTCGGTGGTGTTTGTCATCCGCGCCGATGATCGAGAGGTGTTTCGTTCACCCCGGACCGGCTCCGGGCAACTTCATGCCTATGAAATCGATCTGCGGGGGGTGAAGAGTCTGGAACTGTTGGTGGAAGACGCCGGCGACGGCGAAAGTGGGGATTGGGGGCTCTGGTTGGAGCCGACTCTGCAGAGGCCGGTGGTTTCGCAGGAGGGAGCGCGGCCGGCCCGGTAGCCGCTCTTTTCCCAATCCTGCTGTAGACGACTTGGCGGTGTCTGCGCAGTCAAAAAAAAACGGCCACCCCGATGATGGGGTGACCGCGTGGAAAGAAACGCAAATCTTCTTTTCGAGTCCGATCAGACCGTTGCGGGACGGCGCCGGCGAGCCACGAGGCCGAAAAACCCGGCGATGGCGAGAAGCCCGAGAGCGGAGGACGGTTCGGGGATGGCGTTGACCGCGGTCACCGCGATGTTGTCGATGGCGAACTCGTCGCGGCTGCCACCTCCCACGGCATCGTCCCCCAACCATTGGAGATAGAGGAAGTCTCCGTCCGCCACCGAGACAGCGAGGCTGGACGTCGAGGGACTCGCCACGTTGGTGAAGCCAAGGGCGTCGGCAACCTCGGGCGAGGTGTAGGTGGCGATAGGCGTGTAGGTCGCGTCATCGGTGGAGTAGGCCCAGTCGAAGGTGTTACCCCGGCCCTGGTCATTGTTGACCCAGAGGTCGTAAGAGAGGTCCCAGAGGTCGACCTGCGAACCAGTGTTGTTCTGGATGCGGAGAACGAATTCTCCCGCGGTGAAGTCGCTGCCGGCGGGCTGGACTCCAAGAGCCGCGTCCGTTCCGAGGTTGAAGGCATAGATGCCCCCGGTGCTTTCGCCGCCCGTGCTGGTTCCGCGGGCAAAGTCGCCCGTAGTCCCGCTCCCGCCGAAGGCAACTGACCCGTCGGAGAGCCCACTCACCCTCCAGGCGTCGGAGTCGAGTTGCCCCGCTGACGTGGCACCGTTGGTGAATCCCGCACCAGCAAAGGTTCCGTTGTTCACTCCGGCAAGTGTGTTGTCGAAATCCACGGTGACGGTGGAGTTGAAGGAGTTGACCAGGAGGGCCGCCTGCGCGCCGCCGGTGGCAAGCACGATCGCCGATCCGATGGCAAGCTGAAGGTACAAATTTTTGTGTGTGAAGATCTTCATGATTTCCACTTTTTCGAGGAGCTTGGTCAGCGCAAGCAAAATTGCGTGGCGAATATGACAAAATTCCTTGGTTTGGGAGGGTTTGCGCCAATAATCCGCCGATGAATGAGGGCGAGCGGCTGTTTGTCCCAGAGATCGAATTTGACAGAAGCCCCTTGCCCTCGATGGTTTTTGAGACAAAATGGTCACCGATGTCGTCTTGTTGACCTGGATTTTCGGGTTTACAACGACAACGCGACGGATTCGGGGTGGCTTTTTGCTGCCCGGGGGAACTAACACACCCCTTTCCAGCATTTTTTACGAAACCGAACACAAACAGACAGATGAAAACGAAATGTGCCATCCTTTTCGCGGTTTTGCTGCAGGCAGCAACCGTCTCCGGCAGCATCGTCTACAGCGGGATTCAGAATATCGCCATTCCGGATACTTTCGGTGGCGTCTACATCGACTTTACGAATTCTCTGGACGCCACCGCCTTTACCACGAGCTTCTCGGAACCTGCGAACTGGGACATCAACCCCTTTTTCGGAGGCGCTTCGGTGGGAACGAGCGACACCTTTACCCCTGTGACCGCCTCCGCGGCGACGAATGCGGACTTGGTCAACCTCTCTGTTGGGGATTTGGTGAGTTCCACCAGTGTTTTTCCTTCCGGTTTTTCCGGATCGACCGGGCACATGGGTGCGGGAGCGACTCAGTTCCAGAACAACACCACGGGCTACATCGGCTTTAGCCTCAATCCCGCAACCGACAACTACAAGGGGTGGATGAGTGTGGTCTTCCGCGACGACGGCAGCGTGGGCTCCATCCAATCTTGGGCGTGGGATACTTCGGGGGCGGATATTCAGGTGGGTGCGATCCCTGAACCGGCCGCCGGTATTGTCCTCCTGCTCCTGATCGGCGTCGCCGTGTCTTACGTTCGTCCGCGTCGATCCATCCAGGCGAACTGACCGCTTCCCTGTCGTAGC